>NZ_JAUOEQ010000040.1:0-42537 GCF_031931965.1 Shewanella sp. SP2S2-6 | reverse complement strand
GATGTAGGTTCTTGGAATAGCCCCTTCCAGGGGCAAGTCAAAGCCGCCTTCTAAGAAGGCGGATTCTTTACTTGTTTTTAATAGGGCTAATTAAATTACGGATTCTAAAAGTGCAACAAGTATGGATGTGCAAACTCAAGCCAAGCTTGCAGTCAGACTAGCTTGAGTGTTGAGCTTTTTACGCAGTCACTTGTTGATGAGTAAATGGTTACTCAATAGCTTAAACGTTTCGTCAGTAGCTTAATCGTTCAGAGAGCTGCGATTGTCCAAAGGTTTCAATCACTTTGCTCACTTGATGATGGTTTAAGTGTTTGAGGGCGGAAATTTCATCATAAAGCCTGTCCTGAACATCTAATGGCATATTCATGTGTTCCATAAACATGCGGATCCCTAATACATCGCCGTGGCTAAATAATGTCGTTAGTGTGGTGGCTTCAAGCTCAATGAGTGCGTTCATATCTTACCTCCTACTCGCGTCATTACTTAATTGATAGCAGCTAGCGTCACACTTCCCTAGATTCATTGTTTGTAAGCGATTTCTGTTAATAGCGTTTGTGCATATAGGGCTGCATTAAATGGTGTCATGGGCGGCGAATCATCATTGCCATAAATGAAAGGCTTTCAGTTTTTAGGACAGATTTTGAGCCTTAAAAGTGATAATACGCCTTAAGTGGCACCGGCGCTCTAACAAAACTGAAAGTTTTCTGTAATTATGATTTTGGCTTTGTTATACTCCTGCCCACGGAATATATCCCTTTCCTCATAGGCAAAATGTCAGCATAGAATGACATGCCTCTGCGACCTTACCCAATCAAGCAGGAGTTGTTATGGAAGTTCATGAATACGAAAATGCTTATTATCAAGTGAAAGACGATGTACTGACGTCTTTACCTGCTGAAAGCGAAGAAGAAGTGATCCAAGCTTAATCGATAGCGATTAACTGACGGTACTTATGAGTCCGACGTAACAAAACAAGCACATTGAAATAGCAACCTTAGGGTTGCTATTTTTTTGGTTGAAATCGGTACTTGGATTGAGCGCATGATAAGGCATGCGCAATAAAAGAGGCTAGCGAGAAGGGAGATTAACCGTTTACTTTGCGCTTTTCTGGCATCAGCTCGACGATCGTCCATTTACTGCCAATCTTGTGGAGGCGTATGGTCCTGTCATCAATCCACGGCTGGCCGCCTTTAAGCCCTTTCATTTTGACCACAACAATGACGTCTTTGGTAAATTTACGGAAAAAGTCGATATCGATATCATCAATTTCCATTTCAACATTGGTCATCGACAGGCCGAGCATATTACGCTGCACCGCGGCGGCAATATAGTAATGGGTGAGCACTTGTTTAATTGGCTCATCGACAAATTGCTTGGCTTGTTCAACATCGCGATCGACATAAATTGCTTTAAAAAAGCCTAAGCTCACTTCTTCGGGCGATAACTGGCGTTGATTTTCCGTCGAGGGATCGCCGCAACCAAAGAGGAACAGCAGGGAGATAAAAAATAGAGTTCGCATAAGTTTTAGTTATTGGAATTTGTTCTGAGTATCGCGATTTTAGCCTTAATGCACAAGTTTTGTCGTTATTTGCGATCTATTGGGAAATGCGTTGACTCAAGCCTACTGACTGTGGCATATAGTTAAGAGACAAATAAAAAGGTTATCCACAGAAACTGTGGAAAACTATGTTGAAGACTTCAGTGATACTTTGTAAGTCACTGATATTGTCTTGCTTTATCTGCTGGTTAAAAAGTGACGCTTTTCAGTTTTCCGCCATGTTCCACTTTCAGTTGTGGATATTTTTCGCAGTACACTCACATTATTCACACCGCTTATTTCGTTTTCACCGTATTTAGTGTGCGTATTTTTGCCATACTGGCTTTGCTATTGCGCCATTATCTTAGAGCGATAGCCTTGCTTAAGCTAAATTTGAACATAAAAAAAAGCACCGGTAATAACCAGTGCTTTTTTGCATCTAACGCTATGCAGATTTCGCCGTATTAGCCTTTAGCTGCATCGTTCTGTGCAGCTTGAATTGCCGTTAGGGCGATAGTGTAGACGATATCATCGACTAACGCGCCGCGAGATAAGTCGTTCACAGGTTTGCGCATACCTTGCAGCATAGGACCGATACTGATCAGATCCGCACTTCGCTGTACGGCCTTGTAAGTCGTGTTGCCTGTGTTAAGGTCTGGGAACACGAAAACGGTGGCTTGGCCTGCGACAGGACTATTAGGTGCCTTAGAGCGAGCAACGTTTGGCATAACCGCCGCATCGTATTGCAATGGACCATCAATAATCAGATCTGGGCGTTTTTCTTTGGCGATACGCGTCGCTTCACGCACTTTATCCACATCTGAACCTGTCCCAGAGTTACCGGTTGAGTAGCTGATCATCGCGACTCTTGGCTCGATACCGAAGGCTTTGGCTGATTCCGCTGATTGGATGGCGATATCGGCTAATTGCTCTGCATTGGGATCTGGGTTAATTGCGCAGTCACCGTAAACAAGCACTTGATCTGGCATCAACATAAAGAAGATGGACGAAACTAAGCTTGAGCCCGGTGCCGTTTTGATCAATTGCAGTGGTGGACGAATGGTATTGGCCGTGGTGTTAACCGCGCCAGATACGATACCGTCAACTTCATTTTGCGCCAGCATCATAGTGCCAAGCACCATGTTGTCTTCTAACTGTTCACGGGCAACGACTTCGGTTAAGCCTTTGCTGCGACGCAGTTCTAACATAGGTTCTACGTAACGGTCGCGCACCTCTTCTGGATCGATAATGATCACGCCTTCGCCCAGCACCACATCTTGCTGTGCGGCGATACGCAGGATTTCATCTTTTTTACCTAAAAGCACACAGCGAGCGATACCGCGTTCGGCACAAATGGCCGCCGCTTTAATGGTACGTGGCTCATCACCTTCTGGCAGCACCACAGTCTTGTGTGCGGCGCGCGCCAATTCCGTGAGTTTGTAACGGAAAGCGGGTGGTGACAGGCGATGCTCACGGGGCGAGTTTTTAGTGACGCTTTCAATCCACGTTTGGTCGATGTGGCTGGCCACATAATCCTGCACCAGATCAATACGAACCGCGTCATCTACAGGTACTTCATGGTCGAAACGTTGAATGTTGAGCGAGGTTTGCCAAGTGTTGCTGTCGATTAAGAACACAGGTAAACCGGTTTCAAAGGCCTGTTCACACAGCTTAAGAATTTCTGGCTCTGGCTCGTAGCTACCCGTCAACAGTAGGGCACCAATTTTCACGCCGTTCATGGCCGCAAGACAGGCTGATACGATGACATCTGAGCGATCGCCTGAGGTCACAAGTAGTGAATCAGTCTTAATATGGGTCACCATATTAGGGATACTGCGGGCACAGAACGTCACTTTACGCAGACGACGAGTATGCATTTCGCCGGCATTAAGAATGCGTGCGCTTAAATGCTTCGCCAGATCCGAGGCACGTGGTGCAACAAGATCGAGGTTGTATGGCACGCTACCTAAAATACGCAGTGGGCTTTTACCTGGCATTTGGAACATGCTGGCCGCATCAGAGCGTTGAACACCTTGGTGATCAAAGACTTCAGAGAGATCAGGGCGCGCGCGACCTTCATCGTCAACGGGGGCACCAATCTTGTTGATCACAGCGCCAATCAACCGTTTGTTCTTTTTCCCGCCCCAAGAGTTGTAGGCGATTTCAAGGCGATTCATCAACCCAGTTGAAGTATCGCTACCTGGCGTGGCAATAAAAATCACGTCAGCATCCATGGCTTTAGCGATGGCATAGTTCACATCGTCGGCAAAGGGATGGTTACGGGTTGGCACTAAACCTTCAACAATTAAGGTCTCAGTATTGCTGGCGCAATCTGACGCACGGGCAATGATTTGCTCCATTAATACGTCGGTTTGGTCAGCACGAATTAGAGCTTCGGCATGGGCCATGTCGAAGGGCTCTAACGGATTTACCGTCGGCGATTTACTCAGAATAGTAGTTGAGCGTTCTGGGCCGTTATCATTAGGTCTAAGTTGGGAAATCGGCTTAAAGAACTGAACTTTAACTCCGTGGCGCTCCAGTGCGCGAACCATCCCAAGGCTTAAGGAGGTCAGGCCGACTCCGGTACCTATGGGGATTAACATAATATTACGAGACATAAAAACCTCTAGTTTCGATGGTTTTTGGCAGAAGAGTTTCTGCAAATTTGCTTGTGAGTATGGCTATGTAAAGCGTAAAGCCGTTTGGGTGAGCAAACGGCTTAGGTCATTTTTTATTTGTTGATCAGTTTAATTGAATCTTCGGCGATTACCCATTCTTCGTTCGTTGGGATCACCATAGCAATCGTGCCTTTATCTTGAGTGATGATGCCTTTCTTACCGAAACGCGCCGCTTTGTTGCGTTCGCTATCGACATGGAAATTGAAGATTTCCAGCATGTTGAGCACTTTTTCGCGGATTAAGTCTGAGTTTTCGCCAATGCCGCCGGTGAAGACGACTGCATCTAAACGGCCCAGTGGCACAGTGTAAGAGGCGATGTATTTGGCTAAACGGTAGCAGAAGATTTCTAAGGCTAAGGTCGCGCCTTTATGGCCGTCGGCGTAACCTTCTTCGATACCGCGACAATCGTTAGTCAGCTCGGAAATACCCAGCAGACCACTTTGCTTGTTCATCAGGTTATTCACTTCTTCTAAGGTGTAACCCAGTTGGTGAACTAAGTGATAGATGATTGAAGGGTCAATATCGCCACAACGTGTGCCCATGACCAAACCTTCTAATGGGGTTAAGCCCATAGAAGTGTCGACACTTTTTCCGCCTTTGATAGCCGTGACTGACGCGCCGTTGCCCAAGTGAGCACAGATAACGTTGGTTTCTTCAATGGGCTTGTTGAGCATTTTTGCCGCTTCACGGCTAACGAATAAATGACTCGTGCCATGCATGCCATAACGACGGATACCGTGTTCACGGTATAACTTGTAAGGTAGGGCGTAGACATAAGCTCTGTCTGGCATGCTTTGGTGGAAAGCGGTATCAAATACAGCAACCTGTGGCAATTTAGGGAAAGAGGCAATGGCTGCACGGATGCCGATAAGGTGAGCAGGATTGTGCAGGGGGGCTAGTGAAGCACAATCTTCGATACCTTTGATCACGCTTTCGTCGATGATCACAGAGCGAGTGAACTTTTCACCGCCGTGAACGATACGGTGGCCAACGGCTTGAATTTTCGCAGCTAATTCAGGCTGTTCCGCAAGGATTTTATTAACAATGTATTCAACTGCTTCACGGTGAGCCGTAAATGCGCCTAAGGCCGCTTCATGTTTTTCGCCGTTGATTTTCCATTTAATGCGCGAGTCTTCTAAACCAAAACATTCGGCTAAGCCAGAAATTTGATCGTCACCTGTTTGCGCGTCAATGACGGCAAATTTGAGAGAAGAGCTACCGCAATTGAGCACTAAAACCAGATTATTTGACATGTGTAAACCCTTTGCCATTGTGTTTAATATAACGATTCAAAAAAATTAGGAACTGCGGTGTTTTTACCATAACAGTCTTGGGGCGATTCGCCAGATTGTGCTATGGTAAAAGCAGTATTCCATTGTAGTTGGTGTCTAAAATTGAGCATTAAGATCCTCAAAACCTTAGGTGATGGTCATCAATATATGAAGACTTGGCCTATGGTTAGACAACTGGGTTTTTATTTCCCTGAGTATCGGGTCGTCCGAGCCACTCAGTTAGCCATACTGGTGATGCCAGTGTTGGCGTTTTTTGTGAGTATGAGCCAGCTGTATATTCACGGTTGGGCATTTCTGCCCCAAGCTGTCACTCTCGGTTTATTTTTCATCAGCTTACCGTTACAGGGGCTGCTGTGGTTAGGTTGGCGAGCGCGCCATCCATTACCGTTAACGCTGTTCGACTGGAGTAACCAGTTGAGTGCGAAGTTGTCGTCCATGGGTATCAATTGCCAAACGTTAGGCGCTAAAGCCTGTTATCTCGACATGGCCCTGATTTTAAAAATAGCCTTTGAGCGTTTAGATGCCAGTTATTGGGAAGAACTTTAGGCCGTTGCCGCTGTTATCCGTGTTGGCTTTTCTATTACTGTGGATTAATAAATCGCGTTAATCCCTTGCCCAACAAATACGGCTTTGATCTTTTCCATGGTTTCTCGGCTCGGTGGTGATATGCCATCGAGTTGATAGCTTTCGCCCATGGCTTCCCACTTGTGTTTACCTAATTCGTGATAGGGTAGTAATTCTACCTTTTCAATGTTTTTCATGGGCTTGATAAACTCGGCCAGTTGTAATGCCGATGCTTCATCGTCGGTAAATCCGCCCACCACCACATACCGTATCCACGTTGCTTGATTACGCTCTGCCAAATACTGCGCAAATTGCAATGTTCTATGGTTGCTGACTTTGGTTAACTCAATATGTTTTTCATCATCCATGTGTTTGATGTCGAGCAGGACCAAGTCAGTGTGGTCGAGTAACTCATCAATCACTGGCGTGTACTTACGTACAAAACCATTGGTATCTAAACAGGTATGAATACCTTCTTGCTGACAGGCTGTGAATAATTCGGCGACGAATTCTGCCTGTAAAATGGCTTCACCACCACTGGCCGTAACACCACCATTGCTGGCATCGAGAAAAGGCCGATAGCTGATGATTTGACTCATTAACTCATCGACCAGAACTTCTTTTCCGCCATCAAGATCCCAAGTGTCACGGTTGTGGCAATACTGGCAGCGCATTAAACAGCCTTGCATAAAGGTGATAAACCGTATGCCTGGACCATCGACTGTGCCAAAGGATTCCACTGAGTGGATCCGACCGATAACTGCCATTGTGACTCCTGTTAAAATAAGTGAGGCTGTAGCACAGTGTACTACAGCCTTGACTAATTTAGCTTACAGACCTTTGGTGAATGTACGCGTGATCACATCTTGTTGCTGCTCTGGCGTCAGTGAGTTGAAGCGCACTGCGTAGCCAGAAACACGGATGGTCAGCTGTGGATACTTGTCTGGATGCTTAACGGCATCTTCGAGCATCTCGCGGTTCATCACGTTGACGTTCAAGTGTTGGCCACCTTCTTTTTTGTCATTGTGGTCGAAGTATCCGTCCATCAATGCCGCTAAGTTGGTACGGCGAGCATCATCATCTTTACCCAGCGCATTTGGCACGATTGAGAAGGTATAAGAGATACCGTCTTGAGCGTGGGCAAATGGGAGTTTTGCCACTGAGGTTAAAGAAGCGATTGCGCCTTTTTCATCACGGCCATGCATAGGGTTTGCACCCGGTGCAAATGGCGCACCTGAACGACGACCATCTGGTGTGTTACCGGTTTTCTTACCATAAACCACGTTTGAGGTGATGGTCAGAATTGACTGAGTTGGGATCGCATTGCGATACATTTTACGGTCGCGAATTTTCGCCATAAAACGTTCAACTAAATCACAGGCGATATCATCAACACGTGGGTCGTTGTTACCAAATTTTGGATAGTCACCGCTGATTTCGAAATCAACTGCAATGCCGTTTTCATCACGAACAGGTTTTACAGTGGCGAATTTGATGGCAGACAGTGAGTCGGCTGCGATAGACAGACCCGCAATACCACAAGCCATAGTGCGACGTACGTCTCTGTCGTGCAGTGCCATTAGCGCGGCTTCGTAAGAGTACTTGTCGTGCATGAAGTGGATTGAGTTCAGTGCTGTGACATATTGCGTCGCTAACCAATCCATTAACCCGTCTAAGCGATTCATCACATCATCAAAGTTGAGCACTTCGTCTGTGATCATGTCTGCTTTAGGGGCAATTTGGATTTTCAGTTTTTCGTCTACGCCGCCGTTAATCGCATACAGCATGGTTTTCGCTAAGTTAGCGCGAGCACCGAAGAACTGCATGTGTTTACCTACAACCATAGGGCTCACACAACAGGCGATTGCATAGTCGTCTGATTGGAAATCTGGACGCATTAAGTCATCGTTTTCGTATTGGATTGAGCTAGTGTCGATAGACACTTTGGCGCAATATTTTTTGAAGCCGATTGGCAGTTTATCTGACCATAATACCGTGATGTTTGGCTCTGGACTTGGACCCATAGTGTAAAGGGTGTTCAAGAAACGGAAGCTTGATTTCGTCACTAACGTACGGCCATCTAAGCCCATACCGCCGATTGACTCCGTCGCCCAAATTGGGTCGCCAGAGAACAATTCATCGTATTCTGGAGTACGTAGGAAACGTACCATACGCAGTTTCATCACGAAATGGTCAATCATTTCCTGAGCTTGTTGCTCAGTTAAGGTGCCATTTTTCAGATCGCGTTCAATATAGATGTCGAGGAATGAAGAGGTACGGCCTAATGACATCGCCGCGCCGTTTTGGCTTTTCACTGCGGCTAAGTAACCGAAGTAAGTCCATTGAATTGCTTCTTGTGCAGTGGTCGCTGGGCGAGAAATATCGCAGCCATATTTGGCAGCCATTTTCTTCATTTGACCTAGTGCACGGTGTTGCTCGGCGATTTCTTCACGTAATTGGATAACATTTGATAATTCTTCACCCGCTTCGAACTGCGCTTGCAGTGAAGTGAATTGGGCAAACTTATCTTTCATCAGGTAATCGATACCGTAAAGTGCCACACGGCGATAGTCACCAATGATACGGCCACGGCCATAAGCATCAGGTAAACCGGTTAAAATACCTGATTTACGGCAAGCCATAATTTCTGGGGTGTAAACATCGAACACACCTTGGTTATGGGTTTTACGCAGTTCTGAATAGATGTATTTAACGTCTTCATCTAGCACGCGGTCGTAGGCAGCGCATGAGCTTTCCACCATACGAATACCACCATTAGGCAACATAGCGCGTTTTAGCGGCGCATCTGTTTGTAAGCCAACGATAGTTTCTAATTCTTTGTTGATGTAGCCAGCGTCGTGGGAAGTGATGGTAGAGACCATCTTAGTATCGAAATCAACAGGCGCGTGGGTACGGTTTTCCTGTTTGATGCCTTCCATGACTTTATCCCACAGGATTGTGGTCGCTTCGGTGGCACCGGCAAGGAATGATTCGTCGCCTTCAAAAGGCGCGTAGTTTTGTTGGATAAAGTCACGTACATTGACTTCAGATTTCCAATCGCCAGGGGTAAAGCCTTCCCATGCGTTGGCAAACAGTTCAGTTTTTTCGGTCATCGTACTAATACCTTCTGGTTGAGATAAAGGTTATTGGCGATCAGCGTGAAGCGATGCTGAGTATAAGCCAATAGCTAATTCCTGAAATAAAGCTCCCTTCATGATGACGCCCTATGATGGGAACTGGATTTTGAAGCGCTCGTCACTCCAAAAGTCTGTCTATTGATACCCGATAAGATGACAAATATTCGCTTACTTTGATTATCGGCTACTGATAAATCTTTATAATTGGTAAGACCAATTGTCCATAAGCATATTAACATAGGTCTGTCGCTATCGCATCTTAAACGGCTTGGTTTATGCTCTGTTAATCCCAAATTTGCTAGCTAGGTAGCATTTTTTTACTACTATTAGGAATACAGCACGCTTTTCTACTTGGTGTGACATTCAAACTTGTCACTCCTTAAACCACTAAGCCTTTGGTTGTTGCCATTTACTGTCCCCCTTTATTTGGGAGAAATCTATCCTCGTATCGATTGATTTTTGCTGGGGTCGCGTGAGGGGCGAATAAACTAGGTATAACTGCGGCAGTTTTGTTGATGATGTAGAAACAAGCTCCATGTTAGCTATTTGTATTAATTGTAGTTTATTCGCTAACCTTGTTGATGTTTGGGCATTGTGTAGGGCCTCCCATCGGCCAAAACGCTAATGCCTGAATCCTGCTAAAAATTATAAAAGAGTGGCTGAACAAGGTTTCTGCTGCTTATCAGGTATGTTATCGCTTATCACACGGCTAGACTGTCAAGACAGAGGCATGGGGCGCTGGCGGAGCCAATCCAGTGGATATTGAAGTGTGAGAGACAATCTATTGCTACATCTATGCTTCAGTGCCAAATCAATGCTTCAGGGGAGAGTCGAACTGAGTTTACTGAAGCTGATTTTAGTCATCCGTTTTATTGCGAGTTTGAGCATGAGTGTGCTCGCGAGTTACATAAGCTTACGGTGGAAACGAGTTATTTTAGGGTAAAGACGACCTAAAAACATGTCATCCTGATGGGTGAAATTGTTTGATTTTTGGTAAGACCAATTAACCTTTTGTGTTTTTGGCTTCAAAGTTTTCACATTTTTGGTGTGAATAACATCACGCTTTAGCAATATCTACTTCACAGCATGAGCGCGTTGTATGGTACAAAGCGAGACTTTAGTGAATCATCATTTTCAGCAAATCAACATCTCGGTTTTGATTCGTGCTATCTGCGCAATGGCGCTGCAGGAGAGATATATGCTACGCATTCAAGTCTGTTTATCTGAAGTTGGAGTCATGCAATGAAAAGCCCAATTCCATCATCAACCCCAACTGTGATAAATAGCGCCCACGAAACGCCACAGGTTTCTGCGCACTTTAGTTGTTATAATCAGGCGGAAATTTACGGTACCAGCAAAGTGGTTAAAGCGCCTTGGCAATCTTTTGGCCTGGCTGTGTTTGCAGGTGCTTTCATCGCCTTAGCTTTTGTATTTTATCTCACTGTGACCACAGGTGCTGGCGATGCGCCTTGGGGTTTAGTTCGCTTAGTGGGTGGAATAGCCTTCAGTTTAGGTCTGATCTTAGTGGTTGTTTGCGGCGGAGAACTGTTTACCAGTTCCGTACTCAGTACCGTGGCTTGGGCACAAAAACAGGTCTCTGGCGCAGAGTTACTCAAGTGTTGGTGCCGGGTTTATGCGGGCAATTTTGTCGGCGCTATATTGATGGTTTGTTTGATCACCGCCGCAGGCATGTATGAACTCGATGGTGGTAACTGGGGATTAAATGCCCTTAAAGTGGCGCAACACAAACTGCATCATACTTGGATCCAAGCCTTTAGCTTAGGCATTTTGTGTAACATGTTGGTGTGTTTGGGTGTGTGGATGACCTTTGCCAGTCGCGATGTGTTAACTAAATCCCTACTGTTGATCTTACCTGTGGCCATGTTCGTCAGCAGCGGTTTTGAACACAGTATCGCTAACCTGTTTATGGTGCCTATGGGCATGATGATCCAATCTATCGCCAGCCCAGAATTCTTCGCATCTTTAGGTGTGACTCAAGAGCAGTTTGCCGATTTAACCGTGGCGAACTTTATATTCAACAACTTAATCCCAGTCACCCTTGGCAATATTGTCGGCGGCGGTGTGATTGTGGGTTTAGGTTATTGGTGGGTAGAGCAGGGTAAAATGACGTCAAGCGATCCACACAAAGCTCACCATGAGCACTTTTCTGCACCACATTCACATAACGAAAAACCTCAACATGCGAGTGAAATTAAGCTGACGAAGAATTCTTAGAACGCTTTAAATGACCCGTTGAACGATAAGAAAATGCCCAGCAAATAGCTTAATGCCGATTGTTTTAAGTAGTTGAACGCTCTTTCAAGGGCTTCATAATCAGCCGCAACCTAAGTTGCGGCTGATTTTTTATGTCTGAATTTTCTAAAGAGCTACTCGTTACTGCTGAATTTTGCCAATCGCGGGATATTGATGTATTCGCCAAACATGTTCCCATGGATTGGGTGGCTGAGGCTGTGCAACAAACTGGCAAGGCATCACTTCGAACCCGCCGTTTCCCTGCAGAGCAAGCTGTTTGGTTGGTTCTAGGCATTGGTTTGATGCGTAACCGCTCGATTCAGCAAGTCTGTGATACGCTCTCACTGGCGTTTCCCGACGCCAAGGGGGAGCTCCCGCCACTGGCGACCAGTAGCATCATCAAAGCCAAAGAAAAGTTGGGTTCAGAGCCCATGCGTTATTTGTTCAAAACAACCGCTGCACAGTGGGAAACACAGTGCGAATTTGATGAGATAGCTGGATTGAAATTGCTCAGTGTTGATGGGACGTATTTTAAGACGCATAACACTGAAGAAAACCATCACTTTGGCTTTGCACAAAGCACGGCTTCTTTTCCCTCTGTGCTGGCGGTCACCTTAATGTCTACTCGCAGCCACTTACTTTCTGATGCGGCTTTCGGACCTGTTACCCACAGTGAAATTCACTATGCACAGCAATTGGTTGGCTCAGCTCCCGAGCATTCGCTCACATTGTTTGACCGTGGGTTTATGTCTGCCGAATTGCTCATCAGCTGGCAAGGAAGTGGTGCAAACACCCATTGGTTAACCCCGATAAAGTCTAAGACCCGCTATCAAATTATCGAGTCATTCTCAGAGTATGACCATTTGGTTGAGATGCCGGTATCACCCCAAGCTAAACAGCAAGCGCCTTATCTGGGGGAGTGCTGGCAAGCCCGCCTTATCCTTATTCCGTCACCCAAAGGTGATATCAAAGGGTTTATCACGTCATGTCTATGCCCCAACACTTATCCAGTGAACGATTTGCTCAAGGTGTATTGGCAGCGATGGGAGATAGAGAGGGGTTATGGTGAGCTAAAGCAATATCAACTGGAAAATAAACCTGTCCTGCGCAGTAAGAAGAAGGATGGGGTGTATCAAGAATTATGGGGGATCTTGACGACCTACAATATTGTTCGGCTAGAGATGGCCGCAATGGCAGTGCAGCATAAAGTTGAACCACAGAGGATAAGTTTCATTAATGCCCTGTTTTTAATACAGGATGAGTTTGGTTGGAGCGACAGAGGGAGTCCAGGAGCGATCCCACAGCACTTAAAACGACTGAGGGAAAATGGCAAGAGGTTGATTTTACCCCCGAAGAGGAAGCGGCCCAGCTGTCCGCGTGTGGTGCTAAAGAAAACGGTGAAATATCCAAGTAAAAATGCCACTCGCTCTTAAGCGAGTGGCATTATGCAAATAGCTGGGCATTTTTTATGCTTATTTACTGGGTTTCGCAAATACAGCAAATAAAAATGGCATCCAAAGATGCCATTTTTGATTAGGTTAGAATTTAACTTTGTAACCAGCAAATACTACACGACCTAAGATGTTGTGTGTATCTGTATCGTACCCAGGGTAACCTAAACTATAGTTTACATTTGGCATTGCATCAAATAGGTTGCGCGCACCTACAGTAACTTTTCCATAATTGTTAAAGTCATAGTTTAGCGTCATATCCCAAGTTGTAAACGAAGAGAAGTCTTGCTTATTAGTGCCTGCTTCTTGTTGTTGTGGTGTTTCGCCATCATAGGAATCAATATATTTAGCGATTAAAGACGCAGAGAAATCGTCAATAGCATAGCTAAATGTAGTATTGAAACGTAGTGGTGGATAACCTTTAGTTCCTAAAACATCATAGCGTTTAGCGATTGGACTTGCTTGCTCTGAATATTCAAGTGCATATGTACCCTCAACAGCAAACTTTAATTCGCCCATACTGCCTAGATCGTATTTAGACGTAAAGGATACATCTAGACCTGAAGTTTGTACGCCATCCATGTTGATGTTGCCAGCACCAATTTCATCTATTGTGCCATCAGCTTTACGTTTTACATAAATATAGTTTGGATCGTAAGCACCTAAACCAGCTGTCGCTTCTAAGTCGACAATAGTTTGAGCATCGATATAACTTACTTGGTCAGTAATTTCAATATTGTAGTAATCAACAACCAAATCAATATTTTCGGTGATGTTCCATACTGCACCGAATGAGTATTGAGCAGATTTCTCTGGATCTAAGTCTTTATTACCCGAACTTTTACGTAAATACTGGTTATCTTCACATGCTTTGTTACCTGCTTGTTGATCATCAGGTAAGCTTTGGCACAGAGTTGTATCAGTTATTGAATCATAACTTGTTGCTGGCTCGCCTAGTAAGTCGTCTAAAGACGGTGCTCTAAAGCCTTGTCCATAAGATGCTCTTAATACTAAGTTATCAAGCACTTCATAACGCACGTTAATTGAACTTGATAATTGGCCAACATCAGGAAGACTGTATTGGTCATAACGACTAGCAAGTTTAACGTTTAAATTTTCTAGAACTGGAAGCTCTAATTCAACAAATGCCGCTTTATAGCTTCGGTCACCAGCTGAATCACCACCATAAGTACCTAGTACATTGCCTGCCGCTTGTTGTGCATCACGAGTATCTTTGTACTCCATTTTTTGATATTCAACACCGACGGCATAGCCTAAATCGCCACCAGGTAATGCTATTGGTGCTAAAGCTGCCCAAGATAAACCTGTACCAGTTGTGTTCGATGTCGCTTTACGTGTTGCTGTATGCAAAAATGTATCTAAGGTTGCCTGTGTTGCATTGCCACCTTCCACAAAAGGGTTATACAGTTCTTTATCTACAGCTTCTTGTAACTTATCTTCAAAGACATAAGAGTCCGTTTCGATATTAACGACTTGATCAGAATATTGAACATACCAGCTTAATGAACCAGCATCTAATTCAAGATTCAAGCCAGTAACGATATCGACTACATTTGAGTCGAATTCTGTTTTGCGATCAGCTACACCTTTTAAGCGGTGATAGGCTTGAACCTCTGACGCTTGAGCTGTGCCATATGTTGGATTTAACTTGTTATCAGCAGCCATATATAGATTAGGAGTCCATAATGCTGTTGAAGATGTGGTTGATTTATCACGCATTACAATTGCTTGACCAAACCACTCTAGTTCATCAGTAATGCGATGAGTCATATTTGAAAAAATAGAGTCTTTAGTTTGTTCAGGTAAGTAATCTGTGCCATCAAAATGACTGAATCCACAGGCCGAGCCATCTTTAGTGGTAATAACTCTATCAGCAGGACAGTCTTTACCTGGAACTTGTAATCCTGTGTAAACAGGGTCATCAAATGTTCCATCAGCGCCTTTTCCTGGGCGAGATGCTACAGGACGATATGTTCCTTCTGGAGCATACAAACCACTTCGACCATATTTTTGGTCCCAGTTAGCTGTTATGTGAGGGCGTTGTCCACCTTGCAGAGGGTCAAATGCCTTATGTTCGATAACAACTAAACTACTACCTTTATCATCAGTTTTACCAAATGTAATAGAAGCAGATTTTTCATCACGGCCACCTTGTGTTGGGCTACCGAATTTTGCATCGAATGCTAAGCCATCGAATGTCTTTTTAAGAATGATGTTAATTACACCACCGATAGCGTCAGAACCATAAATAGCTGATGCACCATCACGTAAAATTTCGATACGCTCAATTGCATCCATGGGGATTAAGTTGAGGTTGGTTGAATCACCACCAAATGTTGCGGAAGGAGCGATCCGACGTCCGTTAATTAATGTTAGCGTACGGTTAGAGCCTAATCCGCGCATACCTGAACTTGCATGGTTACTTGCTGAACTTCCAGCGTCACTAATAAAACTTCCCGCAGTGTTAAATGGCATTTGTGCTAATACTGCAGAAACGTCGCTTAAGCCTGTTTTAGCTATATCTTCAGCCGATAAAACCGTAACAGGCAATGCTGATTCCATATCAGTTCTTTGAATACGAGAACCTGTTACTTCAATACGTTCAACTTTTGCACCGTCTTCAGCAGCAAATACTGCTGAAGTTGATAATGCTGCTGTAGCAGCTCCGCTGATTAACGCAAAGCGAACTGCTTTGGCTAATGTAGATTTTGCGCGCATTCTATTCTCCCTTAACATTTGTTTTTTTTGTTTAATTCTTATTTTATTAAAAGTCACTTTTGTAACCAATAAGTGTCACCTTTAATTAGGTTCAAGATATAACCACAAGGAAATAACAAGTGCAACATTATAAATGTTGCTTAAATTGTTTCAAATTTGTAAATTTCTATTCTAAATGTTTTTTTACAAAGGGTTTGTGCATCATTAATGCCGTTAATGATGGCTACTTAGTACTGGTTTTGATGTTTTTTTGTTAAGCCTGTTAATTAAATGTTTATTTGTTTTTTATAATTGTTTTCATTTTGTTTTAATTTGCTTTTGGTTAAATCATACTTTTTTATTATTTTTATAGGGAAAATAGCAAATTTTGCTTATTTAGTTAGTCATTCTGCATCTCTTCAGGTTTTCTTGTGCAGCTTAACTTTGTATATAGAATTTCATGCTGTTTAAGTTAGATGGCTGATTCTCTTAAATATGCACTTTTTTAGAAGGGCTAGGATAGGTTCGGTTTGAAATTGAACTGATTTTTGAGGGTTTTATTAATATCTTCGTTACTCAAAAAAAGATGAATCTCGATTCATCTTTCTTTGAGTTTTGGTAGGTTATTCCAATTAATGTGTACAGAGCGCATAAAATTGAGAATTAATTTTTACTTGGTTCTATTCTGTTTATTAGCTCTTCCACTTTAAATTGCAGTGGAAAGTAGTGTGCTAAATAGCGTAGAGCAACATAGGCAACCACTAAGGTGGCGATCACAAGCTCGAATTCTGCTAAGTATTTTATCCATATCGCTAACTCACCCATGTTGTTGAACTGGGTTAACCAAGCGGCGGTTTTAAAGAGCGCGGTAGCACCGATCACCATAGGGAAGGTAAAGGCTGCGTATCCCGGGCTAAAGGGCAGCTTTAACAGGTGAAAGAAGGCTAAGTAGATGATGCTGGTCATCAAAATGGCGATGCTCAGTAGTAGGGCAACTAAGGGAATTGACGTCTGCTCGCAAACGGTTAGATAACCTGCGAGTGATAAACTAGCGGGCGCCGCGAGAATCGCAATGGTTGGTTTAGCGGCATCAGGTATTGCCTGACAGAAAATGAGGCGATAGAGCATTAAAGGCAGCATGACTAAGTAAGCTAACATCCCAAAAACCAAAATGGCGTTTGCTAGCCATTGGTAGTCAGATACAGGGAAAGACACCGCCGCGACTATGATGCCAATCGGTGGCACGAACCAGCTTGGTACCATGTGCTCGAGTTTAAAATCGATGGCGCGGTAGTAGATAAACGCGCTTAAGAAGAGCACATGTATACCTATGGCCACTAGCCACAGGGTTAAGCCAGCTTGGGGGAAATAATCGCCGAGTGTTTTAGACACGACCATCAGCCCCATGGCGAAGGTAGGGATCACGCTACCAATCACTGGGTGGCTGAGTTCGTCCTTTAGAATTGTCGGATGCAGCATAAACTTACCCATGAGCAGTAACAGCAACACAGAGGCGATGATGGCACCTGTGAGTTGTCCTGCGCCATTAAGTGACGGTGTCATGTTCTCCCAAGTCCAACCTAAGCTGGCAATGGCAAGTGCCAGTCCTGCCATAGGGCTGGGAAGTTTAGCTGCGTGGGATGTCCAGCGTTTGCGTTTTGAAGTCATGTTGAATACCTCTCAATACTGACAATGCTTAACATCGCTTTTTTGGGGCGCTGTTTTGATGTCCTCAGTTTACTGCGGGTATTAAGAATAAATAAATTTGATTAATTTTATTCATAAAGTAATTTTTTCTTATCAATATTGGTGTTAATGGCGTTGGTATAGGTTGAGGGGGAAAAGGCATAAAAAGGAATGGATTGACGAGAATATCCGTTCTTTATAACTCACTGAGCCGCTAATGCTACTGGTGATACTGAGAACTATGAGCTGCATCCAAACTTGAGCCGGAACTTGTTTGCGCTCTGCAGTCGGGATCTAATTAATGCAATGTCACAAATAAAAAATACCCAGCAGAGGCTGGGTATTTAAAGGGCTGGGTATTTTAAAGGGGAATCCAACGTCGACTATTGAATGTTTTCTTCGTCGCCGAATTGGCCTTGGAACAAAACTGAAGATAAGTAACGTTCGGCAGCCGATGGCAAAATCACCACAATGGTTTTGCCCGCAAATTCTGGCAATTCAGCGATGCGGTTTGCGGCAACAACGGCGGCACCCGATGAAATACCTACTAAAATGCCTTCTTCTTGCATTAAGCGACGGGCCATGTCGATGGCCTCATCGTTGGTGACAGCTTCTACGCGGTCAATCAACTCTAAATCTAAGTTACCAGGGATAAAGCCTGCGCCAATACCTTGGATTTTATGTGGACCAGGTTGTACCGGTAAACCCGCCAAGGTTTGCGCAATCACAGGAGAATCTGCTGGCTCAACCGCCACTGAGGTAATGGTTTTGCCTGCTACTTTTTTCAAGTAACGGCTGACACCTGTAATCGTACCGCCCGTACCTACACCGGCAACAAACACATCCACTTCGCCATCGGTATCATTCCAGATTTCTGGACCTGTGGTTTTTTCATGGATTTCTGGGTTAGCAGGGTTATTAAACTGCTGTAATAAAATGTATTTTTCAGGAGCCGATTGACGGATTTCTTCCGCTTTATCAATTGCACCTTTCATGCCTTTCGCGCCTTCTGTCAGCACGAGATTTGCGCCAAGGGCTTTGAGCAGCTTACGACGCTCTAAACTCATGGTATTTGGCATCGTTAGGGTAAGCTTATAACCACGGGCCGCGGCAACATACGCCAACGCAATACCTGTGTTGCCAGACGTCGGCTCAATCAGCTCGTGGTCTTTAGTCAGTAGACCCTTTTTCTCGGCATCCCAAATCATATTGGCACCGATACGGCATTTAACACTGAAACTTGGGTTACGCGCTTCGACTTTGGCCAGCACTTTACCTTGGCTAACACGGTTTAAACGTACTAGCGGGGTATTACCAATAGTATATGAATTGTCTTCGAAAATTTTGCTCATGGATTGCTTGCTCCTATGTTGGCACTATTGAATCATAATCTGCTGTGGCGCTTTTAGAAGTGATTGTTTGTTCTTCTTTATTCGATTTGGTTATTAAAGGATGTGCTGTTATTCGCAAACCCTGATTGGCAGCCAGTTTAACTGTGTTAACCTCTTGCTAACATAAAAAAGATTGTTGCATTCGCAAGGATAACTTCTTGATGTGTCAATCGTAAAACAAGCCTATCACTCGTATCGGACAAGACGCAAACATGAAACAACAGCAAACGGATTTGGGCAAAGACCCAAAAACTATGGTGACTCCCCATGCTTTTACCATTGCAGACACTGTACTTTATACGCCATTGGCGGCGCCCTTAAAACGTGCTTTAGCCATGTTGATTGATGGTTTACTGATCACAGTGTTAGCGGAGCAGATGGATTGGATGTTTGTATTGCTGGTGGTCGGTATCATTTATATTGAGAAACGCAGTCATCAATTGGGTCGTTTACTCAAATGGGGACTTTATGCCGCAATGTTAGCTTTTATGTTGCTCACGACCGCCGATAACCTGCTTAATGTTAATGGCTCAAACAATACCGATAATGAGCAGGCAGTTGAGGGGGCTGCATTGGGTAAACAAATTATTACCTCGCTTCCAACCATCATTTCGTTGAGCCTTTGTGATAATTACGCTTGTGGTAAAACTCAAGTTCAATCCCTGCGCGAGGTGATAGAAAACGCTTCAGCATCAAAGGGCATGACAGAGATTGAGCGACGGGAGATAGTCCTTAGCGCCATCGCCAACAGTAGTTTGTCTGCCGCAGACAGCGAAAAGCTCCAGACGGAAGTCCTTGATGGCACCTTGTGGCCAGTTATCGCGCCCCAAGCTGAGTTGCAAATGCCTGATACTCAGTCTGAGCCGCTCAAGTCGACACAAGCCATTGGAACCAGTGAACCAACTGATCCCGCGCAAGGTGTTGTGGCTAATGCAGCAAAAGTAACCGAAACGACAGACACAACCAAAACAGTACCTTCGCCAAGCACAAGAGTGAAAAGCGCCGATGATGAAGAGGAATCTACAACCCACAGTGTTATCGCTTGGGTCAAAGGTTTTATGAGTGATATGGGGCTGGGCTTTGGTTGGGCGGCGTTTTACTTTACCGTTTTTACCGCGCGGTTTGATGGTCAAACCTTAGGCAAGAAGATGCTTGGCATTCGGGTGATCCAGCTCGATGGCGCTAAAATCAGTTTATGGGCCGCCTTTGGCCGTTATGGTGGTTACGCCGCAGGCTTCACCACTGGCTTACTTGGCTTTATGCAAATATTTTGGGATGCCAATCGGCAGGGGATCCAAGATAAAATATCTTCAACAGTCGTGATAGACTTAGCACAAATGCATAAAAAGCAACGATTAGAGCAGCAAGTACAGGGGCAAAGTGAGTTAGCGCCCGCGCTTACGAGTGATGATGCCGCCTCTGCTCACCTTACAACAAGCACCCGTTCGGAGCACCTATGAAACAGGTCGTGATTTCGGGGAGTGGCTTATTTACGCCGCCCCACAGTATTTCTAATGAAGCCTTAGTTGAGAGCTTCAATGCCTATGTGGATATTTACAATCTTGAAAATGCAGGCTTAATCGAGCAAGGCCATGTCGAGGCTTTGTCCTATTCCTCGAGCGAATTTATTGAAAAGGCCTCGGGCATCAAGCACAGATATGTGATGGTGAAAGAGGGCATTCTCGATCCCGAAGTCATGATGCCGTTAATTCCAGAGCGCAGCAGCGACGAGTTATCTATGCAGGCTGAAATTGGGGTTGAAGCCGCATTGATGGCACTTAGCAATGCCAATCTCAAAGCTGAACAGATTGATCTGGTGATTGTTGCCTGTGCTTATACCCAGCGTGCCTATCCTGCGATGGCGATTGAAATTCAACGTGCGCTCGGAACGCGCGGTTATGGTTACGACATGCAAGTGGCGTGTTCATCGGCAACCTTTGCAATTGTCGCCGCTGCTAATGCGATTGCTACGGGCTCAGCCTCAAGAGTGCTCGTCATTAACCCTGAGATTTGTTCGGCGCAGGTGAACTACCGCGACCGTGACAGTCACTTTATCTTTGGTGATGTCGCGACTGCTCTCGTACTGGAAGAGCAAAGCCTAGCTCAATCTGATAATGTGTTTAAAATTCTCTCAAGCCGCTGTTTTACTGATTATTCGAATAATATTCGCAGTAATTTTGGTTTCTTGAATCGCTGCGATCCGAGTGCCGCCCATCAGGCCGATAAACTGTTCCACCAACAAGGGCGCAAAGTGTTTAAAGAGCTGCTACCGATGATTTATCAACATTTGGATGAACATCTGGCCGAACAAGCGTTAACGCCGCAGTCTTTTAAGCGTTTGTGGTTGCATCAAGCGAACATCAACATGAATCAGTTTGTGGTGCGAAAGCTGCTTGGGGATGATGTGTCAGCGGAACAAGCGCCTGTCGTGTTAGACGAGTACGCCAATACCGCATCTGCTGGCTCTGTGATTGCATTTCATAAGTATTCCAGCGACTTTAAAGCGGGTGATTTAGGCTTATTAAGCTCCTTTGGTGCGGGATATTCCATCGGCAGTGTGATTTTGCAGAAGTGCTAAGCTGAACCTAGTAGCGCAGATTGTTCTGCGATCTTTATCAATAAAAACAGCCTCAATTGAGGCTGTTTTTATGTTGCAGGAATCGATATCAAACCCACATCATTTTAGACAAGTATTGTTATCTTTAATTATTCTGGTGCGATTGCATGATTGCGGTAGGCTTCACGATACTTGTCGACCCACATCGCCGTTGCGCCACAAATCGCCACAGGCATCACGATAAAGTTGACGATGGGGATCATCGAAAACAGTGTCACAGTAGCGCCAAAGCTAAAACTCGTGCCACGGGTTTGATTCAAGGCAAAGCGCATATCCTTAAAACTGACCTTATGGTTATCGAAGGGGTAATCGCAGTACTGAATTGCCATCATCCAAGCGCTGAACAGGAACCATAAGATTGGCGCCAGCGTTTGGCCCACCATAGGCACTAAAAACAGCAACAAAAATATCAGTGCGCGGGGCAGATAGTACTTGAGTTTGATCCACTCACGCCCGAGGATACGCGGTAAGTCTTTGATTAAATCGATGCCAGTACCGGTATTCAGCGGCTTGCCAGTTAATAGTTGCTCGACTTTTTCAGCCAACAGACCATTAAAGGGGGCGGCGAGCCAGTTCATCACCGAGCTAAACACAAAGGCGAGCATCACCAGCATAGTGGTCACTGCGAGTGGCCAAAGCAAAAAGTTTAACCAGCTTAAGTAGTCAGGCAACTGGGCATTCATCCAAGTGAATAGCGTATCTAACTGGCCTATTGCTACATAAATGACGCCCGCAAACAGCAGCAGGTTGATCATCAAGGGAATAAACACGAAAGTGCGCAGGCCTTTACGTGTAATTAAACCAAAGCCATCGAGAAAATAATTAACGCCGCTTTTGGCTGGGAAGGGCAAGGTTTTCTTCTGTGTCATATCGTCTTTCCAAAAAGTTGGGCTACATCTTGAGAGACTGCCTGATATAAAGATAACTGCGATTGTGATCAACTCATGGGCAGATGACAAGCTAAAAGCCGCATGAATTCAATAAAAAGCGTTACAAAATGCTGCCTGCTTTGTTAAAGTTGGCCGATAAATGTATTTGCACCACTGGGCTCATTTTCGGGCCAGACTTCAGAGACGCGCTAACTGGCACCATGAGATTAAAACAGATAAAACTTGCCGGCTTTAAGTCGTTTGTCGATCCCACTAAAATTCCTTTTTTACAGGCATTAACCGCCATTATTGGCCCAAATGGCTGCGGTAAATCGAATGTGATCGATGCCGTGCGTTGGGTATTGGGTGAAAGTTCGGCGAAACACCTGCGCGGTGATTCGATGGCCGACGTGATCTTTAACGGCTCAAGCGCACGAAAACCTGTGTCTGTGGCGGGTGTTGAACTTATTTTTGAAAATAAAGATGGTCGCCTCGCGGGTCAGTATGCCAGTTACGAAGAAATCGCCGTTAAGCGTCAGGTGAGCCGAGACGGTGAGTCTTGGTATTTTCTCAATGGCCAAAAGTGTCGCCGTAAAGACATTACCGACTTGTTTATGGGCACAGGTCTTGGTCCGCGCAGCTACGCCATTATTGAGCAGGGCACGATTTCTCGCCTTATCGAATCTAAACCTCAAGACTTGCGCACTTTTATTGAAGAAGCCGCAGGGATTTCTCGCTATAAAGAACGCCGCCGCGAAACCGAAAATCGTATCCGCCATACCCGCGAAAACCTCGAGCGTTTAGGCGATATTCGCAGTGAACTCGGCAAACAGTTAGATAAACTGGCGCAGCAGGCCAAGGCCGCGAAGCAATATCGTGAGCTAAAACAGGCCGAGCGCAAGACCCATGCTGAACTCCTCGTGATGCGCTATCAAGAGTTGCAAGATCAGATGGCGAGTCTGTCTGAGCAAATCCGCGCCATAGAAGTGCAACAAGCGGCGGCGCAGTCGCTCGCGCAAACCGATGAATTGCAAACGACTGAATTGCAAGTGCAACTCGCCCAATTAGCGGAGCAAGAACAACGCGCAGTTGAGGCCTATTATCTGACGGGCACCGACATCGCTAAGTTAGAACAACAGTTACAGAATCAAAAGCAGCGTGATGCCCAGCTTGAAACCCAGTTGGCGCAAGTTAAAGAACAGATCCTGCAAAACACCGATAAGCTCAACGGCTATAAAGCGAGTCTTAGCGCGTTAGAGCTTGAGCTTGCCAAGCTTGGGCCGCAGCATGATGAACAGCAAGAAATCATGGATGAGCTGCAATCCCAATGGGAAATGAGCATAGAGCGCAGTCAGCAGCAGGCCGAAGTGGCGCGCCAACAGGCCGTGGATGTTTCGCAGCACAAGTTACAGCTTGAGCTGCGCCGCAGTCAGTTGGCGCATCAACAGCAATTATTGCAGCATAAACAGCAGCAAAGCAGTGAGCAGCAAGCGCAGCTCGTCGCTTTAGTGGACAGCGACCTCGCCTCAAACATCACACCACTGCAACAAGAAATAGCGTCTCTTGCTGACGCCACTAGGCTACAAACCGAGATTAATCATCAGCAAGAACAAATTGTTAGCGCAAGCACGCAAGCTTTGGATGACGCCCGCCATAGCGCCGAGCACATTCAGCAGCAATTAACCGCGACTAAAGCGCGCCATGAGCTGGTTGAACAGTGGTTGACTAAGCAGGAACAGCAAAGTGATAAACCGCAGTTATGGCAGAGTCTAACCGTTGAAAATGGTTGGGAAACCGCGGCCGAACTCGCCCTCAATGGTTTGTTGACCTTGCCCGTTGGCGTCACTGAAACCGAAATGGGGTTTCAAGCGTTAACGTCGCAATCCACCCAGAGTGAGTATTTACAGGGTAAGGTGAATCTTGCCCCTTGGTTAGCGGGGCTTAAGTGGGCAAAAGATATTCACGCCGCAAAACAACTACTGCCAGAGTTAAAGACCGATGAGCGGATTGTCACCGCCGACGGGTATCTCCTCGGGCAAGGTTTTTTAATCACTAAGACAGAGGGCGCTCAGTCACTGGTACAGCTCAGCAAAGAGCAAGCCCAGCTAGCGCAAAACATCTTCGATTTGCAGCAATCCTTGCACCTACAGCAAGATAAGATGACTGAACTTGCGGCTACCTTGCAGCAGCAAAGACAACAATTGACTGCTGGCGCGCAAAAATTGCATCAATTACAGTTGGATAAAGCGACAAAATCGATGCAGCTCAGTGGCTTAACTGAGCAAGTGAAGGCGCGCGCTGAGCAGCAGAGCAAACTTGAAGCGGCATTAAGCGCGAGCTTGATTGACCTTGAACGCTTGAGCGAGCAATGCGAAGTATTGGCAGAGCAAGAAACAGAACTTGATGATGCGTTGCAGGGGAGTATTGATATTCAGCGGCAACTCACCCAAGACACGCAGGCCGATAGCGTGCGCCATCAAGCATTGAAAGCGCGTATTACTGAGGTTGAACGTCAGTTATCGACCACTGCTTCTGCCTTACAAGCTGTAACGATGCGCATGGCCGTCAGTACCGAACAAATTGAATTACAGCAAGTGCGTGTCAATGAACTTATCCACACCCGTGAGTTAGTGTTAGCCGAACTTGCCAAAGTCGCCCAATTAAGTGGCGTACAAAATAGTGTGCAGCTGACTGAGCAGTTAACGCAGTTATTGCAGCAACAACATGAGCAACAACAGGGCTTAAAAAACGTCCGTCAGCAGCAAAGTGGGCTCACTGAGACATTAAACAGTATAGGAATAAAGCAAAAACAAGAGCTTGGTAAGCTTGAGGGCTTGACTCAAAGCCTGAGCACGTTAAAGTTACGTCGTGAAGGAATAAAAGGCCAAGCCAATAGTCAGCTAGAAGCCTTACAGGAACAGCAAATTGTTCTGTCTGAAATCCTTGGAAACCTGCCTGCGGAGGGCATGCCTGACAAGTGGCAGAGTGATTTAGATCAAATACGGCAGAAAATTGTTCGCTTAGGCGCGATTAACCTTGCGGCTATCGAAGAATTTGAACAGCAAAGTGAGCGAAAATCCTATCTTGATCATCAAGATGACGATTTAAATAAGGGACTTGCGACCTTAGAGGAAGCGATCCGTAAGATAGACAAAGAAACCCGCAGCCGCTTTAAGACGACATTTGACTCAGTCAATGAAGATCTCGGACGCTTATTTCCAAAGGTGTTTGGTGGCGGTCGAGCTTACTTAGCATTAACGGACGATGATTTGCTGGAAACCGGCGTCACTATCATGGCGCAGCCGCCAGGTAAGAAGAACAGCACAATCCATCTTCTTTCGGGTGGTGAAAAAGCCTTAACCGCTTTATCATTGGTATTCGCAATTTTTAGGCTGAATCCTGCTCCCTTCTGTATGCTAGACGAAGTGGATGCGCCATTAGACGATGCCAACGTAGAACGTTTCTGTCGATTACTGAAAGAAATGTCGCAGAGCGTACAGTTTATTTATATCAGCCATAACAAAATAACCATGGAAATGGCTGATCAACTTATAGGCGTGACTATGCACGAGCCCGGTGTGTCTCGTATAGTCGCGGTAGACATAGAGCAAGCGGTGGCGATGGCTGACGCTGGATAACTAGAACAAAGACAGGGTAACCAATGGAAGATTTGCAACTAGTATTGTTTGTTTTAGGCGCCATAGCCATAGTTGCTGTGCTGGTGCATGGATTTTGGTCTATCAGAAGACAACAACCTAAGTCATTGAAAGATAGTCCAATGGGCAATTTTTATAAGAAACAGGCCGAGAAAGGTGAGTCGAGCCCTAAGCGAATTGATGCCGAAGGATTTGATGCCGACGGTATTGGTGCTGTGCGAGTGCGTAAAGCTGGCGAACTTGCGCCTAACAACGAGACTCCCGCGGCCAATCCTTATTTGAAACAAGAAGTAAAGCTAGAGACTAAGCCGCAAGAATTGACATCGCCAGAATTTAAAGCAGAACTTAAATCAGGGTTTAAGGTAGAAACGAAACACGAACCTATTCCAGCTCAGCCTGATTTTAGCTTGCAGCCACCAGTTGCAAAAGAGCAACACCGCGGTCCTAAAGTCTCGCGCCAAGAGCCCGTCTTGGGCACGCAAGTGCCGCAAATGGGTCAATCCCATGCTGCTATTGTGGCGCAAAAAGCCGCTGAGCAAGAACAGGCGCTACGTGCCGCGCCGCAGCAAACTGCTTTGTTTGAAGAAAATGAATATGAAACAGATCATCAACAAGTAGCGCATGTTGAACAAGCCGCTGAAGATGAATTAGGTGAGCCACGCGACGTGCTGGTTTTACATGTGGTCGCAAAAGATGGCCAACAGCTGAACGGCGCTGAACTACTGCCTTGTTTCTTAACTTTGAACTTTAAATATGGCGACATGAATATTTTCCATCGCCATGTGGATAATGCGGGCAATGGTAAAGTCTTGTTCTCTATTGCTAACATGCTAAAACCTGGCGTGTTTGATCCGGACAACATGGAGCAGTTCAGTACTCAAGGTGTGGTATTTTTCATGACGTTACCTTGCTACGGCGATGCTTTAATGAACTTCTCGATTATGCTTAATTCTGCGCGCCAACTCGCTGAGGAGATCGATGCCGTGGTGCTCGACGGTCAACGTCTGCCTTGGGGCGAGTTTACTAAGCAAGATTATTTACACCGCATTCGCGCTAACGCTTAGCCGACGCCGCAATTTGGCGGTTTATATATTGATGAGGCCGCTAATTGCGGCCTCATTTTTTATGATCTACTTTTGTTATCTAAAGCATTCTGGATAAAGAATATGCAAGACATTCAACTCGATACACTTCTGTCAGAAGACGTTAACCCTGAAAACGCATCGCAGGTGATGCAGGTGCTCAGCCAATCACTGAACGAGCACAACATTCGTTACTATGTGGATGATGCGCCGAGCATTACTGATTCTGAGTACGACAGGTTGATGCAGTGTTTACTCAAGCTTGAGGCGTTATATCCCCATTTGATTGTGGCTGATTCACCGACTCAAAGGGTGGGCGGATTGGCGCTCGCCAAATTTGATCAAATCACTCACCTTAAACCTATGTTGAGCTTAGATAACGCCTTCGATGAAGCGGATTTCAGTGCTTTCCACAAACGTGTCACCGATAAAGTGGGTGAGGTGAGTTTTTGCTGCGAGCCTAAACTCGATGGCCTTGCCGTGAGTATCTTGTATAGAAATGGCGTACTTGAGCGCGCCGCGACCCGCGGCGATGGTTCTGTCGGTGAAGACATCACTGAAAACGTTAAAACCATTAAATCGATCCCGCTTAAACTGCGCGGCAATGATTTCCCTGAACTCGTTGAAGTGCGCGGTGAAGCCTTTATGCCAAAAGCGGCCTTTGAGGCTTTGAATGACAGGGCGCGCGCCAAGGATGAAAAACTCTTTGTTAATCCCCGTAACGCCGCCGCTGGCAGCTTACGACAACTCGACAGTAAAATTACCGCTGCCCGTTCATTGGCTTTTTATGCCTATGCGTTAGGGGTTGTTGAGCCGGATTCTCATCCGTTAGCTAAAACCCATTTCGAGCAGTTACAGCAGCTTAAGTCGTGGGGTTTACCCGTTAGTAGCGAAATCAAAGTCTGCGCTGAATTAAGCCAAGTCTATGACTACTATAAAGACATTCTCACTCGTCGCGGTGATTTAGCCTTTGAAATCGATGGCGTCGTGATGAAAGTTAACGATATTGCCCAGCAGCAACGTTTAGGTTTTGTGGCTAAATCTCCCCGCTGGGCGATTGCCTATAAATTCCCCGCACAGGAAGAAATGACTCTACTTGAAGGCGTCGATTTCCAAGTGGGCCGCACAGGTGCGGTGACGCCAGTGGCGCGCTTAAAGCCAGTATTTGTTGGCGGCGTGACGGTATCGAATTCGACGCTGCACAATGCCGATGAAATTGCCCGTTTAGGCATTAAAGTCGGTGACACTGTGATCATCCGCCGCGCTGGTGATGTGATCCCACAAATTGTTGCCATAGTGCCCGAAAGACGCCCTGAAACAGCGACTGATATTGTATTCCCACACAATTGTCCTGTGTGCGGCAGTTTAGTCGAGCGTCTCGAAGGTGAGGCAGTGGCGCGTTGTAGCGGTGGTTTATTCTGTGAAGCGCAGCGTAAAGAAGCGATTAAGCATTTTGCTTCTCGCAAGGCTTTGGATATCGATGGCATGGGCGACAAAGTTGTCGAGCAATTGATTGATAAAGAACTCGTCCAAAGTCCTGCAGATCTGTTTAAGCTCACCGCCTCTATGATGACTATGCTCGACCGCATGGGGATGAAGTCGGCAACCAATTTAGCGGCGGCGATTGAAGCTGCCAAAACTACAACACTTGCGCGTTTTTTATATGCCTTGGGTATTCGCGAAGTGGGCGAGGCGACGGCGGCAAACCTTGCGGCGCACTTTGCCAGTTTAGATGCGCTGCGGGTGGCAAGTGTGGAGCAGTTAACTGAAGTGGAAGATGTTGGCGCCGTGGTGGCCCAGCATGTGGCCCACTTTTTTGCTCAGCCGCATAACCTTGAGGTTATCGATGCCTTAATCGCTGCTGGTGTGCATTGGCCCGCCATAGAAGCGCCAAGTGCAGAGGCGCAGCCGCTTAAAGGCCAAACTTGGGTATTGACCGGTACCTTAAATCAGCTCAATCGTAATGATGCTAAAGCGCAGTTGCAGGCGCTGGGGGCAAAAGTCGCTGGCAGTGTGTCGAAAAATACCGATTGCTTAGTGGCAGGTGAGGCGGCAGGTTCAAAACTTGCGAAAGCGCAGGAGCTTGGCGTTAAAGTGATGGATGAGGATGAGTTATTGGCACTGCTCGCTGCGAACGCTTGATTGCTGTGGGCTGAAATAGGCCGCTGGCTCTGGTCTGATGTTTTGAATCTACAGTTTAAAAACCACTGAATCGTAAGTATTAAATAGCGCCTTACCTATGGCGCTATTTTTATTTGCACGCGTAAAAAGAAATGGGGGAAAGATAGTCTGCTTTGGCTATTGAATTAGCCGCGATTGGCACCATCTCCTTAATATGCTGTTTTAGTTTTTGCTAATTGGAAACCTATTTGAATTTCAGTCACATCACTTGGCTCGATGATAAAGGCCATATTAAACCGCCGATCTTTTTATACGCACTCTTGGCTTATCTTGCGCGCGGTTGGTGCATTTTTATCGCCTCGCTGACCCAGATGGGTGACCGTTCTGAGTTAGTGCGGATTTTTTACCCTGAAAAGTCAGATTTTTTGCTAGCACTCGGGGCGGGACTGGGCGCGGTTTTGATTTATCTTGTGGTGATTGCCGAACGTCGCCGTTCGCCTCAATGGTTAAGACCTATTTTTGTGCATTTGAAATGGGGTCTGTGGTTGCTGCTGATGATTGATGGTGTCTTGCTGGGGCAGCGGCTGAACCATGGCCAATTCCTATTCCATTGGAGCCTCGCTTTAGACGCGTTAGTCTTGTTCTGGTCGGGCATTTATCTCATTAAATCGAAGCGACTCAGTTATTATCTCCGTGACTGGCCCAAAGAAGAGCCAAAAATAGAACAAAAAGAGCTTCAGCCTTAAGATCCTATCCTGTTGTTATTTAGTCCCTTTATTTAACACTGAGGCGCAGGGCACAAATTAATGTGTCTTATGCCTCAGTTTGATAAGGATTTTTCATGTGTACTCTGCATCGAACGCTTTGAATCATCTATAGTTATATGTACTTAGCTTGAATGTGCCCTGTGGGATACGCAGATGAGGTCATCTGTTTATGTCTCGCATCACATTTGAAAGGAGTCATACTGCGTGGCAAAAGTACCTCAAAAAAAATTATCACTATCAGAAATTCAACTTGGCATGAGAGTCAAGTTGCCCTTGTCATGGACGAATCACCCCTTTTTATTTAACCGCGTTGATATAAGCAGTGCCGCTCAAATCGAAATGATCCGTGGCTTAGGGGTTCCCTATGTGTTTTTGTTGTCGGAATCGAATGCAGAACTGGATATTGTTGAAGAAGACGAAGACATTGAAGACGAGATAGCAGTCGAACCCGAACGGGATCTCAAGGCCGATACCCGTAAGGCGATGCGTTTAAGTCAAAAGCGTTTTTTAATGAATGTGAATAATTCCCGTAATGTGTTTGGTAAAATAGTCAGCGATCCAGAAGGCGCCTATCGATTATCGGCGGCACTGGTCGAAGACTTGCTAAGCCATTTGCAGGAAGTTGAAACACCGTTCCTTACCTTGGTTGGGATGGATGAGAAAGATGTGAGTGTGACTCAACATGGCGTCTCTGTGGCTGTGTTGGCAATGATGATAGGTCATGCGCTGGATTTAACCCCAAGAGAGTTGCGTGATATCGCTCTTGGCAGTTTGCTGCATGATATCGGTAAGCTTAAAGTGCCCGATGTCATCCGCCGAAAGCGTGGCGCGCTAACGACACACGAAGCCAGCTATTTGCAAATGCATCCTAATTTTGGTTTTGACATGCTGAATCGGTCAGGATTATTCCCTAAAGAGGTGTTGAATGTCATTTTGCATCACCATGAATTTGTTGATGGTTCAGGGTTTCCTGATGGATTGACGGGGCATAAGATCCCAATCATTACGCAGATAGTGAGTTTAGCAAATGATTACGATCAGCAGCTCAGTGGTCAGCAAGTAACATCTCCTCAAGTGGCACTAGGTTATTTGTTTAAAAACCGTGCGAGTAAACATTCGGAATCACTGATTTCTGTGTTGGTTAAAATTCTCGGCATCTACCCACCGGGAACGATAGTAAAGCTCTCCGATGACAGTATTGCGAAAGTGATCATGACCACCAAAGAAGTAAGTCAGCCGCAAGTCTGGGCTTGCAAAGCGGACGGGAGTGACGCATCGCTGCGTTTCTTAAGTGATGAAGGCGTGACAGTGCAAAAAGCCATCAAAGCGGAAGAATTGTCCGAGGGCGCTATTCGTACCTTGCAAGTCGATAAAGGGGTTAGTTTTTATTTTAGTTCGCTACAAACTTGAATCTTATGCGCTAAGTTCCGTATTCTATCCGCTGATATGATTCCCTTAGGGCTAATATGGCGAATGTAAAAGCAGAAAATGGCGCAGTAAAATCCAGTGTTGCCTTGGTCGGTTGTGGATGGTTTGGTTTTGCTTTAGCAAAGCAGCTTGTCCATGAGGGCTATAGAGTCACAGGCTGTAAGCGCAGCGCCGAAGAATTATCGGCATTAACTGAGGTCGGGATTGAAGCCTATCCGCTGCAATTGGGTAGCGAAGCACCCTCTGCCCCCGATGCTCAGGCATTAAGCGGTTTATTGCAAACCGATTATCTAGTGGTCAATATTCCACCCCGATTAAAACGCGGTAACGCTGCGTATCTTGAAGAATTACAACAACTCATCGCATTAACCCAAGGCTGGGAATATCAGCGGATTGTGTTTATCAGCACCACAGGTGTGTATCCGGCCAAAGATAAAGTGATGACCGAAGCCGATGCCTTGGCAGAATCTAGCGACAGCCAAGTGCTATTAGATGCAGAAGCTTTATTTCAAGCCTTGCCCCATGCCTGTATTGTCCGCTTTGCTGGACTCGTAGGTCCCAAACGTCATCCTGGTCGTTTCCTTGCCGGAAAAACCGATGTCAGTGGCGCTAATGTGGCAGTGAATTTAGTCCACTTAAGTGATTGTGTCAGCGCGGTAAGTCGGATTCTCGCGGCAACGGGTTCAGGTTTATCTGTGGCACCGATTTATAATCTTTGCGCGCCGACACACCCCACTAAAGCTGAGTTTTATCACGCCGCCGCTGAGTCCCTTGGTTTAGTCGCACCCGAATTTAATCAACAATCCATGCCGAGTAAAGTCATCCAAGGTGACGCAATTGTCACAGATTTAGGCTTTCGATATCAGTATGCTTCTCCGCTGGATATGCTAGCGGCATGTTGAGAAAGGTTAATTATTGTTAAAGGTAAAAGCCGAACTTTTAGGTTATCTTTGGGTTCCAAGTTTTGCTTGAGCGAATGTGTCATCCTTATTTAAACCAATGACGAATAAAAAGAGACAATATAATGAGCGTGTTTAATCGAGTTCGACCTATAGCCGCATTGGCGTGCGGATTAATGTTGAGTGCCAGCTTTGCACTGCAGGCCGCAAGTTTCGAAGAAGGCAAAGATTACGTCACTGTGGCGGGGATTACCGAAGCACAAAAGCCAGTGCTGCGAGAGTTTTTTTCCTATAACTGCCCACATTGCTATAAGCAAGAACCGCTTATGGACTTGACAGTGCAACTGCTCGGCAAAGACGTGGCTTTTGAGCGTACCCCTGTGGGCGCTGGTCGTCCTGCTTGGGAGCTGAGTCAGCTTGCCTACTATGTGGCGCAAAAATTAAAGATGACTAAGCAAACCCATGGCGCTATTTTCAAGCAAATCCATGAGAAAGGTGAGCAATTTACTGCGCCTGAACAGGTTAAAGCCTTCTTTGTCGCCCAAGGCGCTAAAGTGGATGATGTTGATGCCGCAATGAATTCAGTCGATGCCAAATTCACCCTAATGAATTATGACTCTCAAGCTGAGCTTGCTGGGATTAAGGGCGTACCGTCATTACTGGTTAATGGCCGTTATATGCTGACGTCGACCGCGCACACGCCAGAAGAGTTGGCTGCATTAGTTAAGTTTTTAGCTGCTAAGTAACCGCGTTTAATAAATGGAGATAGACTCATCGCGGCTAACGAATAAGTGCCTTGCGAGCCGCATTGGGAAACTTATCCCGCTATTCGCTAATCTAGCGTTAATAACCCAGTCTAGGCTGGGTTATTTTTTGCCTGAAATTGAAAAAGCAATTGTGAATCAAATTACGCAATAACTATTAAGTGAAATGCTGAAATGAAACGGCTTTGCTGCCGGCCTAACGTGACTTGGATGAGTGATTTGAAATCGCCTATTGATTGAAGAACGAATGCTGATATCTCATCCATCTTTAGTGGTTAAACCCTCAAACCATATGATGCACTTTCAGTCTAAAGTCATCTTTAAGGTTGTTTAAATTCCTAATTTTCCCAGCTCAGACAACACGTTATTCCTATTTTTTACTTGTTCCCCCGCCTTATTCACCTAAATCCCACTCATTCTTGTTCGACATTGGTCTAACCTGTTGAAAAAGTTGAAACTGTATCCAAATGTAAAATCATTGTTAACTCATTGAATTTATTTCTATTCACTATTTATGGACAGTGTTTTGAATCACGAGTTAGACGAAAGTCGTGATTGTGCTCACACCAGCTGTTGCTAGATTAAACAAGACTTAAAATTAAAACAGTACAGGGGAGTCACTATGGGTTTTGAAAACAATGACAAGGCAAAAGGTTATTGGCGCGAGAATTTACGTCTCGTACTGAGCTTATTAGCCATTTGGGCGGCAGTCTCTTTTGGATGCGGCATTTTATTGGTTGATGTACTCAATGAAGTCCATTTCATGGGATTCAAATTAGGTTTCTGGTTTGCACAGCAGGGATCTATGTATGTATTCGTTGCGCTTATTTTTGTCTACGCGGCAAAAGCCAACGCCTTAGATAAAAAATATAACGTACAAGAAGACTAAGGAGCGTTGAGATGGATGTTCAAACACTAACGTATATTATCGTAGGGCTCTCGTTTGCGCTCTACATTGGGATTGCAATCTGGACCCGAGCGGGTTCAACCAAAGAATTCTATGTCGCAGGTGGTGGCGTTCACCCTGTAGTGAACGGTATGGCAACGGCGGCAGACTGGATGTCGGCGGCATCGTTTATTTCGTTAGCAGGTATCGTGTCTTTTGTCGGTTACGACGGTAGCGTGTACTTAATGGGCTGGACGGGCGGTTATGTATTGTTGGCCCTGTGTATGGCGCCGTATCTACGTAAGTTTGGTAAGTTTACTGTGCCAGATTTCGTTGGTGAGCGTTATTACTCACAGGCGGCGCGTACTGTCGCAGTTATCTGTGCCATCTTTATTTGTTTTACCTATATTGCAGGGCAAATGCGCGGTGTGGGCGTGGTGTTCTCGCGCTTCTTAGAAGTGGAAGTCGACACGGGCGTGTATATCGGTATGGCGGTCGTGTTCTTCTACGCCGTACTCGGTGGTATGAAAGGGATTACTTACACTCAGGTTGCTCAGTACTGTGTATTGATTTTCGCATTCATGGTGCCAGCCATATTTTTATCTGTGATGATGACAGGCCACATTATTCCACAAGTGGGTTTCGGTGCTGAATTGCTCGATGCCGCGGGTAATAATAGTGGTGTTTACTTGCTTGAAAAACTCAACAATGTGTCAACTGAACTTGGCTTTGCCCCTTACACCGACGGTTCTAAGAGCATGATTGATGTGTTCTGTATTACTGGCGCGTTAATGATGGGTACTGCGGGTTTACCCCACGTTATCGTACGTTTCTTTACTGTACCTAAAGTGAAAGATGCGCGTATCTCTGCGGGTTGGGCGTTAGTGTTCATCGGTATCATGTATACCACAGTGCCAGCGTTGTCAGCGTTCTCTCGCGTAAACATGATTGAAACCATTAACGGTGCTGATTCGCAAGGTGTGGCCTATGAGTCTGCGCCGCAGTGGATTAAAAACTGGGAAAAAACCGGCTTAATCAAGTGGAACGACAAAAACGGCGACGGCAAACTTTATTACGCAGCTGGTAAGATGGAAGATCCTGCTAGTAAAAACGAAATGAAGATCGATAACGACATCATAGTATTAGCTACGCCAGAAATTGCCAATCTGCCAGCGTGGGTTATCGCTCTGGTTGCAGCGGGTGGTTTAGCTGCGGCCCTGTCAACATCAGCGGGTCTGTTGTTGGTGATTTCAACCTCGGTTTCACACGATTTACTCAAGAAAAACTTGATGCCAAATATCTCCGATAAAAAAGAGCTAATGTTTGCTCGTTTAGCGGCGGGTGTGGGCATTGTGATTGCGGGTTACTTTGGGGTGAATCCACCAGGCTTTGTGGCCGCGGTGGTGGCGTTCGCCTTCGGGTTAGCGGCTTCTTCATTGTTCCCAGCGATCATCATGGGTATCTTCTCTAAGACAATGAACAAAGAAGGCGCGATTGCCGGTATGTTAACGGGTTTACTGTTTACTGCGGGTTATATCATCTACTTCAAGTTTGTGAATCCAGCCGATAACGTTGCCGCTAACTGGTTCCTTGGTATTTCGCCAGAAGGTATCGGTATGGTGGGTATGTTAGTGAACTTTGGTGTGGCAGCGTTAGTGAGTCGTGTGACTACGGCAACGCCATTACATGTTCAGGAGATGGTCGAATCGATTCGTTTCCCTAAAGGTTCGGGTGAAGCCAGCGGTCACTAAGCTCATCGCTTAATCATTGCATCAACACAAGAGAGCGCTTCGGCGCTCTTTTTTATTGCGCATTTGGAAAGTATTTTGTCCAGTAGTGGAATGAGTCAATTGAGGAGTTAATGGGATCAATCTAAGGCTGACTTTAGTCGAATGTAGCCTAGCGACAATGCAGGCTATAGTGATGACATATAAGTAAAAGTTTCGCCTAACAGAAGGTGTTGCCTATGAATGCCAGTGAGTTACAACCCGTAGTGCAATTTCTACAAGGGCTAGTGCCCTTTGATACTCTGCCTGAAGATGTTGTGGTGCGCTGCGCTAAGGCTGTCACTGTTGGCTATTACAGTAAAGCCTCTGGTTATGTTCATTTTGATGCTAACTCACCTAAGTTATATATGGTGCGCAGCGGCGCCTTTGAGGTGCGCGATCCTGACGGTGTGCTGGTCGATAGAGTCGGCGAGGGGGAGTTTTTTGGTTTTTCGACCTTGTTATCGGGGGAGAAAGTCGTTAACAAGGTTGCTATTCTCGAAGACGGTTTGGTTTATCATTTGCCCCAAACCTTGTTCGATAACCTTAGAAGCGAGAGCCGCAATTTCGATAAATTTTTTACCCGCGCATTTGCTAAACGTTTGCGCCATGAGGCTCGCTTTAAGGCGAAAGATCTGACAACCACTAGTCGGATCAGTACATTAATGTCATCTGCGCCTATTGTTATCGATGCCCATGCTAGCGTTACGCAGGCGGCACTGTTAATGCGAAACAGCCGAGTGTCATCTCTGTTGGTAACGGATAATCACAAACTAGTTGGGATTTTAACTGATAAGGATTTACGTAATCGGGTGTTAGCGGCGGGGCTTGATGGCAGCGTTGCTGTGCATCAAGCCATGACAGTTTCGCCGATTTCAATTTCATCCAATGCATTAATTTTTGAAGCCATGTTACTGATGAGCGAGCATAACATTCATCACTTGCCTATTATCGACCAAGATAAAGCCATCGGTATGGTGACCAGTACTGACATCTTGCGCGGGCAGGGCTCGCAACCGCTGCTGTTGATTGGTGAGATAGAACGGCAGCAGGATCTTGCCAGTTTAATTGGCGTCAGTAAGCAAATCCCGCTGTTATTACAAAATTTGATCAGTGCCGATGCCAGAGCCGAAGAAATTGGCCGAGTGTTAACCTCTGTCACCGATGCGCTGACACGGCGGTTAATCGTGCTCAATCAGCAATTACTTGGTGAACCGCCGATGGCCTTTTGCTGGTTGGCGTTTGGATCGCAGGGACGTCAAGATCAAGCGGCATGTTCGGATCAAGATAATGGTCTGTTAGTCGCAGAAGAGATGGATGATTTTGCTAAAGGTTATTTTGATGCCTTAACCCATGCCGTATGTGCTGGACTTGATCAATGCGGTTATGAGTTTTGCCCCGGCAATATTATGGCGCAAAACCCTCAGTGGCGAATGTCGCTTAAACAGTGGCAACAGGTATTTGAACAATGGGTGGTAACGCCTGAGCCTAAGGCGTTAATGCACGCCAGTATCTTCTTCGATATGCGCTCGGTTTACGGTCCACAAACCTTATTTGATGCGCTGCAGGATAAAGTCTTAGCTCAAACCCGTGATAACGATATTTTCCTCGCGGGCATGACAGGTAATTCGCTGGTGGAGTCGCCGCCGCTGGGCTTTTTCCGCAAATTTGTCCTCGAACGTGATGGCAGCGAAGTCAAAGGCATAGATTTGAAGCATAAAGGCAATGCCTTGATCAACGATATTGCCCGTGTTTATGCCCTGTCGGCAGGGATCAAAGAAGTGAATACTGCGAAACGTATCCGTGCCTTGATGGACGCAAACATTCTCAATCGTAAAGATGCGCTTAATCTTGCCGATGCCCACGAGTTTATCGCCCATATGAGGTTATCGAACCAAGGTTATCAGCATAATCTCGGGCTAGAGGTGAGTAATTATCTGCTACCCGCGCATTTATCTTCGCTGGTTCGCCATCAGCTACGTGATGCCTTTAAAGTGGTGCATGAGGCGCAGGCGGGGATGAAGATGAAGTTTATGCGAAGTTTTTGATATGAATACATTGTTGCTGAAAACTCAGCTCAATTGGCGGGCGCTGCGTTGCCAACATCAGTTATTTAAGGGTTATTATCAATCGCTATTACCTCTGCTGGCGATGCCGTTATCCGAAGCGCCTTTGATGGCGATGGATTTAGAGATGACAGGTCTCAATCCGCAGCAAGATCAAATTCTCAGTATTGGCTTAGTGCCGATTGATCGCGGTGAGATCCCATTGGCACGCGCCGAGCAAAAGTTAGTGCAAATTCGCGGCAGTGTTGGCCAAAGCGCGACTATCCATGGGATCCTCGATAATCACCTGGTGCAGGCGGTCACCATCGAGGAAGCCATGGGTTGGTTTATCAATCAAACCTATGGTCGGGTGCTGGTCGCGCATCATGCTCCGCTAGATTGCCGTTTTCTGCAGCAGGATTTATTGGCGATTTACCATCAAGCCCTCGTACTCCCTGCTATTGATACGCTCATGCTTGAAAGGCATCGTTTGCTACGGGAACACTCAGTGATTAAAGAGGGGGATTTGCGTCTTGGTGCTTGCCGCGAACGTTACGGTTTACCCATTTATACCGCTCACAGTGCGTTGACCGATGCCTTAGCTTGCGCTGAATTATTATTGGCGCAAATGGCAGCTATGGGTGGCGCTGGGCAACTTACTGTGGCTGATTTATTGCAGCAATCGACTTAGCAGTTTCATCTTAGGTTAATCACTGACAGGCTAGACTCTGTAACCCGCTTTAAGCTTAACTTTTAAGTTTAAAATCAATGCCGCCAACTTGGCAATCCAACCAACTTGTACTTCACTCTACTAAACTGAGTGCGTAGGAGAATATGATGCCGTTACCTTTGCTTTGGATGGGTAGTGCCGTAATTGGCGCGGTTGTGTTGGCCGATGAGCGCGAGAAGCGTCAGCAACTTGAGCGCGATAGATTACTCGGTAAAGCGCCTAAGTATCCCGTCGCCAAGCGCGCTATGGTGGCGGCGCCGAGTCAATGGCAAAAGGGATTAAAACAAGTTGCGCCAATCCCAGGCAGTATCGTCTGTTGTTATGTCTTTGGGGTGATTGAACATACGGGTATCTGGCTGGGTGATGATTGCCTCGTAGAGTTACATGGCTCAGGGTTGGTGCGGGCCGTGTCGGTAAAGCGTTTCTTGGCGGGGCGAACGGGCAGCCAAATCTATCTTGCCTGTAATCACCAACATCAGCCTCTTATTGCCGACTCTGTGTTGCCCCGCGCTGAACAGGCGATTTATCAGTATCGGGAATACGATTTATTCGACAATAATTGCCATCGATTTGTTTGGTATTGTATTAGTGGCAGCGAAGGCGTGAGTAAAGGCTTTAATGAGTTAAATCAAAAACTCGCCGAACACTTTAATCAAGCTATCTATTGGGATGAGATGATCATTAGCAAGCTGAATGAATAAGTTCTGTAGTCATATACTAAAAAAGCCATCGCTTAAGATGGCTTTTATGTTTTAGTGAAACACTATGTAATCGTTTTGCAGAAACCGTTTACGGCTTACAAAAATAATCTACAGCGCGTTTGACTAACTCTATGCCTGTTTTATCACAAGGCGGTAACTTGGCATCACTGATATTGATAGGTGTGACACGATTTCCCCATTGCAGCAAGAGTGCGGCAGAGGTTAAGCCTGCGCCAAAGGCACAAGAGAGTATGGTTTGATTCGGCTTGATAATGCCTTGTTCTAACGCATCACAAATCGCAATTGGAATCGTCGCCGCCGAGGTATTGCCATAATTAGCGATGTTCACGAAGGCTTTTTCTTTCGGGATTTTCATTCGGCTAACTAAGGTATCAATAATACGTTCGTTGGCTTGATGCGGGATCACGAGATCCACTTCATCCTTATCAACACCACATTTTTCAAGCACTTTAGTGCTCAATTTATTCATTCCGTTAATCGCACGCTTGAAGATTTCTTGGCCATCGAATTCAATGAAAAAGTCCAATGAGTCGGCTGAGAATCTGTCCATCGCCGTGCCAAAGCCCGCTTTCAGAATATCACGACCTTCAGGATCGTTATTCAGCTCATAACCGAGCACGCCACCGGCAACATCTGTTGCTTCAACGACAACGGCACCTGCGCCATCACCGAATAACACGGCAGTTTCGCGGCGTGACCAATCTAAATAGAAAGAGAGACGCTCGGCACCAATCACCAATACTTTCTTGCTCTGGCCACTCTTGATTTGTGAGCTGGCTAAACCTAAGCCATATAAAAAGCCACTGCAGGCAGCATTGATGTCGAACGCGGCACAACTGGCGCCAATATTAGCTTGTACAGTTGATGCGATATTCGGGATCAAAGTGTCTGGGCTGGCGCTAGCCAGAATGATCATGTCGATTTCACTGCCATCGATACCCGCAGCTGCGAGCGCGCGTTGTGCTGCAACTGAAGCGAGTTCAGAGGTGTTAACATGACTGATATGGCGCTGGCTGATGCCGGTGCGAGATTTAATCCATTCATCGGATGTCTCGATAAAGGTCGCAAGATCATCGTTGGTCAGAGTGGCTGGTGGAACACATTTGCCCCAACCTGTGATAGTGGCGTACTGCATGGTGGTTTCTCTCAAATAAAAAAGGCAGAACCTGAGCGCTGCCTTGAATCGACAACAAAGCTTATCGGCAACTCTAATGGCCGTCCGTGATCTAGACCACCTGTTTGGCGACAAGATCTCGAATTGTCATTGCGGCATGCAGAATATGATGACGCAGTAGCGCCGTCGCTTTTTCTGTTTCTCTCAGTTTACAGTGGTTGAGCAAAGCTCTGTGCTCATGCTCTGCAGCAGGAATCCCCCCCGCGAGCAATAACTGCAAACGAATGTATCTATCACAATTAGTATTGAGGCCGTGAACAACCTCAAGGGTGTGTGGGCGATTAGCCGCCTGATATAAGCAAGTGTGAAATTGCGTATTCAACTCGCTCCAACTGGCAACGGCATCTTCATGTTTGAAGGCCGACTCCAATTGTTCGAGTACACGTTCTGCTTTTTCTAAATCAGCTTCTTTAAGCAGTGGGATCGCCTTAGCGAGCAGATCGGTTTCGATCATGGCACGTAATTCAAAAAGTTCGGTGACTTGCTCGACGGATAACACGGTCGCCGTTGCACCTTTATGGGGCTCAAACTTAACGAGTCCTTCGGCTTCGAGTTGCAATAAGGCTTCTCTCACCGGAATGCGGCTGACATTTAACGCTTCAGCCAACGCACTTTGTCTGAGTGGTTCTCCTGCGGCTATGTCACCTGAAAGAATTCTCTCTCTGAGCACTTCAACAACTAACTGGGTGCGGGTTTTGTGGACTATAGGCGTAGTTCGACTCATTATTTCCGTCTATTTCGGGTATTTTCTCGTTATCTGCCCAAGATTACCGTTAAAAACACCACAAATAAAGGGGAATGCTTGATTGAGTGGTGCATCTTAGGGATTAACAATGCCCAAACGGCGAGGGTTTTGATGGTTTTAGCTCTCTCAATTATGCGCCTTTCTTGGAAACAATCTTTAATGCGATAGCCATCTTTTTCCTAAGTGCGCTGTTTATCTGCTGCAATGAAGTACTTCGACTCGACGATTAAATTAGGCTTAACAGTTAAACATTTTACCTGAGAGCGTTGATTACGCACGATAAGGGCTATCTTGCATTGAGACTCTTGGGGCAAGGTGTTATCCGCATCGCGTCATAAGCATCACTAACGCTCAATTTAGCGCTAAAAGCACAACTTCGCGGTGCAATTTTTGATAATGAATGGAATAATAGCGCGATAACGCCTTAGGCGATTTTGGAGTATTACAGTGAGTCGAGCAGTATTTTTAGACCGTGATGGCGTGATTAACAAAGATCATGGTTATGTCCACTTAGTGGATGACTTCGAATATATCGAAGGTGTGTTTGAATCTTGCCTCTCTTTGAAGGACATGGGCTACAAGTTAGTTGTCGTCACAAATCAATCTGGTATTGCCCGTGGTATGTATACAGAAGATCAATTCCACAGCTTAACGGAGTGGATGGATTGGAACTTTGCCGACAAAGGCGTTGAACTCGATGGTATCTACTATTGCCCGCACCATGCTGAAAATGGCATAGGGGAATATAAGGTCGACTGTGATTGCCGCAAACCTAAGCCGGGTATGCTCAATGATGCAGCGCAATTCTTAAACATCGACTTAGCACTCTCAGTCATGGTTGGCGACAAAGCCGAAGATATGCAGGCAGCGAAAGCGGCGGGCGTAACCACACGTATATTAGTGCGCAGTGGTAAGGTTATTGTTGATGACAGTGATGCCACAGTGGTACTGGACAGTATTGCCGATGTGCCGGCTTACTTAAAAAGCCTAGGCTAGTTGCTACGCTACTACTTATAAGCAGATAAACATTTGCTGATAAGTTCATCTCAAGCAGCAACTATCATAGTAACCAGTAGCGCGAGTTGTCGCTCTTGTTGGATGAGAGTTTGCGTTAAAAGCGATCCAACATTGAATAAAGAGCTAACCAATAGGTTGGCTCTTGTCATTTCTAGCGCTGGGTTAACCTCATCTTTTCCCATAACTCAGCACAAATTCGATAATATTGGCGTTAAAACACACTTTTAGTTTAAAAAGTGTGCGCTTGAATCGTTTTTCGTAATTATTCGAGTAAAAGGGGTTGCGGTAAAATCTGACATCCCTATAATGCGCATCCACTGACCCAGCGGGGTCAACGGTTAAACGCTGAATAAGCTGCTAACCATGCTCTTTAACAATTTATCAAGCAAATCTGTGTGGACACTCACAGGTGTTGAGTTAATCGAAACTGCTTAACCTTCGGGTTGGCAGTCAAAAATTTAAATCAACCAATTCTTTCACGAGAGTGATGAGTGTTCATAGCAATATGTACAAAGACTTACTACTTATTTTCGAATAAATAG
>NZ_JAUOEQ010000039.1:0-42562 GCF_031931965.1 Shewanella sp. SP2S2-6 | reverse complement strand
TCAAAAACGACTCGCAACAAGTTGCTCGCTTGTTGCGGGTTTTATGTGCAAATGGAGCGCAGATGAAGAAGTTACTAATGACAATTCTTGGGGTATTAGGGATGAGTGGAGCAAATGCAGATACAGGACTGGATTTCTCTCATGTAAATTCTCGCGAAAAGACGATGGCACTTGTTCAGGAAGGCAAGCTTTTCAAATTACTTTTATTCCCATCTGAATTTGGAGGTGAAGATATTCCTCAAAACTCTGTTTACGTGCCTGCTGGAATCCCAGAAATAAAGGACCAAATCACGGAAACACTTATTCGTTTTGTAGAACAAGGCTTAATCGACAACATGCAGGTTAATCCAGAGTACAAGGGCAATAGCTTTGTGCCCTCAAAAATTAAAATGAGCACTTCGCATTCAGGTAAATCTGGTGAATTTAATCCAACAATTGAAATTTGGTAAGCACATAACAAGTGCAGGTTGTCGGACAGGTACTACAAGCGTTAGGGTACTCGTATGAAAGCACGCAGATACTTAACAATTTTGATTAGCTTGTTTTTACTAGGCTGTTCAAATAAACAAATAAATTTTGATACTGGAACTGGCTTTGCGTGCTTTGATGAACCCCAATGGCTAAACGATAAAAAGCAGCACTATCTATGCGTTTTCGAGTTAAATACAGTTAGCCCGCATTCTTCAAATAGTGACCGCATGGATTTAGCAAACAAATTTGTAAAAAAGATAGGTAAAGAATGTACTGTGTCAGAAGCTCAAGAAATGGTAGATCCAAAAGCTGAGGCTGACCACGGTATGTATTTAATGGTGCATCATATTCGTTGCAATTAGACCGTGCTCTAACAATCGCCATCAAAACGCCGCTTCGCGGCTCGACTCGCAACACGTTGCTCGCGTTTGTGGCGGGCGTTAGCTGGGATTGCCTTGCTCGCAAAGTGATACTATAGTGTCACTTTGAATTTAGAACAGGGTGAACCTATGAAAGTTGAGCTAGTTACGAATCTAAAGCGTCAAGCGACAAAGATTCTGGCAGATCTGCACTTGTCGAAAGAGCCCGTATTGATTACAGAGCATGGTCAGCCATCTGCATACCTTGTAGATGTTCAAGATTATGAATTCATGCAGCGTCGGCTTGCGCTGCTTGAGGGGCTCGCTCGTGGAGAGCGTGCTGTACTTGAGGGAAGAACGTATAGCCAAAGTGAAGCCAGAGATAAGATGACTAAATGGCTGAAGTGATCTGGACAGAGCCAGCCCTTCAAGAACTTGATGCCATTGCTGAGTATATTGCTTTGGACAACCCTGCTGCTGCGAGCGATCTCGTGAAGGCAGTTTTCGACAAGACAGAACGTTTGGAGAATTTCCCCAAATCCGGGCGGATTCCTCCTGAGCTCCCGGATTCGGTATACAGAGAGGTAGTGATTCCACCCTGTCGCATTTTTTATCGTGAGGATGAGCAGCGAGTTTTCGTCCTCTTTGTCATGCGAGAGGAGCGACAGCTTCGTGCGTTCATGCTTGGAAACTGATAACAATCCGCGTCATTCGGGGTATTCACCCCCTGTGACGTTCCTAAGTTCGCGCGCATGCGCGGGATGTTAGCATTCAATATGAAATATCGAGTAATCGTAAAAAGTATCACACCATGCAGTTGCGAAAATGAAGGTGAAGCTGAGGTTTACTTCCCTGATTTTGATCTAACTATTGTCTGCTATTTCATTGGTAGTATTGATTGGTTTAAAAGTTGTTTTCCTCTAAATAAATTGAAAGATGCCGACCTAAGATATTGGCACGCTAACTGGCAGTTAACGGATAAACAAACTAAATCTATAGCAACGAGTGTTGTTGGCACATACGGCGGCTTCAAACTAGACGAAGATAACGAAAAATTATTTATGGTTAATTCGTTGCTTCCTGTCATATCTGACAATGAATTAGGTAACTATCAATTAGATGTTCCAGAAGGAAGTTGGGTCGAATCAACAGGGCAATTTGTTATCGAGGAAGTTGAATTTTAAGCTGGTCCTGTCGCTTCGCTCCTTATTTTAGCCGGCTTAAAAGTTGCCCTGCTTGGGGCGTTAGTTAACACGGAGGTTCTGTCGCAGTATGAATGTATTCTTAATTATTGCAGGTGCATTAAGTGCCGTTGTAGCCATTCTTCATATAGGTTGTATTTATTTTGGCGCTCCTTGGTATCGTTTTTTTGGTGCGGGTGAACAAATGGCTTTACTTGCTGAGCTCGGTAGTATTCAACCTACATTAATTACCAGTGGTATTGTTCTTGTTCTCTCTATTTGGTCGATTTACGCATTTTCTGCGGCAGGTGTAATTGTTCGTTTACCTTTACTTCGTTTAGCTCTTATTCTCATCACTTTTATTTATTTACTTCGCGGTGTTGCCGGTTTCTTTTTAGTCAGCTCTCCTATGGGGCGTTCTCCTGAGTTTTGGATGTGGAGTTCATTGATTTGTTTAAGTTTTGGTATTATTCACTTCATTGGTTTAAAACAGCAATGGTCAAATTTATGAGAAAAATGCAACCTAACTAGTCGTTAAAGCAGGACAACAACAGTTGGTTTTTGTCCTGTGTCGCTTATTTAAATCAACTATTTTTGCCTTTTAATGAGGCGCTATAGCGCAATTGAAATACAGCAAGATTCGGGTCGGCAGTAATCATTTCGCCTTCTAATATGACATCTGTTCGGGCATATGCCCTTTTATACTAAGCAGATCCTAGAGGAATAACGATGACTATACTTGCCAACAAAGTCGCTATTGTTACCGGTGCCAGTACCGGCATTGGCTACGCAGCCGCGAGGCTTTTTGCCAGAGAAGGTGCTGCCGTAGTGGTTGCTGCAAGGCGACAGAAGGAGCTTGATTAACTGGTGGACTTAATCAACACGGAAGGCGGGCAGGCACTGGCACTCGCCGGTGATGTTAGCGAAGAAGCTTTTGCCAAAGCATTGGTAGATAAGGCAGTAAGCCACTTTGGTGGCCTGGATATCGCTTTTAACAATGCTGCCATTCTGGGTGCTATGGGCCCTGTCCCTGAGATGTCGCTCACGGACTGGAATCAAGTTATTGCGACCAACTTAACCAGCGCATTTTTGGGCGCAAAGTACCAGCTTCCCGCCATGGCTGCCCGAAAAGGAGGTTCGTTAATTTTCACCTCTACTTTCGTTGGTTACACGGCAGGTATGCCAGGCATGGCAGCCTACGCAGCCAGTAAGGCGGGATTGATTGGACTGACTCAGGTGCTGGCATCCGAGCACGGACCTCAGAACATCCGGGTCAATGCCCTTTTGCCCGGAGGGACTGATACGCCGGCAGGACGTGAGTTTGCCAATACGCCAGAAGCATTGGCATTTGTGCATAATCTGCATGCTCTTAAGCGTATGGCGACACCAGATGAAATTGCCCAATCTGCCTTGTACCTTGCCTCCGATGCCTCCAGCTTCACCACGGGATCTGCAATGCTGGTCGATGGCGGTGTATCTATAAATCGTGTTTGAGAGGCCGGGCCATGTCAGACTATGACCGAATCGCAAGCGCCATGGCCTATTTGGTTGAGCGGGCAATTGATCAGCCCAGCCTTGAAGAGATAGCCGCCCATGTGCATCTGAGTCCGTATCACTTTCAAAGGCTGTTTTGTCGTTGGGCAGGTACTACGCCGAAGCGCTTTTTACAGGTCCTGACATTGGAGCGGGGCAAAGGATTGCTTAATAATTCTCGCTCCTTGCTTGATGTCTCACATGAGCTTGGATTAAGCGGCAGTTCAAGGTTGCATGATCACTTTGTGCAGCTGGAAGCCGTCACACCTGGCGAGTATAAAAATCGAGGTAAGGACGTACAGATCGAGTATGGAGTCCATCCGACCCCATTGGGGCCCATGTTTGTGGCCGTAACCCTGCGTGGTGTTTGCCGGGCAGCATTCATGGACTTCAATAGCATGGAGGAGTTGCTGGATGACTTACATAACGATTGGCCTCTCAGTTCGATCAGAGAAAGCTTGGCATCTACGCGACACGCTATTGATACTTTTTTTAACAGTGACACAGCTTCCGTGCAAGGCCCGCTGTCGCTCCATGTGACAGGGACTAATTTTCAGATCGCAGTGTGGCGTGCTTTGTTGAAAATACCACCCGGCGCTGTGGTCAGCTATGCCGAAGTAGCCAGAACACTCGGCGCACCCCGATCTGCAAGGGCAGTTGGTAACGCTATTGGAGCAAATCCAGTTGCCTTGCTGATCCCCTGCCACCGGGTTATCCAGCAAAGTGGTGCGCTGGGGGGGTATCGCTGGGGACCAACCAAGAAGCTGATGGTACAAACATGGGAAAAAATGCGTGATGAACCGGTTGCGCTATAACAATGCTATGCAACCGACGTTTGTACCTCGCTCGGCTGATGGCGGGCGTTATAAGAGCACAGCGTTGCTTGTAATCTGACTAAGGAAAGTTGATAACTATGCATCTAATTCAATGTAAGTGCGGTGCTGTTAAAGGACAACTCAACAAAATTGGAACTACCAATCGTCTCATCTGCTATTGCACGGATTGCAGAGCGTTCGCACATTTTCTTGGTAAAGCCCCTTTTGTACTAGATGAACAAGGCGGAACTGAGATCGTTCAAATGTCTCAACAACACCTGTTTTTCTACCAAGGGGAACATCTTATATCGGCAGTACGACTCAGTGAAAACGGTATGATCCGCTGGTATGCCGCATGTTGCGGAACGCCTATTGGTAACACTATGGCAAGCCGGAAAGCATCATTCATCGGCCTTATTCACAGCTGCCTAGACCGGCAGCAAATGGATAAAGACTTTGGAGCAGACGTTGCAATTTTAAACACTGATACTGCCTTAGGCCAAGCGAAGCCAAAGCAACGTGGACTTATGGGGGTTTTAGTTCGCTTTATATGGATCGTGGTCACGAACCGCATCAATGGAAGATATAAAAACTCTCCTCTTTTTAATTCTTTCGGTTTACCTCGTGTAACCCCAAAAATACTGAACACTGAAGAATTGGATAAATTGAAGAGTGACGTGTAACAAGTAGCTTCATTTTCCGAGCACAAACAGTGGAGCTGGACCTCGCTACAGCTCGGCCTGTTCTTGGACTACGACTTCACCTGCAGACGTATTACCCAATCACAATGGCATCATGGCCAGTTGCAGGCTTAGTGCGGCATGTTCTTGAACTGTACTCTTTTCACCTGCAGGCGTGTTATCCAATCCCAAAGCGCATCATGAGCGCTGAATAGCTATACGTTAATGCCAGTGGTCGATTATGGCCGGTATCTAAGCGTATTGTTCTGCTTGGTCCTATGTTCCTGCCTTGTGTTTACCTGCCGATGTGTCCGCTGATCTCACGCTGGCTAAATAGTATTTGTGAGGCAGGGAGATTAGTTGGGCGGATAGGTATTGATGCCTGGCATCAAGGTGCATGCTTCCGTTCGTTAGCTGCTTAATAGCTGCAGATGTATTAGTCGTTCAGGCATTTACTCATGTCTGAGGGTGCAGCCGGCATTGATAGGGCAGATATAGGCGTGTTGTACAGCTATGGCGAGTGGAGGATACCGCACGTTTCCTCAGTCTTGTTTGTTACGTGTGTGTTATTTTTAGATAGGTATATTACACCATTCTGGTTTAACAGTTCTTCGGTGCGGCCTAGATAATCCCTAGATAGCCTCAAAAAATTGGGAGCACTCAAACCCATGCAGCAGTAGGGCTACAGGCTAGTCGTTGCATCAACCCTAGAGGAGGATGCAACGGCTCGCTTTTGTTGCTGTTGTGTTAACACTTGAGGGCGTAAAGGATAGGGCAAAAGGTGAGGTTTTTTGCTGTTTTGGGTGAATTGATGGCGCCCAAATGGAACCTCCTATTCGGCTCACGGTTTCGGTCGCGGCCTCATCCTGCGAAGGCGTTATCCGCTCCCTGTTTTTAGTCATCGAAAGCTGGCGAACTGGGATGATCTGCACACTGTTTTTGGGTGATTGAACGCGTTTTTAGGCTCATGCTGCCTTAACCTAAATTGTTATTGATATGTTTCTATTTAATGGGTGTTGTTCAGTGTGTTGCACCAATATGGTTCAACCGTTTTTCGATGCGGCCTAGATAATCCCTAGATAGCCTCAAAAAGTTGGGAGCACTCTAGCCCATGCAGCAGTAAGGCTACAGACGAGTCATTGCATCAACCCTAGTGGAGGATGCAATAGCGCGCATTTGTTGCTTTAGTGTTAATTGTTAGCGATAGGGTGAAGAGGGTAAAAGCCAAGGTTTTAGACGGTTTTAGGTGAATAGCTGCTGTCTAGGCCTCGGCTCATTTTAACCGAGTGCCACTTTACCTATATTAGTCATCATGCATGGATAGAAAGGGAGCGATGATCATGTGCAATTATGAGGAATTTAGACTTTCTGATGGGCGGATTTTGTGTCTCGTCTATGCTCACGGTTTGATTGAAGCCGAACGCGACACTTTTGATGATGAGAATCACTCTCAACTCGCTACAGATGCGAACCATTATCATCGCGGGTCCTTCCGGCGCGATTGATTGCGGGGGCGGCGACACGCAGTGCTTCACTACATATGAGGATTTTAGAGGGCTTGGTTGTTGTTTTATTAACGGGTTTTTAGGGGGCGTTCATAATTTTGAACGCTATCTATAGTGTTGATTATAATTGATTATTTTCCTTGTTTTCTCAGAACCTCAAAAAATTGGTGTGCTCGGATATACCAACTTCAATAGATCGATTTTGTGATCCTTTGATCTTTGTTGAATGGGCCGATATTTTGCCTCTATGGGTAAGCGAGTCACTATAAAGCGGAGAACTGTGAGGGGAGAAACCTACCTTTAGTTTGAATACATCTGAGTGCCACCACCTAGGCATATCATCTCGTTCTAGCTTTATCCTAAAATCACTTAACTAATAACTAAATCATTCAGAATTTGCTAACCGGTTAGTACTGCATGCAATGACTGTGATTTTACGCAGTACGTAGCCAATGCTTGCCGCCGTAAAAAGCTCACGCAAATCAAGTTGCAATTACATAAGCCGCAGGTGGTATTGGCGAGTCCTTTGGTTAAGGAAGACTGTTCGTGGTTTTGCCTGCAATACCAGTTGGACCATCTGCAGTATTTTGGTCTGAAAGAGCGCAAGGATTAGTGATGATTAACTGCCAAAGTCAGCCAGTACTAATGTTAGGATAACCACTCTCTCAAGTCGAAGCGTATGACCGACAGCGAGAAGCAGCCAACCTTATGGGGTTAAGCTGATGAGGGGGTGAGTGACAGCCTGAATGTGGGGCCCCAATGCTGCCAACCAAGGTCGATAATCAGTCGAAAGTGAGAGTGAAAAATGAGAAAGCTAAAACAATATCAAGTGATTACCTACCAAATTGTATAAAAACTGCTACCGCAAAAAAGCAAATTCCGATAGCATCATTCATACCCATTTACACGGATGTGGCAGCGGCCAAGTCCAACGAGCGATTTATGCCCTTCAAACAGCGCTGTGCATAAATACTAAGACATTAGTGCCACAAACCATGAGCACCCAAGAAGAATTTTTGGCAATTAAATATGCAGCAGGAATACTGCACACCAAAGACATCATTGAGCATGTTAATTCTCAATTAGATAAAGGCATTTGGTCAGATGTCTTTCTTGAAATATTAGATTGCGATCCAAAGGGATGGGGATGTATTTCAACGCTATTCGAAAAATACCTAAAAGAAATAGATGTATTAATTCCGACCATAGAAGAGGCTGCAAGAGAGCTAGTTGAGCACCATGTACTATTAATTGCTTCGGGCACAGTAATACCCCGTGTACAGTTTAAAACGTTACTCGAAGAAATTGATAATTATGATTATTACAGCAAAACAAAAGACTATCTCGGGGATAATCTAGGCATACATCAAATGTACGGTTGGTACTACGAAGATTACTGTACGGTTGATCAAATCAACCAAGGCATTCTTGAAGCAAGCAAAGTGTGGGTTACCACCTATGCAAAAAAACGCTAATAAGCGCATGGTGTCGTACTGGTTTTCGTTGTGCTTCAAACCAGCAGCAAATGCGAGTGTTAGCTGTATTTAAAGTATGGCAATATAATTAGACTTTAGAATAAAAGGAATTATTATGAAAAAACTAATATTTATCTTAACACTGTGTATTTCTTCTCTTGTTTCGGCTAATGAATCTTCTGGTTCAACTGCAGCAAAAGAGTGGCTTAAAATCGTTGATGCGGGTAATTACACTGAAAGTTGGCAAAAATCTGATTCATTCTTTAAATCACAATTGTCACAAACCAAGTGGGACACAGCACTTAAAGGCGTCCGAACTCCATTAGGTAAAGTTGAATTACGCTCAGAATTAGGCGCTAAAGAATATTCATCGCTTCCTGGTGCCCCAGAAGGTGAATACTTAGTTATTCAATTTCAAACCGAATTTGAAAATAAAAAGTCAGCAACTGAAACATTAACACTTAGTAAAACTAGTGGGCAGTGGCTTCCAGTTGGTTACTTCATTAAATAATTTTGGTGTATTTACTTAGGCTTGCAGGACTAACAAGGCCGCGCAGCAAAGCTGGCGATGTTAGACGGCGCAGACAATCTATTTGTCATTGCACTGAACAACCCAAATTCTTCACCGAAGTCAGATGTTTTTACCATTGAAGCAGATGCAGCACATTTGTTTTTTGACGGTGGTTAAAACGGCCTAAATCGACACCTAATTGGTAGGCGTTTGCAGTGCTATTCAAAATTTCAGACGTCATTATCAGTGATTTTTTTACACAAAATGGAAAAGTCATCCTTAGGATTGAGTAGAAAATCTTTACCTACAATTGAAGTCATCTCAGCTTCGGAGATAAGAGGATTGTCAATTTTAAATATTAACCTTTGATTCATTTTGCTTTTTATCAAAAAATCACAATGACGTTTGTAAAATAATTTTTCAAACTCACCATTGTTGATTATTCTTCGAAGACCGACTTCTATTCTCTGGGCTAAGTGAGGCTTATTAGGTGAAACATAAAAATAGGTCGCAAGAGGGATATGCAGCAAAATGTTTTCATCAATCACTAGATTTGGATACTGTAGATTGAACTGCTTAAGTTCTTGATAAGCTTCATTCACTCCACGGCCAAATGTAACAAATCTTCCCTTTGATAGCATGTTAAATAAACTATCATATTGAACGCTTTCAATGACCTCAAATCCAGCCTGTTGCATGGCAACTTTAGTTGACCATTGACTACCTGAGCCTGTTTTAAGAGAAGTTAACTGCATAATAGAGGTGATTTGAGCCAACGATTTCACATTTTCCTTCTGAATAATGAAAACTCTAAATCCTTGAATTCCCTTACGTATGGGGATTTTTATTGGTATAAGCTTTGTATTCCACTCTAAACTTGAGGCTTCAGCTATGACATTAATATTTTGACCATCTTGCAATTCTCTTAATATGCGATTTCTGCTCATAATGACATCGGAAACCTCCAATGATGCTTGGCCAAAATCGGCTTTGGTTGCATCAATAACAAGTTGTAAAAGGTCATACGTATATTTGTATCGATCATCATGATTAGATTCTGAACGATTGATTATGAACTGATCGTTAGCATAAGTGATGGGGATACTTGTTAAGCCCATCAAGAGAATAACACTCAAAAAAATTCTAACTATTTGTAAGTTATACATAAGAAACTCATGTCCATGTTCAGAAACCTATTTACTACATCCTCAAATAGACTATAGCTTAATTGGTCTGAACGGCGAAAAAACTAATGACTTGTATAAATTATACTCATTAAATATTTACGATATGTGAGCATTCCACCAACTAGGATAAGCAAATATTCTAGCTGCTATTTTGAGGCAACTGGGGGTATGGATTTAAAGAGACCGATCTAGCTGAGCTGCTATTTGTTAACTCGTAAATTTATAGATTTTTGAAATGGCATGCGTTGACAAATCAAAAGGCAAAAGAGTAACACTTGCCGGATGACTCGACACTAAACTTGCTGAGTTCCAAATGCAGGACAGTGGAGTGGGGTATCGTATGACATTACAGACTCATGATCCATCACGTTGATTTTCTAGTAGTTATATTGTGCCGCCTCTGCAGAAGTTATGTCAGATTTGATAACAAAAGCTAAGGGCCACTAGTATGATATTGAGCGGGTAATATACGCTGCACTATATTTCTATGTATTGGAACTCTGGGTAGAATGCGGTCTGTTTATTCTCAGGTTTATATTGTCAATTACCCATTGTGCTCGGTTTGTGTTTTTGGTTAATAAAACATCGAAATAGCTGCATCTGAAATGACACATATCGACTGCAAATGAGAATCAAAAATGTTGGGAGAAAACAGATTTAACATGAAAGAATATTGAGGTTATACGTAATCTTGTTGTTTCAGAACAGTTAATTTGGAAGTTTATTAAACTAAGAGTGTACATATGGGTGTACATGACTGGAGTGTGTACATTGGTTTTTGTATTATTAATCAATGGTTAAGTGGTTTTAGTTTTGTAGTCGTGCAAAAATATGCTTGGCTGGGAATGATTAGACATAATTAAATTCAAATGACAGTTTATCGAATAATAACATCTTAACACCGAAACTCCCCGAATGAACATTTACACCATTAAGGTAATTAAGTCATTATCTTGAGAATATAAAGACTTAATTGGTGATCTTCATTCAGATTCAAAGGTACAATCGCGGCTGAACAGGGGAATAATGTCTTATGTATCATCAATTTTTAAATGAGCCTATGGTGCTTGATGCCGAAAAGGCGTCGATACTCACGTTGCGGTTACCCGACGATATCAGTGATTTTATTGTGTTACAGGCGTTCAGTGCGCCTTTACTAGAGGTTATCGTTATTGCTGAAGCTGGAATCCCACAAAATATTGCGATTCGTTTTCAACCGTTTATGGGTCTTAAAGTTGAATCGTTACCGCAAACTGCACAGGCCTTTAATACACCGATCACTCGAAGTCTTGGGCAAGGTTTTCGGCTCTATACGCGAATGGGCACTGCTGCAAAATTTTGCGCGGCAGAATTGAGACGGGGCGTATCTTTTACCTTAGACATGACTAATGGTTTAGATGAAGATAATTCAGTCGTAGATAATTGCTTAACGTTTGCTTTACAAGCGGATTCAAAGTTTGAGTTAGTGCCTTTAGAAGCCGATTTACGTGTTTTGCATGAACCTAAAGCGCTAATGGTCGCTAAAGCTCTGTTAGCAAGGCAATACGATTATGCCGCATCATCTGAATCCCTCGCCATTTACATGACCGAAATTGAGCAAGTTAGGTTAGAATTACAAGCTTTTTTACGTGGGGAGCTTGGTCAATGTCAGGCTAGCCTTGCCGACGAGGTATTAAGGCTCGATCCCTTGTTACTTCAGAAACAACAGTGGTTATTTAGAACCTATACCCATATGTTTGAGCGTCCCAATTATAGTCGCGCCGCTAATGATGCTGATAACACAGACAAGTTATTAAGAAAATTAGAGTGTTATGAGTTACTTGCGCCACCAGAACTGATCCAGATGGTTGACCGATTAATGGAAGACGAAACGTAAACCTTTCTTGCCCAAAGTTAGTTAAAGTTAAGAGTCCACTATGCACTATTTATGTCCCCTGTGTTCCGCGCCGCTGACGTTAACGGACCGCACTTGGGGTTGTCCACAGCAACATAAGTTTGACATGGCTAAAGAGGGTTATGTCAACTTATTGCCCGTACAGAAGAAAAACTCAAAAGATCCTGGTGATAACAAGCAGATGATGTTTGCTCGGCGTGAATTTTTAAACGAAGGGTATTATCAAGGCTTGAGTGATAAAGTGAATGAACTCGCGATCGAGTTTGGTGCTGATGCAAAACAGATCCTTGATATAGGCTGTGGGGAAGGGTACTACAGCCAGCGTTTATTCAATGTGTTGAGTCAGCACCATGATTGTGATTTACAAGGCATAGATATTTCTAAGTCAGCAATTAAATATGCGGCTAAACGCTACCCCAATTTAGCATTTTGTGTGGCAAGTGCCTATGAGATGCCCATCGCCTCTCAAAGTGTCGATCTTGCCATTCGCATTTATGCCCCTTCCAAAGTTGAAGAGTTACAACGCATTATGGCCGATGGTGGCGTTTTGATCACAGTCTCTCCCGGACCTTCGCATCACTTCGCTTTGAAGCAACAAATATATGCAGAACCTAGATTGCATCCTGTATCTGCTGCGTATATTGCTGGTTTTGAGTGCCTGCATCAGGAACGCTTAATTTCTCAGCTTGAACTGACAAAAAGTGATCACATTGCTCATTTTTTAGAAATGACGCCTTACGCTTGGAAGTTTACCGATGCGCAAAAGCAAGCATTTGCTCTGCAAGGACTAAGCTGTGAATTGGATTTCCAAATTGAAGTGCATCGCATTTCAAGATAAGTGAATAGATTAAGCTATTGAAATAAATTATTTAAAATGTTTAACTGTAAATGCTAAGCAGCATGAACTGAATGTTCTGCTAGCCGGTTGCAAAACCGCAAAGTAGATTTAGGCAAAATAAATAATCCAAAGTGTCGCAGTGTGTTGACTTATCTTTAGAATGGTTTATAGTCTTATCAGCTTGAAGGTTGGGCTTATATTTATGTGTTCAATACGACCAGTTCGTCCTGTAAACATAAGTAATACCGGCATTTTCCAGCTCCACCGCCGTTAAGGCTTTAATTTTTTATTTACAGGATTTATATCATGTCTCAAGTTACTGGTGTTGTTAAGTGGTTCAACTCTGACAAAGGTTTCGGATTCATTGAGCAAGAATCTGGTCCAGACGTATTCGTACATTTCCGTGCGATCAACTCTGACGGTTTCAAAACTCTTGATGAAGGCCAAAAAGTGTCTTTCACTGTGACTCAAGGTCAAAAAGGTCCACAAGCTGAAAACGTAACTATCATTGGTTAATTTTCAGTGCTGTTAGCCTAGAGCTGATAGCAATGGATTAAAGGGCTATGGTTTATTCCATGGCTCTTTTTGTTTGTGTGAAATTTAACATTTTTTTGTAGGTTTTCTGGTTTTCTGGTTTTCTGGTCTTCTGGATTGTGTAGTCTTCTCCGTTAAAAGTTATATAAATAGCCGCTAGATTAATGAGCTTAGGTTGCTCAATTGGCTTCTTAGCTATCGTAATAGTTGTTAGCACCTACTTTCAGATTTTCTCTTTATCTCTAAGACACATCATTTCTAGAGAGTTAAACTTCAATAAAGCTCTTTCGATTCATCCTCCATGTTTGCATCAGTTGTATTAAACACTATTACACCTCTCGATACTGTATTCTCGATACTGTATTTAGTGTAAGCGTAACCTCAATTCTAGGCCGATAACGCATTTATCCCATCATATTCTCGTTGCATGGATTAGCAGAGGCATTATGACTGCTTTGGAGTCTGTTGGTGTAGGTCTGCATAGGTGAATGCAAAACTATAAATCTCGTCATGACTAAGTTTAGACGTGTTAGAACTGAGGGGATGAGGAGTTACTTATTGATATAAATCAGCTTTACCGTTAAATGATTAATGGTAATAAAAAAGCCTGAACATTGCGATTCAGGCTTTGGTATTTCATATTTAAGCTAGCACTTATTGTTGAAACTTAGATTATGAATCTAGCTTATCATCGGCCACTTTATAGTGAGGATCATCGAGTTGATTCACTTCGATGAGATCACCCGCTTTATGCAGTAGGGCTTTACAGTCAGCGCTCAAGTGGATCAAGTGTAACTTCTTACCAGCATTGCCATAACGCTCAGCGAGCGTGTCTATTGCTTCTAATGCGGAGTGATCGGCAACTCGAGAGTTCTTAAAGTCGATAACCACATCTTGAGGATCTTTTGCTGGATCAAATAATTCGAGGAAGTTTGCGATTGAGCCGAAAAACAATGGACCATTGAGTTTGTAGACTTTCCAGCCTTGATTGTTCTGCTCTTCAGTCACATTGATATGCTTGGCATGTTCCCAGGCAAAGACTAAGGCTGAAACGATGACACCGACAAATACCGCAAATGCTAGATCGGTAAATACGGTTACCGTTGTCACTAGCACGATAACGAAGGCATCGTGTTTCGGGACCTTGCCCATAAACTTAAAGCTTGCCCATTCAAAGGTGCCGAGCACAACGATAAACATCACTCCAACCAGCGCCGCAAGGGGAATAATCTCAATAAATGAAGCGCCAAATAAGATAAAGGCAAGCAGTGCAACTGCAGCTGTAATTCCTGATAATCGGCCGCGTCCACCCGAGTTAATGTTAATCATAGATTGACCTATCATGGCACAACCACCCATAGCACCGAAGAAACCGCTGGTGATGTTTCCAAGGCCTTGGCCGACGCATTCTTTGTTGCTGCGGCCACGGGTATTGGTCATCTCATCTATCACAGTCAGCGTTAGCAGAGATTCGATAAGACCGACTGCCGCCAAGATGCAGGAATAGGGCAGTATGATATATAAGGTTTCAAGATTAAAAGGCACAGAGGGAATCGCAAAGCTAGGTAATGAACCTGCTATGGTCGCATTGTCGTTACCACTCATGGTTTTGAGGAAATCGAGTACGTTACGAGTATCCAGATCGAGTCCTACGACCAGTGTCGTCACAGTGAGGATTGCGGCTAATGATGAAGGGACTGCTGTGGTGATCTTAGGCAGAAAATAAATAATGGCCATCGTCAGAGCCACTAAACCTAACATCAACATTAATGGTTCTTGGGGCAGCCAGACTAGATTTCCGCTGGCATCCTTAACTTTAAACTGACCTAACTGGGCGAGGAAAATTACAATCGCTAGACCATTCACAAAGCCAATCATGACGGGATAGGGCACTATGCGAATGAATTTACCGAGTTTACACACGCCAGCAGAGATCTGGATAAGTCCCGCTAAGACCACGGCAGCAAATAAATATTGGACACCGTGCTCAACGACCAAAGACACCATGACAACGGCCATAGCGCCCGTTGCACCCGAAATCATTCCAGGACGGCCACCAATCAGTGCCGTTATTAGCCCCATAATAAAGGCGGCATAAAGTCCAACCATAGGCTCTACATGGGCGACAAAGGCAAATGCGACCGCTTCAGGAATAAGCGCAAGTGCAACTGTTAGCCCTGAAAGCACATCGGCTTTATGGCTAGACGTTTTGTGGCGAATGAGATCAAACATTGAACCTCTGTTATTAAGTTGTTGTGTGGATAAAAATAAGGCGCGAATACTAACAAAAAAATGGATTGAGCTAAACCTTAAATATAGTGTGAGTTTTACGATAGAAATAAAAAAGCCATGCAATCGCATGGCTTTTCTGACTAACTAAAGTGGTTATGGACGAGCCATATCCGACTCAGCACCGTTAGTGAGTTTAATTTTGGCGGTAGACTCTTCGGTTGCAGTATTTTCATACTCGCGTCCTTTAGGCACTGCCACTTGCTCTCTCACTTCAACTACAGGCTTGGTCATATCCGAAGACACCATAGAACCAAAACGGCTTGCGGCTTTCGGCTTGTTGACTACAAGGGCGTCAGTGATTTGCGGATTCACTGTCGTTGGGGCCACTTGCACTGTTGCTTGAGGCTTAGCAATAGCAGCAGGTTTTGCCATTGGAGCAGAGGCTGCAGCTTTAATCGCTTCTTTAACTTCAACACTTGGTGCAACGCTTGGTTCTACAGCAGTTTCAGTCTTAGCCACTTCAACTTTAGCCGCTTCAACTTTTGGCGCAGCTGGTGTAACCGCAGGGCTTTCAACTACAGGGGCATTAACCACTTCAGTTTCTACTGCAACGCTGGCTACTGGAGCTTCAACGACTGGTGCAACGTCAATTTTCACTTCAACCGTTTTTGGCGCATCCGCTTCAGTGGCTTTAGTCTCAACTTGCTGAGTTTCGACTGATGCAACGTCACTTGCTGGCGTTTCAACTTTCGCTTCAGCTTTAACGACTGCAGGAGCTTCAACAACAGGTGCTTCGCTAGCTTGTGCTGTTTCTACTTCAACGGACTTAGCAGTTACTTGAGTTTCAGTCACTGCATCTGTTTTAGTTGCAACAACTGGCGCTTCTACACGGACACTGGCGACTTCGCTTGGATACTCTTGGTCAGCACCCAATTCATCGTTAGGAATGAATTGCGCTGGCGTTGATGTACCTTGGTCATCTTCGTCGCGACGACGGCGTTGACCCGCTGCACGAAGGTGACGCGGGCTACGACGGCTACGACGTTGACCATCTCTTTGCTCGCGTTTTGCTTGATCATCAGCAGTTTCGCTTTCAGCATCAATTGTGTCGTTATCTTGCGATATCGCATCCATAGGTGCTACAACATCAGCTGTAACCACTTCAGTTTGTTCAGCTGTTTTCACTGGCTCAACTGCTGGGGCTTCAGTTTCTGTAGACATTACTGCTTTTTCTTCTACTGCAATATTTTCTGCTGCTTCTTGAACAGGTGCCGTTTCTTTACGAGGCTGACGACGTGTTCTTGGTGCTTTTGTTTCAGTTGGTGCTTGGGCAACTTCAGTTTTAGTGTCAACACTGATAGTGCTCGCTGCCGCGGCGTTAACGGCAGCAATCTCAGCTAATACTTCAGCGGCATCTTCTGGTGCAATTGGAATAGCATTATCTGGCGTGTTATGGCCATTATCGATACGCACCTTACGGCGCATGTTACGACGTTGACGACGTTCACGGGCGACTTCTTGCTTAGGTGCATCGGCTTCTACGTCAGCAACCACGTCTTTTGGTGCTTGTACACGTGGCTTAGGTTCGGATCGCGCTGGACGTTTAGTTTCTTCTTTCTCACGAACAGGACGTTCTTGAGCGCTTGTATTTACCGCTGCATCGGCCGGTTTTTTCGAATTACGGCTGCGTGGCTCACGAGTGCCTTCTTTTGCTTTGTCGGCATCTTGGGCATTACGTGGGCGGCGAGTATCGTTGCGACGGTTACGGCGGTTAGCGTTAGCTGCACTGGTATCGGTTGTTTTAGTTTCAACAACTTTTACGGGTTCTGCTTTTTCGCTTGGTGCAAACATGGCACTGATTGCACTCACAAGCTTGCTGAAGAAGCCTGGTTGTGGCGCTTCAACTTTCACCGTTGGTGATGGGGCTTGTTCCACTTTCTGTGGCGCGGCAAACCCTTTTAATGCCGGAATAGGCGCTGCGGTACGTTCCAGTTTACGTGGCTCATACAATTTAGCTTCAGGCTGTTCGATACGCTTATAGCTCGATTCGCTGATTTCATCATCACTACGGTGACGGATCACGCGATAATCTGGCGTCATCATGTGCGCATCAGGTATCACATATACTTCGACATCGTGACGTTGCTCTGTGATGCGAATGGCTTTGCGTTTCTCGTTTAACAAGAATGCCGCCACATCGACAGGCACAATGGCTTCGATTTGCGAGGTGTTTTCTTTGATGGCTTCTTCTTCCATCAAACGTAAAATCGACAGTGCTAAAGACTCTGTACTGCGAATCGTCCCTTGACCGTGACAGCGAGGGCAGATGTGCGCAGCGGATTCTTCTAAGGATGGACGCAGACGTTGACGCGACATTTCCATCAAACCGAAACGCGAGATGCGACCTAGCTGCACACGGGCGCGGTCGTGGTGCACAGCATCACGTAAACGGTTTTCAACTTCACGTTGATGGCGCACAGGCGTCATATCGATAAAGTCGATCACCACTAATCCACCTAAGTCACGTAGACGTAATTGACGGGCAATTTCATCGGCGGCTTCAAGGTTAGTGTTAAGTGCAGTCTCTTCAATATCGCCGCCTTTAGTGGCACGGGCAGAGTTGATATCGATTGAGGTTAAGGCTTCCGTTGGGTCGATAACAATCGACCCACCAGATGGCAGACGTACTTCGCGTTGGAAGGCTGATTCGATTTGCGATTCAATTTGGAAGTGAGTAAATAATGGCACTTCGGCTTCGTAAAGTTTTACGCGCTCGACGAAATCTGGGCGAACTAAGGCGATATGTTGCTTAGCTTCTTCGTAAATACGTGGGTGGTCGATGAGGATCTCGCCTACATCACGACGTAAATAGTCACGAATAGCGCGCACAATCACGTTGCTTTCTTGATGAATTAAGAAAGGAGCGCCTTTAACTTGTGAAGCTTCGGTGATAGCAGCCCAGTGGTGTTGCAGAACTTTTAAGTCCCACTTTAATTCGGCTGATTCTTTGCCTACACCGGCAGTACGAACGATAAGCCCCATGCCCGCTGGCACTTCTAAATCGGCCATTGCTTCTTTTAACTCAGTACGCTCATCACCTTCGATGCGACGAGAAATCCCGCCTGCACGTGGGTTGTTTGGCATTAATACTAAGTAAGAGCCTGCAAGGCTGATGAAGGTCGTTAAGGCTGCGCCTTTATTGCCGCGTTCTTCTTTGTCAATTTGGACAATAACTTCCTGTCCTTCACTGACCACTTCTTTGATATTTGGGCGACCTTGGAACGAATATCCTTTCGGGAAATATTCTCTGGCGATTTCTTTCAGTGGTAAAAAGCCGTGACGATCAGCACCGTAGTCAACGAAAGCGGCTTCTAAAGACGGTTCTACGCGGGTAATTTTACCTTTGTAAATGTTTGATTTTTTTTGCTCATGACCTGGACTTTCAATATCTAGATCATACAGTTGTTGCCCATCAACAAGGGCAACACGCAACTCTTCTGATTGAGTTGCATTAATTAACATACGTTTCATGATGACGTCATTCTTCTTTAAATAGAGGTCATCAAACATCGCGCTTCGCTGCATTACGGGCCTAGCAGTAGGTCAACTGAGCCTCACGGCTGGTGGCTAGGCAAGAGATGCGCATTGCTGTTAGACGCAGTCGCTGCGTGTCGCATCCTATTTATGGCTTATTTTTTAATGATTACAAAAACAAGGAATTCGTTGTAAAACATCAACCAACCCCATAAATTCTTTAGTTTCTTTCCGGTAATGCCCAAGTCGAATCGGTTTGTCTGACGACAAGTTAAAATATCCTTCGAAATCGGGGGAGGAAAATCTAGGGTAAACCTTATTAAAGTAAGGCGACTTTCTCGATTTAATCGTAAAAAACGCATTTGTGGTATTTTTACTTATTATACGATTTGCAAATCAATGACTTGCTATCAGGAAAGTGTTTTTTTATCCGTTAAATTTTCCGCTTGGGATCAGGGCGTTGTGAACACTTTATTCACGGCTTATCCCTAATCGCTGGTGAAATATAGCAATAATCAAAAAATTCAGCAATGGAAAGGCACTATTCTTCTCAGTTGTTGTACAATGGCGACCGTTATAATTAGATGGCGCATCATGAATATAGAATCCACCCCACAACAGGTTCAGTTGATCACGATTGATGAAGATCACTTCGAACAGCGTATCGATAACTACTTAATGACCAAGCTGAAGGGCGTGCCGAAAAGCATGATCTATCGGATTGTCCGCAAGGGCGAGGTTCGAGTAAATAAGAAACGCATCAAACCCGAGTATAAATTGCAGATTGGCGACATAGTGCGTATTCCGCCTGTCCGAGTGGCAGAGCCAGATAATCGTACCGCGCCATCGGCGAACTTAAGCAAAGTTTCGCAACTCGAAGACCGTATTCTGCACGAAGACAATCATTTGATCGTGTTGAATAAACCTGCAGGCATTGCTGTGCATGGCGGTAGTGGTGTCGATTACGGTGTGATTGAGGCATTGCGTTCGCTGCGCCCTCAACAGAAGTTTTTAGAGTTAGTACATCGTCTCGATAAAGATACTTCGGGTGTGTTGTTGGTGGCGAAAAAACGTAGTGCGCTTAAACATCTGCATGATCAGCTTCGATATAAAAAGATGCAGAAAGACTATTTGGCTTTAGTGAAAGGTGAATGGTCTGCTCAAGATAAAGCCGTTAAACAGCCTTTATTAAAAATCACCCTAAAATCCGGTGAGCGCATAGTGCGTGTTAATGCTGAGGGTAAGCCTTCAGAAACACGCTTTAAAATTATGCAGCGTTACCAAGGTTGTACTTTAGTAAAGGCAAGCCCAGTCACTGGACGTACTCATCAAATTCGGGTGCATTGCCAATTTGCTGGCCATCCTATCGCCTGTGATGATAAGTACAGCGAGCAAGGGTTTGACGATAGCATGCGTGCATTAGGTTTAACTCGACTCTTTTTACATGCGGCTGAATTGATGTTCATTCATCCAGAAAATGATGAAGTGATGCGGGTTTCAGCGCCTTTAGATGAAAATTTGTCGCAATTACTCGATAAGTTAAAGCGTGCGTAATCGACGGGGATAGGTTTCAAGGATGAAGACAAAGCAATACGATTTAGTAATTTTCGATTGGGATGGCACTCTGATGGACTCCATTGGTAAAATTATCACCTGTATTGAAAATATGGCTAAGGCATTGCGGTTACCTATCCCAACCGAAAGCGATATTCGTGATATCATCGGTCTTTCTATGACAGAAGCGCTGCGAGTCCTGTTTCCACAGGGGCTCAATCTCAGCGCTTCTTCTGCCTATTCTCAGCATCAGCATCCTAAAAATGCATTCAGCCAAGGCGAAGATGATCAATATCAGCAGATGCGCGCCGAGTTTAAAGCACAATATTTGCATTTAGACACCACGCCAACGCCACTCTTTGCACAAGCACCTATTTTAATCGATGAGTTACATGCTCAAGGTTATCAATTAGCCGTTGCAACCGGTAAGGCCCGTGCGGGACTTGACCGCGTTTTTGCGCAAACGGGCTTAGGTCGATACTTTGTTGCGTCACGCTGCGCTGATGAAGTGCACAGTAAACCCCATCCTGAAATGATCTCAAGTTTGCTGAAAGAATTGAATATTGCCCCGAACCGAGCCCTAATGGTGGGTGATTCTCTGCTGGATTTGACCATGGCGGCCAATGCTGGAATTGATAGTATTGGCGTGACCTATGGCGCCCACAGTGCCGAAAAGTTACTGCAAGCAGGACCTATCGCTTTGATTGACTCTCCTGCGCAATTGCTGCAATACCTCTAGCACTGCTATTTAATGCTGAAGCGGCAATACATGCCGCTACGCATGAGTACTTGCTGGTTAGCTTTATTTACGTCCCATCTTTTCGTCAATGAAACGAATCTGCTGCTCGGCATTTTTGGGTGCGCTTAATCGATTTAATAAACAGAGCACGCTGAGCAAAACCTCAGTAAACGAATAAGCTAACGTGTAAGCCGGTTAAGCGAGAACGTCTACACCTTGGGCCAACAGCATTTCTGTCAGTAATATCAGTGGTAAGCCAACTAAGGTATTCGGATCGCGACCTTCAAGCTCGGTAAATAAGGCTATGCCTAAGCCTTCACTCTTAAAACTGCCCGCGCAGTAGTAGGGCTCTTCTTTTTCTATGTAGGCGACAATCTGCGCATGGCTAAGATGCCTGAAATGAACCGTAAAGGGTTCAACCTCGGCGGCCATGGCGCCCGTTTCGGCATTATAGAGTGCAAGACCAGTATAAAAGGTGATGGCCTTGCCAGAGGCTTGGATGAGCTGCGCGACGGCATTGTCAAAATCATGGGGTTTACCGATAATCTTGCCATCAATGACGGCAACTTGATCGGAGCCAATAATCAGCCCATCGGGGAATTGTTCTGCACCTGCGACGGCTTTTGCTTTGGCTAGTCGAAGCACTAAGGCATGGGCCGATTCATCGATATACGCTGTTTCGTCAATATCAGGATTACAGCATTCGAAGGGAAGACCGAGTTTCTGCAGTAAAGATTGTCGGTATACAGAGGTCGAAGCTAAGATTAATGGGGTTGGCATAATAGGATATCCGCAAAAGAGTGACTCATATTGTGACCAATCTGCGCTAGAGAGTGCAAGAGTTTCGTCTTTTACGGTTTCTTTTCAGCGAATGCGACTATTTTAGTCGGCTTATGCTTGTATGCGACCTCGTGCTTGGGTACTATTTCGCTTCCGTCAATTTCAATGTTGGGGCTGGAGAAAGGCTTAAGTCGCAAACTGGGACTTAAGTTAGTAATTTTTCTTTGACTCTAGCGTTTTCAAACTATAATATGCGCGCCTTATGCAAACAGTAAAGATACCGGTTTCAATTGATCCTATCCGCGCCGCCTCGAGCTGCTCCTCTTATCAGGGGATAGTGCCTGGGCAGCAATTGAAAAGATTAAATGAGTTATGTGCCGGCGACTGTTCCGATGTGGCAGTGTCGCTTGAATGTGGCGTAGATTTACAGGGGATAGTCTACCTGAAAGGGAAGGCTGTGACGGAGCTCACTCTGATATGTCAACGTTGCATGACACTATTTACCACTGAGGTTACGGTCGAGTTTTGCTTCGGTCCATGCCGGACTAAGGCAGAAATCGATGAGCTCCCGGATGCGTATGACCCAATTGAGTGCAATGAAATTGGCGAAGTGCGTCTACATCAATTGATCGAAGATGAATTGATAGTCGCTATGCCGATAATCCCAATGCATCAAGAAATTGATTGCAGTGCGGGATCTAAAGACATGGTTGTAGGCGAGATCGAACCCGCTCAAGAGGAGCGTCCAAATCCGTTTGCAGTGTTAGAAAAACTGAAGAGCAAGTAATCTAGGAGACAGGCCAATGGCTGTACAACAGAACAAAAAATCACGTTCAAAGCGCGGAATGCGCCGTTCACATGACGCACTGAGCACTGCTCAGCTGTCTGTAGACGCTACCAGCGGTGAAATCCATATGCGTCACAATGTGACTGCAGATGGCTTCTATCGCGGTAAAAAGGTAATCAACAAGTAATTTGTTGGTTTCCTAATGACGAATCTGACGCTTGCGTTAGATGCAATGGGTGGTGATCATGGCCCCCACGTCACGGTGCCTGCAGCCTTGCGGGCACTAAAATTACATTCTTTTCTTAAAATCATTTTAGTCGGAGACAAGACTGAAATTGATGTCTATCTACGTCAAACCGAAGCAAATCTACTTTCACGCATAGAAATCATTCATACCGATGAAGTCGTTAGTATGTCCGATCGACCTGTGCATGCTTTGCGTACACGTAAAAACAGTTCCATGCGATTGGCGATTGAGTTAGTGCGTGACGACCGCGCGCAAGCGTGTGTGAGTGCCGGTAACACAGGTGCGTTAATGGCAATGGCGAAAGTATTGCTGAAGACCTTGCCTGGTGTTGATCGACCCGCATTAGTCAGTTGTTTACCTGCGGTGACTCAAAAACCGGTTTATTTGTTGGATTTGGGCGCGAATATTTCCTGTGACTCGGAAACCTTATTTCAATTTGCTGTGATGGGCTCAGTCCTGTGCGAAGCGGTAGATAAGAAATCTCGGCCAAAAGTCGCTTTGCTCAATGTGGGCATTGAAGAGATTAAAGGTAACGATCAAGTTCAGCAAGCGGCGCAGTTACTGCAACACACAGAACAAATCAATTACACGGGTTTTATTGAAGGGGATGAAATCTACTCCGGTAATGTGGATGTCATTGTTTGTGATGGGTTTGTGGGTAACATCACGCTTAAAACCTCTGAAGGCATTGCCAAATTATTGGTACATCAGTTAAAACGGGGACTAACCCAAGGTTTATTTGTTCGTTTTCTGGCTAAACTTATCGCCCCACGTATTCAGGCGGTCCTTAGTCAGATGAACCCCGACCACTATAACGGTGCAAGTCTGATAGGATTGCGCGGAATAGTTGTAAAAAGCCATGGAAATGCGGATGAAACTGCCTATTTACAAGCAATTAGTTTGGCAGTAACGGAAGCTCAACGTCGACTCCCTGAAATGATAAAAGATCGTTTGGAGTCGATTCTTTTAGATATAAATAACTGATCCCTCCTTATGCATACAAAAATTCTCGGAACTGGTAGTTATCTACCAGTGCAGGTGCGTAGCAATCAAGATTTGGAAAAAATGGTGGAAACCACTGACCAATGGATTGTTGAACGTACAGGTATATCAGAACGTCGCATTGCGGCCTTCGATGAAACCGTTTCAACTATGGGCTACCAAGCGGCACTCAAAGCGCTGGAAATGGCTGGCATAGAAGCATCAGACTTAGACATGATCGTTTGCGGCACCACCAGTGCACCAAATGCTTTTCCGGCTGCGGCCTGTGAAATCCAAGCCATGCTTGGCGTGCATACCATTCCAGCATTTGACATCGCTGCGGCTTGTTCAGGCTTTGTTTATGCTTTATCTGTTGCCGATCAATTTGTAAAAACGGGCGCGGCTAAAAAAGTCTTAGTAATTGGCGCCGATGTACTGTCTCGCCTATGTGAGCCAGAAGATCGTTCAACGATTATTTTATTTGGTGATGGTGCGGGTGCCGTTGTGATTGGTGCATCTGAAACGCCAGGGATCATTTCTACCCACATTTATGCCGATGGTCGCCAAGGCGACTTATTGAAATGCGCTTTCCCACCACGCCAAGGCGAAACCTCTGAAGCGGTCGGTTTTATGACCATGAAAGGTAACGATGTCTTTAAAGTGGCAGTGACTCAATTGTCCCATGTTGTGACTGAGACGCTGCGCATCAACAATATCGATAAGTCAGAAATTGATTGGTTAGTGCCACATCAAGCTAACTTCCGTATTATTAATGCTACCGCCAAAAAGCTCGATATGAGTCTTGATAAAGTTGTATTGACCTTAGCTAAACACGGTAATACCTCAGCAGCATCTGTGCCTATCGCATTAGATGAAGCCGTGCGTGATGGCCGGATTCAGCGTGGACAACTCCTGCTGCTTGAAGCCTTCGGTGCCGGTTTTGCGTGGGGCAGTGCGCTCATTCGCTTCTAAGTTCTACATGTGTTTTCCACATGATTTTTCAATAAATTAAGTAAGCCATAGGTAATTTGAATATGGAAAATGTTGCTTTTGTATTTCCAGGCCAAGGTTCACAAGCCCTCGGCATGTTAGCCGAGCTTGCCGAATCACACGCCGTTGTCGGGCAAACCTTTGCCGAGGCGAGTGACGTCTTAGGTTATGATTTGTGGTCATTGGTTCAGCAAGGTCCTGTTGAAAGCTTAAATGAAACCGATAAAACCCAGCCAGCCCTATTAGCGGCGAGTGTGGCGATTTGGCGTGCCTACGTGGCTTCAGGCAAACCTATGCCAGCCATGTTGGCAGGTCACAGCTTAGGCGAGTATTCTGCTTTAGTGTGCGCCGGAGTCATGGATTTTAAAGACGCGATTAAGTTGGTGGAATTACGCGGTCAACTGATGCAGCAAGCGGTTCCTGCTGGCACAGGCGCTATGTATGCCATTATCGGTTTAGATAACGAGGGTATTGCGAATGCTTGTGCCGAAGCGGCTCAAGGCGACGTGGTGAGCCCAGTTAACTTCAACAGCCCAGGTCAAGTGGTTATCGCGGGTCAAAAAGACGCGGTTGAACGTGCAGCAGCGGCTTGTAAAGCTGCGGGCGCTAAAATGGCGGTAGCGTTACCTGTCAGCGTGCCATCACACTGCGCATTAATGAAACCTGCGGCGGATAAACTGGCCGTGGCATTAAATGATGTACAGTTTAATGCCCCAACGATTACTGTGATTAATAACGTTGATGTGGCATCACCCACCTCTGCTGATGACATTAAAGATGCATTAGTACGTCAGTTATATTGTCCTGTCCGCTGGAGCGAAACTGTTGAGCTAATGGCCCAAAAAGGCATTACCCAACTGGTGGAATGTGGTCCTGGTAAAGTATTGACAGGATTAGCAAAACGAATTAATAAATCACTATCAGCCCAAGCGGTTAATGATGTTGCTTCATTAGCAGCATTAACTGAGTAAGGAGTTTGTATGAGTTTCAACCTGAATTTAACAGGCAAAGTGGCTTTGGTGACAGGTGCGAGCCGTGGTATTGGCCGTGCGATCGCTGAGACACTGGTCGAAGCCGGTGCCGTTGTTATTGGAACCGCAACCAGTGAGAAGGGCGCTGCGGCGATCCAAGAATATCTGGGTGACAAAGGTTTTGGTTTAGTGCTTAATGTCACAGATAGTGAATCTGTTACACATTTATTCGCCTCGATCAAAGAAAAAGCCGGTGATGTTGATATTCTAGTCAACAACGCGGGTATAACCCGTGATAATCTGCTGATGCGGATGAAAGATGATGAATGGCAGGATATTATCGACACTAACCTGACATCGTTATTTAGACTATCAAAACCTGTGATGCGTACCATGATGAAAAAGCGCTTTGGCCGAATCATCAATATCGGTTCAGTGGTAGGCACCATGGGCAATGCAGGTCAAGTTAACTACTCGGCAGCAAAGGCGGGTTTGATTGGATTTACAAAATCTCTTGCAAGAGAGGTTGCATCTCGTCAAATTACAGTTAATGCTATCGCTCCTGGATTTATCCAGACCGATATGACAGATGAGCTGACCGAAGAGCAGCAAAAAGCTATCATGTCACAGGTTCCGATGGAACGATTAGGGCAAGCGCAAGAAATTGCGAACGCAGTGCTCTTCTTGGCCTCGGACTCAGCCGCTTACATCACAGGCGAAACTTTGCATGTGAATGGCGGCATGTACATGGTTTAAGGGCGAATGGCAGGGATTTCTGTCGCAACTGAGTAGTGATCTGTATCAATTGATAGTGAAATTTCGTGGTTAGACCACGAAAACTAAGCTTGCATTGTCAGCCAAATCTAATAAACTACTCGCAATCTTACGCAAGTGCGTAATTTGAATAGGAAAGAAAACTAATGAGCAACATCGAAGAACGTGTAAAGAAAATCATTGTAGAGCAACTGGGCGTTAAAGAAGAAGACGTTAAGCCAGCGGCATCTTTCGTTGACGATCTGGGTGCAGATTCTCTGGACACTGTTGAGTTGGTTATGGCTCTGGAAGAAGAGTTTGATACCGAGATCCCTGATGAAGAAGCTGAAAAGATCACTACTGTTCAAGCAGCGATCGACTACGTTTCTAAGAATCAGTAATTCTGAATTCTTGAAGACAGGCGGCATTTTTGCCGCCTGTTTTTGTTTTACCCCCGTCAAATTCTGCCCCCGTGCCATTCAATCGTCTCTGGATCGTGTTTTAATTGTTATCCACGAGATGCTCGCCGCAGATTGGCGAATTTTTCTAAATAAACGTTATTTAAGAAATTGTCTAATGATAGAAAATCTTGTTTTATCTATCAGAACTAACAAATTTAGCATTTAAAGGTGACTGCCGTGTCTAAACGTCGTGTAGTGGTAACCGGTTTGGGGTTAGTAACTCCAGTGGGCAATACTGTCGATACTACTTGGAAGGCTTTGCTTTCGGGTAAGAGTGGTATTGCACCGATAACCAAATTTGATGCCAGTGAATTTACCACTCGTTTCAGTGGTTCAGTAAAAGATTTCGATGTTGAGCAATACGTAACGAAAAAAGACGCCCGTAAGATGGACCTCTTTATTCAATACGGTATGGCAGCTGGCATCCAAGCTATCCAAGACTCAGGTCTGGATATGAGCAAAGAAAACCCTGGTCGTGTCGGTACGGCTATTGGTGCCGGTATGGGCGGCATGTGGTTGATTGAACAAGGGCATAGCGCCTTGATGAATGGTGGTCCGCGTAAGGTTTCTCCTTTCTTTGTACCTAGCACTATCATCAATATGATTTCGGGCCACTTGTCGATCATGTTTGGCATGAAAGGCCCCAATTTTGCCGTGACGACCGCTTGTACTACAGGCGTGCACAATATCGGTTTTGCAGCGCGTACCATTGCCTATGGCGATGCCGACGTGATGGTGGCCGGCGGTGCTGAGGATGTCACTTCTCCTTTAGGCGTGGCAGGTTTTGGTGCTGCGAAAGCATTATCGACACGCAATGACGATCCGACTGCGGCGAGCCGTCCATGGGATAAAGACCGTGATGGTTTTGTGATCGGTGACGGTGCGGGCGTGATGGTGATGGAAGAGTACGAACACGCTAAAGCGCGCGGTGCGACCATTTACGGCGAGTTAGTCGGTTTTGGTATGAGCGGTGATGCGTTCCACATGACATCGCCTCCAAGCGACGGTGCAGGTGCTGCGGCGGCTATGGTCAATGCTATTAATGATGCTAAGTTATCACTGGAGCAAATTGGTTATATCAATGCCCATGGTACGTCGACGCCAGCAGGTGATAAAGCGGAAGCGGCAGCGGTTAAGTCTGTATTTGGCGACCACGCTTATAAAGTACTGGTTAGCTCGACTAAATCGATGACGGGTCACCTATTAGGTGCTGCTGGTGCAGTTGAAGCGATTTTCACTTTATTAGCACTGCGCGACCAAGCTGTACCGCCAACCATTAACTTGGATAATCCGGATGAAGGTTGTGATTTAGACTTTGTCGCTCATACTGCCCGTGACGTGAAGATGGATTACGCCCTGTGTAACTCCTTCGGTTTTGGTGGGACTAACGGTTCATTACTGTTCAAGAAAGTGTAAAACACTTACTTGTGATGTAAAAAACAGTGAAAAAATGCGCCTGAGGGCGCATTTTTTATGGGTAAAATCTATCGGTATTGTGATTTGAATGCCGCTATTTCACGCTTTCATTGTGAGCGAAGTCACTTTGTAACTCTATGATATCCACAGTGTTAACCTTTGTTCATCAAGCTTGTTTAATTCTATTGGCCACAGATAATGACAGATATATTTAATCTTGATGGAGTGTGTCATGTTAAACCCTGCGGTGATCCCGCTTGTCCCCCTCATCGGCGCATTAACGGCTAATCTGACCGAGTTGATCCGCGGTGAATTTAAAGTTTGGCATCCTAACATGGACATAGGGATCAAGACTTTTACCTTAGCAATCGCCGCTTACGTGGTCGTCTGGTTTGCCTTATTGGTGACGGCGATTAATGTCGGTGGCGGCAGTAATATGTCCTCGGGTCTTGAAGTGCTGGGTTACTTCATGCTTGGCTTAGGTGTGTACACTTTTGCAAAGGGCACTCGCTTTGTCAGCAGCGGGCTACAGCTATGGCTTTACCGCTTAGCCCTACCGAGTTTACTGCTTTGCTGCGTGCTTATTAGTCACTTTGGTTAAATCGAATTTTTTGGCGAGGCCAATCGTAATTATCTTTACGCTATTGGGGATTTCTATCGTAAACTCAGCTTATTGCGCGAAGACATTGAGCCACAGTGGCTGAATAAGTTGAGGTTATATGGCTGGTATCGATAGACAAAGCACCCTGAGATTTTTGTCAGAGCCTGCGGATGTAAATTTTGGTGGTAAAGTTCACGGCGGTGCTGTGATGAAGTGGATCGATCTCGCGGCCTATGCCTGTGCAGCGGGTTGGAGTGGTAAATATTGTATTACTGCCTATGCGGGCGGGATTCGTTTTGTGCAACCCATTTTAGTGGGCAATATAGTCGAAGTCAGCGCTAAGGTGATTTATACGGGTAAAACTTCTATGCATATCGGTATCGATGTGCGCGCAGGCGATCCTAAGGTTTCCGAGCGTCATTTGACTACCCACTGTATTGTGATCATGGTGGCTGTTGACGAACACGGCCAGCCAACGCCAGTGCCTGAGTGGGTACCACAGACGGAACATGATATTCATTTGCGCGATTCTGCACTGCGCTTGATGGAAATGCGTAAAAAGATTGGCGCCGAAATGGAAGCCCATGTGGTGAAATAGCCCCATAAATTACATCAACAAAGGCGCTTATTGCGCCTTTGTTGTCTCTGTCGAAAAGTGCGTTTGCCTGTGGGGCCGATTTCAACCTGACGCTATGCGGAATGAATGCTACACTTCCGCCATTATTTTTACTGCCCATTCCCCTAAATAAGCATCCGTAATTGACCCTATAGATTGAAACACTCAGTGGCATTTTTTTAGTATTTGTTGTTGAGGTTTTAGCAGTAACATATTGGACAGAGGAAATACAACTCGATTCAGCTATTTTTAATTGATTCACCTTGTTTACTTATTTGAGGAGCACTTCATGGCGAAAGTCGCATTTATTGGTTTGGGCGTAATGGGATATCCCATGGCGAGACATTTACTGAACAAAGGCCATGAGGTCACTGTTTATAATCGCACTTTTGCTAAAGCACAAACTTGGGTCGACACCTATGGCGGACGTTGCTGCCCAACACCAAAGGAAGCGGCAGAGGGTCAAGATATTGTGTTTACTTGTGTGGGCAATGATAACGACCTGCGTGAAGTGGTATTAGGGAGTGATGGCGTTATTTATGGCATGGAAAAGGGCGCAGTGTTAGTTGACCATACTACGGCTTCGGCCGATGTTGCCCGTGAGCTTCATCAAGTGTTAGCAGAAAAGGGCGTTGATTTCCTCGATGCGCCGGTGTCGGGCGGTCAAGCGGGCGCCGAAAATGGCGTGTTGACTGTGATGGTTGGCGGCGATGAAGTTGTATTTTCCCGTGTTAAGCCTGTGATTGAAGCTTTTGCCCGCTGCGCTGAGCGTTTAGGTGAAGTCGGTGCTGGTCAGTTAACTAAGATGGTGAACCAAATTTGTATCGCGGGTGTGGTACAAGGTTTGGCGGAAGCATTACAGTTTGCGCGCAAGGCGGGTCTTGATGGCGAGAAAGTGATTGAAGTGATCAGTAAAGGCGCGGCGCAAAGCTGGCAAATGGAAAATCGCTACAAAACCATGTGGGGCCAAAGCTATGATTTTGGTTTTGCCGTCGATTGGATGCGTAAAGATTTAGGCATCGCCTTAGAAGAAGCCCGCCGCAATGGTTCACACTTGCCATTGACCGCTTTGGTGGATCAATTCTATTCAGAAGTGCAGGGCATGGGCGGTAACCGTTGGGATACGTCTAGCCTGTTAGCGCGCCTAGAGAAATCGGCGAAATAAGCTTATAAAACTTAGATTTTGTACTGATAAAAATGCCCAGTCCCGATTGCGTTGGCAAATCGGACTGGGCATTTTTGTGTGTATCGTTTGTGGCTAGGATTTAGAACTAGAAATTAAGCTCTCGATTTTAAGCTCTAGATTTTAAGAACGAGGATATTAAATCGTTAGTCTTTCCAGCAAATATGGGTCACTAAACTGTGGGTTTCACTTGGGGCAAGCACGACTTTATCTTCTAAAACATTGGCCGCTTCTAGACAGACCATGGTCAAATAATCTTCTGGATTAAACCGGCCAAGGCGTCGTGACTTTTCAATCCATGGATTCCATAATACCGCTGACTGGCTGTTTTCACGGCTGACTTCGATTATTCCCTGCGGCGTATGCAATAATTGCACAGGGCTGAGATCGGTATAGACACGATCTGTCTCGCGATCAAACAGCACTTCATCCGTGGTTTGCGGATAAGGTCCTTCAGCAAATTCGATGTATTTTGAGCCACTAAAGCCGCTGGCTTTGAGTTGGTGGATATCCTCAATCGGGAAATAGCTGTGCAGCGCTTGGGTAAGCGTCACGGTTTCATCACCTAAGTTGGTATTCACAAGACTGATGCTCAGGGTGTCGCCTAGGGTGAATAACACGCTGACCTGAGTGTTATGCGGCCAATAGATTTTATCTTGCTCACTGATCTTTAAGCTAAAACGTAAATCCACTAACTGATTACGCATTTCTACCGATTCCAGCGCCCAAATGCGGGTACGGGCAAAACCGTGTTGGGGGAAGTTTGCTTCACTACTCATGCCAAACCAAGGCCAGCATACGGGCACTCCGCCACGGATCCCATTACCGGGTTGATAATCGTCAGCCGATGAAACCCACAGTAAAGGTGGTTTTCCTACGGGTTGAAAATAGTCTATTTGCGCGCCCTGCAAAAAAATTCTTGCCTGACATAACGCCGTATTCACTTCGACATAATCGAGCCCGTTGGCGTGCTTTTTAGTAGTGACAGAACCCATAGTAGCAATATCCTTAACTCTGCTGGCATATCAGAAAAACAGGCAGTTAGCTTACAAAGTTTTCCGCGATAACATAAGGCTTTGTTGCGATCAATTTACGGTTTCGCTGTTCGTTTGTGTAAACAAAAGTCTTTGCTGGCTGGTGGGGTGCTTTCTTTTTCGGCAAATTTAGCTAAAGTGGTCAGATCACTTAGTGAGTTGCAGTCTAACAAGAAAAGGGAAGCGATTATGCCAGTCTATCAAGCGCCGCTGCGCGACTATCAATTTATCCTCAATGAAATGTTACATATTTATCAGCAAGATGCTCTCAAGGGGTTCGATGAAATCGATCCAGATCTTGTTGATGCTATCCTGCAAGGTATGGCTGACTTTAGTACTGAAGTCATGCTGCCGCTCAATAGTATCGGCGATCTGCAAGGCTGTAAGTTGGTAGATGGCAGGGTGATTACCCCCGAAGGATTTGATAATGCCTATCAGCAGTTTGTTGATAATGGCTGGCCAACGCTGACCTGCGATCCTGAATATGGCGGCCAAGGTCTACCCGAAGTGGTGGGGATTTTTGCGACTGAGATACAAACGGCAACAAATATGGCCTTTGCCATGTATCCCGGTTTGACCCATGGCGCCTATGCCGCCATCCATGCCCACGGCAGTGATGCGCTTAAGCAAAAATATTTGAGTAAATTGGTCAGCGGTGAATGGACTGGGACAATGAATTTGACCGAGTCCCACGCCGGGACCGACTTAGCCTTATTACGCACCAAAGCCGTGCCAGTATCCGAAGGTGTTTTTGCTATCACTGGCGAGAAGATTTTTATCTCCTCAGGCGATCACCAACTCACCGACAACATAGTGCATTTAGTATTAGCCCGCTTGCCGGATGCACCTGAAGGCGTGAAGGGCATATCTCTGTTTGCGGTACCTAAAGTATTAGTGAATGGCGATGGTAGCCTAGGCGCGCCGAACACTTTATATGCCAGCGGCCTTGAACATAAGATGGGCATTCACGGTAACTCCACCTGTGTGATGGTGTTTGAAGCTGCGCTGGGCGAGCTTGTTGGCGAGCCGCACCAAGGACTGCGCGCCATGTTTACTATGATGAACCAAGCGCGTTTAGGCGTGGGCGTGCAAGGGCTGGGTGTCTCTGAGATTGCCTATCAAAATGCGTTAGCCTATGCCAAAGACAGATTACAGAGCCGCGCTTTAAGCGGTGCCAAAGCCCCAGAAAAAGCCGCCGATCCGATTTTGGTTCACGGCGATGTGCGCCGTATGTTGCTGTCGCAAAAAGCCTTTAATGAAGGCGCAAGAGCCTTAGTTGGACAACAAGCTTTGTGGCTCGATGAAGCTGAGCGCCATACCGATCCCGCCAAAGCGAAAGCGGCATCCCAGTTAGCAGCCCTGTTTACGCCCGTTGTGAAAGGTTTTATCACCAACCGCGGTTTTAATGCCTGTGTGGATGCGCAGCAAGTGTTTGGTGGACATGGTTATATCCATGAGTGGGGCATGGAGCAATTTGTGCGTGATAGCCGTATTGCGCTGATTTATGAAGGCACTAACGGCATTCAGGCGCTGGATTTAGTGGGTCGTAAATTGCTTAGCGACCGCGGCGCGGCGATGCAGCAATGGTCGGCATTAGTGACTGAGTTCATTAAGTCACATAGCACGAATGCGGCGATGCAACCTTACGTGAGTGGTTTAATGGATTGTGCGGGTGATTTGCAAAAGGCTAGCGGTTATTTAGCTGCACAAGCTGCGACTAATCCTGACATTATCGGCGCAGCGTCTATGGCTTATCTGGAGTTATTCGGCGTGACTGCACTGGCGTGGATGTGGGCCAGAAGTGCCGCGGTTGCATTAGCGGCGTTGGAGCAGGGCACCGAAGAAACCGCGTTTTACCAAGCTAAATTGAAAACCGCCGATTTCTATATGGCTTACTGGGCGGTGCAAGGTCGCAGTCTGCGTAAGCAAATTGAGCAGGCGAGTGAAATGCTCACACAATTGGATGAAGCTATTTTTTAAGCATTCACCTTATCGGCTGAGTTAAGCCCTTGCTTAAGAACAGCTCAAAAACCAGCGCACTGTCGCTGGTTTTTATTTTTATCCCACATTAACACTTCTATCTAAGGTCTTTGCGACTGAACCTCTGTTTCGTTTAAGTCATAACCAAATATCACAAGGATAATGTGAGCTGACGCTAGGGATTTACCTAACAGATTTCACATTCATGTAAATTCAAATGATAATCGTTGTCATTCGTAAATCATTCTTTATAATGACGGCCAATTCGTTTGAATACATTTGTAAACCCTTTGGTTTATGCCATTTTTATGCGCTCGCGCTGGGGACATTCTGTGAAGACTCGTTTCGCCTACTCATTAATTGTACTTGCACTCGCTTAACATCAGTCGACATTCGCCGCTGAAACCGTACTCGATAAAGAGGCTCCACAGCAGACCTTGTCTACGAGCTTACCCGTTGCAAGTCCTGCATCGACTGAGCCTGCAGCCTATGAGCAAGTTAAGCTGGCAGCACCTGAGCGAATTGCCGTTCATGGCCGCGCGATGCAAATGTACGTCGATAAAGAAACGACGGTTGGCACTAAGACGGCGATCAATGTGATGGAATTGCCGCAGTCTGTGCAAGTGCTGACCGAGCAGTTAATTGTTGACCAAGCGGCGCGCAATATTACTGATTTATACCGCTCAATCGCTGGCGTGAGTGAGTTCAGTTATTCGGGCGTGACCTTTCGCGGTTTCCGTGACGATGCCAACGTCTTTTATGATGGGGTAAGGGGCGATCCCTATTCGGGATTTTCTGTGCCGCAACTGTTTAATGTGCAGCGGGTTGAAGTGTTAAAAGGCCCTGCATCGGCACTTTATGGAGGTGGTGAACCCGGCGGTATGATCAACTATGTCACTAAAAAACCAACTTTTGTTGAGAGTAAAGAGCTGACATTGAGCACCGGCAGCGAGGACATGATGGGTGGCTCGCTGGATTTGACCGGCGGCTTAACCAACAATCTCGCCTATCGCTTTGGCGCCTATTATCAGCAGGAAGATAGCTTTCGAAATAATGCCGATAGCCAAAATGCTGAAGTGGCGGGTGGATTACTCTACGAAATCAGTGATGATACTAAGCTCACCACGACCTTCGATATCATTAAGCAGGATTTAGGCGGCAATCGACTGCGCGGCGTGCCTGTCGATAATGACGGTAATTTCCTTGTTGCGCCATCCTATAATGCCAATGAGAAGAGTGACTTCCAGAAGATGGATGCACTGGTGCTGCAATCGATTCTCGATCATCAATTCACCGATAACTTCTCTGTCAAGACTCAGATCCGTTATCTGAATAATGATTCCACGCAGCAATATCATGAATCGAGAGGTTGGGCGACCTTAGATGCCAATAAAAAGCCCATTATGGGTGATGGCACCATTAAGCGTGAATACCGAGTGCAAGCACGGGCAAATGATGAAATCAGTTTAACCAATGATTTTGTTTATGCATTCGATGCCTTAGGTTTTGAACATGAGTTCCTGTTCGGTGGCGATTATCACTATGTTGAAACCGAATACAGCTACAAGCTGGCGACGGATAAAACAGGTGTGGGTAACCTGAATATTTTTGACCTTAATTATGGTGAAACTGACCCAAGTACTTACACGCTGCAAGACAAAAATACCGATGGCACTCGCGCTAACCGCTATGGCGTGTATGTGCAGGAACATCTGCACTTTAATGAACAGTGGTCATTGATTGCTGGTCTGCGTTTCAGCCAGTTTGATGACTATGATAAAAAGACCGGTTTCTCCTTCAGCGATAACGCGATAACGCCAAGAGCAGGACTGAATTATCGTCCAATCGATTCAATGTCCTTTTATTTGAATTACTCAGAGAGCTTCAATCCAGCATCTTTAACCGATCAAGCACAAGATATTGCTGACGGTTTCCTCGATCCAGAAACGGGCAATCAAATTGAGCTTGGGATGAAAAATGAATGGCTTGATGGCCAGTTCATGACCACGCTCGCGGTATATCGCATTGAAAAACAAAATGTTGCTCAAGCTAACTCTTTAAATACTGGCGATGACGATGGCATTCCCGCTTTACTTAATTTGGGTGAAGTACACAGTCAAGGCCTTGAATGGACGCTGGTGGGGGATTTAACCGATAACCTGACTGTTACGGCAAACTATGCCTATAACGAGACTGAAGTGGTTAAAGGAGTCACTAACGACAGTTTAACCAATACCTTCGATAGTAAGCACTTTGCCAATGCGCCGCGTCATCAAGCGGGGATATGGACTCGTTACGATATCAATGCACTCGATTCGGCGATTGCCTTTGGTATGGATTATGTGGGCGAGCAGTTCAGCCTCGATGGTCAAATAGTGAAGCCCCATACGATTTTTGACATGAGCTGGACGACTCAGTGGGATCAAACTCAAGTTCGCTTAAATCTTAAAAATATCTTCGACAAAGAATATGCCGTCAGTGGGTTTAGCGAACGTAATGGCCATTTCCCCGGTGAGCCGCGTAATATCACGTTAGAACTCAGTCATAAGTTTTAATGCATTGATGTGAAAACAGCTTGTTCGTTAAGGATGACGAACAAGCTAACCTGCCTAACCTTGCTCATCACTGCCGTTATTTCTGCCAGTATTTGCTGTCGTTATCATCACCGGCTAATGCTTGCACACTATCTTAATAGTTTTTTCCTATTAAGATGATAGCTTCTATCCGTTATCCTTTCTCATTTAGCTTGTTTAGACTCGCCTTATATGAATTATTCGATAAGGTTTTACTATGCACGCTTTCAGCCACTTAGCCTCCCAAGACGCTCAATCTAACGCTAGCCCACAGGTGGCCCTGATTGCAGAAGGAGGTGGTCAGCGCGGTATTTTCACCGCAGGCGTGCTCGATGCTTGGCTTGATGACGGCTTCGATCCCTTTGATTTATTTATTGGTACTTCTGCTGGCTCACAGAATCTCAGCAGTTTTTTGGCCCGTCAGAAAGGTTATGCCAAACGTTTGATCCGCGGTTTATCGCGCCATAAACGCTTCTATCGACTCGGTCGCGGGTTAGTTGGTGGCAATGTGGTCGATTTAGATTGGTATTTTGAGCAGACTAGACAAGGGATGTTCAAATTAGATCTTAATGCGGCGACGGCCTCACTCGGTCATCGGCAGCTACTGATCACCACTACCAATGCCAGTGATCGCAAGGGATATTTTTTAAGTCCAAGCAGTAAAAGCCAGTGGCGCGAATTGCTTAAAGCCTCCAGCGCATTGCCATTTTTGTATAAACAAGGGGTGAAACTCACGCCTTGGCTAACTGATAAGGCTTGTAATAACGGCGCGGCTGATCATGGCGCCTCTGATAACAGTGCCTCTGTTCACGGTGCAGCATCAAGCGAAGGTATCGACAGTGATTTTTATCTCGACGGCGGCTTAGCCGCGCCTTTACCTGTACGTGAGGCCTATCGTCGTGGTGCCCGCAAAATTGTGGTGATCCGCACTGTGAGTGAGGATTTTCAGGCGCAATCGGCTTGGGTGCATAAACTTAAATCTTGGATTTGTGTTTCTGGTTTTTGCCCGAAAACCATAGATTATTTAGTGCAGCACGAACAAGCCTATCAGGATGAATTGGACTTTATCGCTAATCCGCCAGAGGATGTGGAGATAGTGCAGATTTTTGCCGCTGAAAATTTGCAGAGTAAGTTGTTGGGTAGCACCGATGCCGATTTACGCCATGATTACCATGCGGGCATGAATGCCGGAAAGCAGTTTTTAAGCTTAGATCCGATGGCGTTGACGCAGAGTAATGCTTATTTTCAAACTCAAGTGCAAACCAACGCTCACACTCAAACCCACATTCAAGCTCACTCTGAAATCAAGCCATTTAGTGCGCTGTCGGCCTAGTTGAATTCTAGAGTTAAGACACAATTTTGTGCACGAGTAAGCAATAAAAGTAAACAGCATCGAAATACAAAAGCCACCCTAGGGTGGCTTTTGTGGTTGGCTATCTTAACCAGTTTATCAATCCAGCTGATTCACTTAGCTTATTAATTTAGCGTATTAACCTAGTTTATCAACTGAGCACTTTAACGTTAGGCTATTAATAACTTGAGGTGTGTACAGAGCGTACTGCTCGGCCCGATGGGTCGATAATGCCGCGTAAGCTTTCGTCCCAAGCCAGCGCTTCTGGCGTTGAACAGGCGACGGATTTACCACCTGGAACCGTTTCAGCGGCGCCGCTCAATGGATAATGTTCTTCAAAGAAGCAGCGATAGAAATAGGCTTCTTTGGTTTCTGGCGTGTTGTATGGGAAACGGAATTTCGCGTTTGCCAGTTGTAAATCATCCACCCGCGCTGCAGCTTGTTCTTTCAAACCGTCAATCCAAGAGTAGCCTACGCCGTCACTGAATTGTTCCTTTTGACGCCACGCCACTTCTTTTGGCAATTTATGCTCAAAGGCTTGGCGCAGAATGTGTTTCTCGATACGACCATCCTTAGACATTTTTGCTTCTGGGTTGATGCGCATCGCCACATCCATAAACTCTTTATCGAGGAAGGGCACACGGGCTTCTAATCCCCAAGCGGCCATAGCTTTGTTGGCACGCAGACAATCGAACAGATGCAGCTTATCGAGTTTGCGGACTAATTCCTCGTGGAATGCCTGTGCGTTTGGCGCTTTATGGAAGTATAAATAGCCGCCAAATAGCTCGTCAGCACCTTCACCCGATAACACCATCTTAATGCCCATGGCTTTGATTTTACGCGCCATTAAATACATAGGTGTCGCGGCACGTATGGTGGTGACATCGTAGGTTTCTAAGTGATAGATCACTTCTTTAATCGCATCTAAGCCTTCTTGGAAGGTGAAATGGATCTCATGGTGAATAGTTCCAATGGCATCTGCGACTTTTTTGGCAGCGATTAAATCTGGCGCACCTTCAAGGCCGACGGCAAAAGAATGCAACTGTGGCCACCAAGCGTTGGTTTCGCCATCGTCTTCAATGCGGCGTTTCGCAAAGGTTTGCGTCACGGCGGAAATGATCGATGAATCTAAGCCGCCTGATAGCAACACACCATAGGGTACGTCTGACATTAATTGGCGTTTGACCGCCGCTTCTAATGCGTCACGTAATTCTTCTTGGCTGGCTGGGTTATCTTTAACTGCATCATAGCTTTGCCAATCGCGGCTATAGTATTTAACGGCTTCACCATCTTTTGAATACAGATACTGGCCCGGTAAGAACTCTTCTACCGTTTTACACACTGGCATCAGCGCTTTCATTTCAGAGGCAACATAGAAGTTACCCGCAGCGTCACGGCCTGTGTATAGCGGGATGATACCCATGTGATCGCGGCCGATAAGGTATCTGTCCTGGGCTTTGTCATATAACACAAAGGCGAAGATACCGTTTAATTTATCAAGGAAGTCAGTGCCATATTCTTGATACAGCGCCAAGATTACTTCGCAGTCAGAGTTGGTTTGATAGCTGTACTTATCGCCTAACTGGGCTTTCAATTCTTTGTGGTTATAGATTTCGCCGTTGACCGCAAGGATCAAACTGCCATCTTCGGTCAGCAGTGGCTGAGCACCGTGTTCAATGTCAACAATGGCTAAACGTTCGTGGGCAAGAATTGCCTTATCACTGGCATAAATACCTGACCAGTCAGGGCCACGGTGGCGCATTAGCTTAGACATTTCTAGCGCGACTTGGCGCAGTTCTTTGGCATCAGATTGGATATCTAAAATCGAAAAGATTGAACACATAGTACAACTCCCACACTGTCTGTCATTTGAGGATGTCTCAATTGAGGTTTAATGTGCCAGCAATTTATAAATTTGCCAAACACTATTTTTGATGTTTTATCTGTTTATTGGTGTTTTTGTTGATTTAGATGTTTATGTTTAATGCTTTTATTTGAGAATAATTCATTTAATTTACGTTATTTTTGATGATTTGTTTTTATTGTCTGATTTGGCGTGAGGGGTTTTGGGGAATTCACAATGTGTTTTAAAAAAGTGTCGATGACAGAAAAACCGTTAAAAAAGACCATAAATAATGAGTTGGCTCGCTTAAGTGTTTTATTTTTAATCAATTAATGCGCCGAGTTTGACATCAACCAATGGCATAAGCCTATGCAGAATGGTGTCGCAGGATGGATATTATCGCGATAACTGCATTGTTTGTGAGCTGAAAACAAAAAAGCACGTGAATGGTTCACGTGCTTTTCAATCTTGTCTGGCGCTTTGCCGTGCTGGCTGAGATGGCGCTTTATTCAGCTGGCGCTTTATTTCGCAGGTGCGACTAGCATGCGTCAATAAGAGACGACTCACTAAGTCGCCTCTCACAAGCTGTCACTGATAAAAGCTGCTATTTTGCATCTGTCACAAGCGTCGTTTTGGCTGGGCGCAGGCTATTAAACTCTGTGCCTTGATAGTATCCCGGCCAATCTTTGCTGTTGCCCAATGTGCGCGTGACTTGGTAGTAGACTTGCAAATCTTGCAGCGCGCCGCTCAAATCCCAGTCTTCATGGTATTCATCGCAGACATTGTGATAACAGCCTTTCATTGTGGCTTGCATCTGGGTTTTATAAGCAGCCGTGGCCTCATCAACGGGGTCGCTACCGCCGCCGGCAAAGACGGCTGGGACGCCCAGTTTGGCAAAGCTGAAATGATCTGAACGGAAGAAACCGCCCGAAGCGGGATTTTTTTCACCCATGGCGATGCGGTTTTGTTGTTTTGCCGCATCGATAAGGTAAGTTTCTAACTCAGACTTGCCTTTGCCGACAATCGTAAAATCCTTGGTTTTGCCGTAGATATTGGTGCTGTCGAGGTTTAGCACTGCCACGGTTTTGTCGATAGGATAAAGTGGATTGGCAGCGTAATAGCGCGAACCGAGTAAGCCCTGTTCTTCACCTGTGGTGGCAATAAAGGTGACCGAGCGCGCTAAACCGTGGCCTTGATTCGCATTGTCGGTTAATTGTCTGGCGACCTCGAGAATGCCGGCAGTGCCCGAGGCGTTGTCCATGGCGCCGTTGTAAATCTGATCGCCTGCTTTCGTCTCGTCTTTACCTATGTGATCCCAATGGGCGGTGTAGAGGATCTGCTCGTCGGCTTGTGTGCTGCCGGGGAGCGTGGCGACTACGTTGTAGCTATTCGCGTATTCGGCTTTATTTTTAAAGGCGATACTGGCCGTTTGCTCAAGGGGGACATTGATTGGGCTGTCGGCGGCGCGCGCCATCAAGCTCGGCAGTGATAAACCCGCTTTATCAAACAGCTGGGTTGCTGCGTCCAATGTAAGCCAGCCTTCGACTTTGATGCGGCTATCTTGTTCGGCTTTACTCAGCACTAGATCTTGCTGTGGCCCAGTCCAGCTATTTTCTACCACAGACCAAGGATAAGAGGCGGGCTCAGTATCATGGATGATCAGTGCACCAAGGGCGCCTTGACGGCTGGCCTCTTCAAACTTATAGCTCCAGCGGCCGTAATAGGTCATGGCTTTGCCATTGAACTTACCCGAGTCAGGGCGGGCAAAGCCGGGGTCGTTGACTAAGATCACCGCAATTTTGCCTTTCATGTCGAGATCTTGGTAATCATTCCAACCATATTCTGGTGCGTTCACTCCATAGCCAACAAAGACTAATGGCGCGTTCTCAATGTTAATGCCACCGTTATCGTGACGACTGCTGAGCACCAGATCTTTTCGGTATTTAAAGGGTAATCCTGCCAGCGTGACTTGCTGCGCTTCATCTGCGGTATAGCTGACCATAGGCACAGGTTGTAAAAAGCTGCCTTGGTATGCGCCCTTGAGTCCCATCTCTGTAAAGGCTTTAGTCAAATAGTCCAAGGTGAGTTTTTCACCGTGAGTAGTCGGTGCTCGACCTTCAAATTCATCGGATGACAGGGCTTTTATATCATTTCTAAAGCGTGCTTCATTGAACTGCACGGGTTTGAGTTCAGCCAAAGTACTGTTGCCATCGGATTGGGATGAATTCGGACTACAGGCACTGAGCATGGCCAGCGCACAGAGGGGATACAGACGTCGCATAGGTTAATCCTACTGTTGTTTTAATTAAGGAATTTTAGATTTCTGTTAATCAATCAGAAGTGAGGCTTATCATGAAGCAAGCCGCAGCGAGCCACAAGGCTGAGAAGAAGGTGAATGTGTTACTTAATGTTGCTTTACCCTATGCAATACGCCTTTGGGCGAGGCGTGTTGCATGGGTAATGTTTAAGCGACTGGCAAGGATGAATTGCTAGACGTAGGATTAGTCCACTATGATAATCACACCAGACTACTTTGGGGCAACCCTTACTATAACAACAAAAAACTGATGCGTTTAAGTAAGGGCTGAAAGTCAGAATTATTCCAGTTAAGCGATGGTTTTTTCGTCATTTGGTATCAAGTTAAGAAGTGCTCTTTTTGTTACTTCGAACACTTGAGGCATGTAGTTTTCATCTAATACTAACTTAATATCTATGTCACGATTGTGTAGATCTAAAGCTTGTCTTATTACTTGTTCGTTATGCAGCACCCAATGCTCTAGCACTCTAACTCTGTCGACAAGTCTGTCAGTACCTATAATGGCTCGCGCTGGATGTTTACTCGATGTAAAGCTACCTCCTAAAGGAAGGTATTCAGTTCCATCTTCAACTGTAACTGTTGTATTCCCAGCTTTTTTTCTCAAAATCCTGCGTTCTTCTTGAGTTAGAATTTCTT
>NZ_JAUOEQ010000038.1:0-44414 GCF_031931965.1 Shewanella sp. SP2S2-6 | reverse complement strand
AATCAGGTGCACAATAGAAAAGGCCAGCTACAGGAGCTGGCCTAAAAACTGTCAACCTATCTTAGGACGGGACAAGTTTGTTTTAGGTTTTTTAGTGTGAATGTATTGAAAATAGAGGGAAGGGAAAATAGTGGGTTTTAAAACGTTTGGTATCTAATGGCGCGGATTGAATAAGGCTGTATTGAAAGGGGCTGTTTGTCTTAAAGCTACTCTTTGTTTAAAAGCTCATTTTTGTTTTAAAGCGATTTTGGGTTTTAACGCCACATCTTGTTTAAAGCAGCTTATTGAACAATCGAGTTTTGCCGTTATGAGTCTTCAAACACTGCCTGTTTCTGCGTGCGTATGTCACTTGCTACATTTTGTGTTTGCTTTGACTTAGCCAAACTGGGTTTGCTCTGATGAGGTTGACATGCATAGGTGACCACAGCCGCACCTTCAGGTGACAAGTCGAGCTCTAAATCTTCGGTAGGCACACAGCAGCAGGGCAAACATTCATCATGTTTGAGTTCAGCTAAGGGTTCGTTTAAGTAGCTGACTTTTCCGCTGATGACCCGTGTTTTGCAGGCGCCGCAGAAACCGTTGCGACATTCTGAGAAGATTTTGACTTTTTTTGCTTCGAGCGCTTGCAACAAGGTGCCTTGTTGCTCTGTAAAGAGCAACACCGGTTGACCTTGAAGGCGCACAATTGGCGCCTTCGCGAACAGATTTTGTGGCCGTTTTTTCGATGTCACTGTTGTAATGCCATTATTAACGTCACTTTTGAGCGTCTTAGAGATCGAAGTCGAGGAATTCATCGCCATCAACCGCTGAGTCGATTTGACCGACTAAGTATGAAGACACTTCCACTTCCTGTGGTGCGACTTGCACCGCATCGCTTTCTAACCAGTTTTTCATCCAAGGTAATGGATTGGTTATTTCAGGATAAGGTTGTGGCAGATTCACCGACTTCATGCGTTGATTAGTAATAAATTCAACGTATTGGCAAAGGATCTGTTCATTCAAACCTATCATAGAGCCGTCTTTGAACAGGTATTTTGCCCATTCTTTTTCTTGCTCTGCTGCCTTGAAGAATAAATCGAAGGCTTCGTGTTGGCATTCTGCGGCAATTTCACCCATTTCAGGATCGTCTTTACCACCTTGCATAATGCTTAAAATATGCTGAGTGCTGTTTAAGTGCAGTGCTTCATCACGGGCGATAAGGCGAATGATTTTCGCGTTACCTTCCATCAGTTTACGTTCAGCAAAGGCAAAGGAGCAGGCAAAGCTAACATAAAAACGAATCGCCTCTAGTGCGTTGACTGACATCATGCACAGGTACAAGGCTTTTTTCAGGGTGCGGGTGTTGACTATGACTTCTTTGCCATCAATAACATGGGTCCCCGCGCCGAGTAAGTGGAACACTTGAGTTAATTTAATTAAGTGATCGTAGTAAGCCGCGATATCGGTCGCACGGCTTAAGATTTCTTTGTTCACGACGATATCGTCGAAGATCACTGACGGATCGTTAACGATGTTACGAATGATATGGGTATATGAGCGCGAGTGAATCGTCTCAGAGAAAGACCAAGTCTCAATCCAAGTTTCTAACTCAGGTAGCGACACCAGTGGCAAAAAGGCCACATTGGGCGAGCGACCTTGAATCGAGTCGAGCAGGGTTTGGTATTTCAGGTTCGAAATAAAGATGTGTTTTTCATGATCGGGCAATGCACCGTAGTCAATCTTATCGCGACTGACGTCTACTTCTTCTGGGCGCCAAAAGAAAGATAACTGCTTTTCTATCAGTTTTTCGAACACTTCATATTTTTGTTGATCATAACGAGCCACGTTGACCGATTGACCTAAAAACATAGGTTCACGGGTGGCATCGTTGGGTGTTTGACAGAAGGTAGAGTAGGCCATGGTGCTATTTTCCAATGGATAGGGATCCACTCAATCGGGATCCCTATACTTTTTATTTGTAAGAGCCGCGTTAACGTTAAAGACTAGATTTTACACGCGCCGCCGGCGCAACCGTCATCTTCTTTCTCTAAATTGGTGATGTCATCGTGTGAATCCGATGCACCATCGCGAGTGTTATGGTAGTAAAGCGTTTTCACACCTAACTTGTAAGCATTGAGCAAATCTTTCAGCAGAGTTTGCATCGGTACTTTACGGCCTTCAAAACGTGAAGGGTCGTAGTTAGTGTTAGCCGAAATCGCTTGGTCAACGAACTTCTGCATGATGCCCACTAGCTGTAAGTAACCATCATTACTTGGCATTTTCCATAGTAATTCATAGCTATCTTTCAGCGTATCGAAATCAGGTACCACTTGTTTTAGCTGACCGTCTTTGCTCGATTTCACGCTGATAAGGCCACGCGGTGGTTCGATACCATTGGTCGCATTGGAGATTTGCGACGAGGTTTCTGATGGCATTAATGCCGACAGCGTCGAGTTACGCAGGCCATATTGCTTGATATCGCTACGCAGTGATTCCCAGTCTAAGTGCAATGGTTCGGCACAAATTTTATCTAGGTCACGTTTATAAGTATCGATTGGCAAAATACCTTGAGCGTACGTGGTCTCGTGGAATAACGGACACGCACCTTGTTCTTTGGCCAAGTTCATCGAGGCTTTCAGTAAATAAAACTGAATGGCTTCGAAGGTTCTGTGGGTCAGATCGTTCGCGCTGCCATCGGAATACTTCATGCCATTTTTCGCTAAGTAGTTAGCGAAGTTAATCACGCCTATACCTAAGGTACGGCGATTCATCGAGGCAAGTTGTGCTGCCTTGATAGGATAATCTTGATAATCCAGCAGATTATCCAGTGCGCGTACCGCGAGGTCGGCTAATGGCTCAATATCAGATAATTCTTTGATTGAACCTAAGTTAAGTGCTGACAGCGTACAAAGCGCGATTTCACCATTAGGATCATCGATGTTGTTCAATGGTTTTGTCGGCAGGGCGATTTCAAGACACAGGTTAGATTGTCTGATCGGCGCGACTTTAGAATCGAACGGGCTATGGGTGTTGCAGTGATCCACGTTCTGAATGTAGATACGGCCGGTTGAGGCGCGCTCTTGCATCATCAGTGAAAACAGCTCAACTGCCTTTATGGTTTTCTTACGAATACTGCTGTCTTGCTCGTATTGCACATATAAACGTTCGAATTCGTTTTGATCTTCAAAGAACGCATCGTACAAACCAGGTACATCTGATGGGCTAAACAGGCTGATATTTTCGCCCTTGATCAGACGTTGATACATGACTTTGTTCAACTGCACACCGTAGTCTAAGTGACGGATACGGTTATCTTCAACGCCGCGGTTATTTTTCAATACCAGCAGAGATTCGACTTCTAAGTGCCAAATCGGGTAGAAGAGGGTCGCAGCACCACCACGCACGCCGCCTTGAGAGCAAGACTTAACTGCGGTTTGGAAATACTTATAGAAAGGTAAACAACCTGTGTGGAAGGCTTCACCACCACGGATTGGGCTACCTAAGGCGCGAATACGACCGGCGTTAATACCGATACCCGCACGTTGACTGACGTATTTCACTATCGACGAAGCTGTCGCGTTGATTGAATCTAAGCTGTCACCACATTCGATCAGTACGCAAGAGCTGAACTGACGTGTTGGCGTGCGCACACCAGCCATGATTGGCGTTGGCAGCGAAATCTTAAAGGTCGATACCGCGTCATAGAAATCTTTAACGTATTTCAGGCGAGTTTCTTTTGGATAACGGGCAAACAAACAGGCCGCGACCAAAATGTAGAGGAACTGCGCGCTCTCGTAGATTTCGTGTGTCACACGGTTTTGAACTAAATATTTACCTTCAAGCTGCTTTACCGCTGCGTAAGAGAAGTCCATATCGCGCCAATGGTCGATATAGGTATCCATCACGTCGAGTTCTTCGCGGCTGTAATCTTGCAGAATGTGCATGTCATACTTGCCAAGCTCAACTAATTTCGTCACGTGGGTATACAGTGCTGGCGGCTCGAATTGACCGAAGGCCTTCTTACGCAAATGAAACACCGCTAAACGGGCGGCGAGGAACTGATAGTCCGGTGATTCTGGAGAAATTAAATCCGCCGCCGCTTTGATAATGGTTTCATGGATGGCTTCGGTTGGGATGCCATCGAAAAACTGTAGGTGCGAGCGCAGTTCAACTTCAGAAACAGAAACGTTTTTTAATCCCTTGGCTGCCCAAGTAATTACGCGGTGTATTTTTTCGAGATCGATATTCTCACGATCGCCACAGCGTTTTGTGACTGTCATAGTGCTATTCATTTGGAGATAGGCCTTGGTTCTTATATCTATTTAGGTGAGCAAGTTCACCGTACGTATCCTTGTAAAACAATCAATAACCGTCCCTTAAATACTGCTGACTGGTTGAAAACGAGTCAATTAAGCGGCGAGCTTCTAGTGTGTCTGATTGCTACCTATACACAAGATATGGTGTTTTAAATTATCTGGGATACAAGATAGTGAGGTTTGCCCCTATTTGCAAGTCTGAATTCAGGGGACATCTTGTGGATAAGTTGAGGATAAGCTTTCGCGTTAGTAACGACTAACCTTGAAGCTCAATTTCAGGTTAGCGTGTCGCACTCATGGGGGATTTTTAGGCGATCTTTTCTTTAGATCGCGATCGCGCACAAGTGCCGATCTTTTATCCGCCGACCTTTCGCAGCCTGATTTTATTCGCAGGTAAAAATCAGGCAAACACACTTATGTGCGTCTGCATAGTCACTTTAGCAAAAGGTTTATCTTTGAGTGTCATGGTGACGTCTGTTCGCCGTTTTATTAGCGAGCTTTTCTAGGAAAATGCGTCGACTAATGCCTGATGTAGCTCAGTTGGGCTGGCAAAGTGTGCGTGAGCTGGCCACTGTAATGGCTGGTCGTTGACACCCAGATAACCCCATAGGGCAACGCCGCCTAACATGCCCGCCGCCTTAGCTGCCAACAAATCCCGCTCAGCATCCCCAAGATACAAAATGTGCTCTGGAGCGCAGTTCAGTTGCTGAGCCCCTAATAACATAGGTGCTGTGTGGGGTTTTGGGTGTTTGGTTGAATCGCCACTGATGATAACGGGCATACGTAAGTGTAAATTCAGTTTTCGCAATAAGGGACGGGTAAAGCGGGCAGGCTTGTTGGTGATCACCCCAAATGGCAGCTGCATTAACTCGAGCCAGTCGAGTAATGCTGCAATGCCTGTGAATAGCGCACAGTGATCGCCATTAATGCGCTGATAGTGGGCGAGCAGCCCTTGCTGAACTTGAGTGCGAAGATCATCCGCTGCATTGGGGATCGCCGCATCGACTAAGGCAAAACTGCCGTGGGATGCGGCGTAGCGCATGGCCGCTAACGGCTGCGCGGCGATGCCGACGTCTTGAAGACTTAAATTAAGGGCCTGCACCAGATCCGGCGCGGTATCGGCTAAGGTGCCGTCGAGATCGAACAGTACGCCTTGGATCTGTGCCAAACTCATATTAATCAACCTTACGCGTCGCTATCATGTAATTGACATCAACTTTAGGCGTGTATTTAAAAATGCCCGTCAGCGGGTTGTAGCTGATGCCTAATGCATCGGTACAGATCAGATCGGTATTGTCCACAAGTTCAATCAATTCCGAAGGCTTAATGAATTTTTTATGCTCATGGGTACCAACTGGCAGCATCTTCAGTAAATATTCTGCGCCCAGAATCGTGTGCACATAGGATTTAATGTTGCGGTTGATGGTGGAGAAAAACACAAAGCCACCGGGTTTAACCATGTCACAGCAAGCCTTGATCACAGATTGTGGATCGGGCACATGCTCCAGCATTTCCATACAGGTCACCACATCGTAATAGGCTTGATGATCTTGGCTGTGGGTCTCGGCGGTATTTTTTACATAATTAATGCTTACGCCGGTTTCGAGGGCATGTAGGCGGGCGACTTCTAAGGGCTCATCACCCATGTCGAGACCATCAACCTCGGCACCGATACGGGCCATGCTTTCAGATAAAATCCCGCCACCGCAACCGACGTCGAGCACTTTCTTACCGAAAATGCCGCCAGCAGTTTGATCGATATAATTTAAGCGCAGCGGGTTTAATAGATGCAGCGGCTTAAATTCACCGTTGAGATCCCACCACGTTTCGGCCATACGTTCAAACTTTGCGATTTCCTGTGGGTCCACATTGGTATTCTGATGCATGCTATTACCTGAAGTAGCTGTATTGTGCGGCTATTATAACGACTATGTTTGATAAACAAAGTGTTCGACTGAGCTAAGCCCTTGTGGTTGAGTGAATTTTCAGCAGTTTTCTGCTTTTATGTTAATTGTTGTGCTCCGTATCGACCTTTTACTTTATCCCTTTGACGATTTTTTCTCATCCTAAGCCACGAATTTCAACGCTGGTTTATCGCTCACACGACCAAATTGACAGTGTTTTCATCTATTAAGCCACCAGACTCTCAATTCGATAATGATAGGTCTGGCGACATTAAATAACTGTGTTAGAATGCCAAATCACGTTTTTGGGCTAGGCAATGATACGGATTATACGTTGTCGGCTATTTTTCAGGGGAACGAGCAGTTTATGACTGATCTGGCATCATCTATTTCGCCAATTAATATCGAAGACGAACTAAAGAATTCGTACCTTGATTACGCCATGAGCGTTATCGTGGGACGTGCATTACCAGACGTGCGCGACGGCTTAAAGCCGGTTCATCGCCGCGTTCTGTTTGCCATGAGTGAATTGAAGAACGATTGGAACAAGCCTTACAAAAAATCTGCCCGTGTGGTCGGTGACGTCATCGGTAAATATCACCCTCATGGTGACTCTGCTGTTTATGACACTATCGTCCGTATGGCCCAGCCATTCTCACTGCGTTACACCTTAGTAGACGGCCAAGGTAACTTCGGTTCGGTCGACGGTGACTCAGCGGCGGCAATGCGTTATACCGAAATCCGTATGGATAAGTTGGCGCACCAATTACTGGCCGATCTTGAAAAAGAGACAGTGGATTTTGTCCCTAACTACGACGGCACAGAACAGATCCCTGCTGTACTACCCACACGCGTACCTAACCTGTTAATTAACGGTTCATCGGGTATTGCGGTTGGTATGGCGACCAACATCCCACCACACAACCTAACGGAAGTCGTGAAAGGCTGTTTGGCACTGATTGAAGAACCCTCACTGTCTATTGAACAGTTGATGGAATACATTCCAGGTCCGGATTTCCCAACGGCAGCAATTATCAATGGCCGTAAAGGCATTATTGATGCCTATAAAACCGGCCGTGGCCGCGCGATCATGCGTGCACTGGCGGATGTGGAAACCGAAGATAATGGCCGTGAACGCATTATCGTGACTGAAATCCCTTATCAAGTGAACAAAGCCCGTTTAATCGAGAAGATTGCCGAGCTGGTTAAAGATAAAAAGCTTGAAGGGATTAGCGGTTTACGCGACGAGTCTGATAAAGACGGTATGCGTATCGTTATCGAAATTAAGCGCGGTGAAGTGGGCGAGGTGGTATTAAACAACCTGTATGCTCAAACGCAAATGCAGTGTTCTTTCGGGATTAACATGGTGGCCCTGACCAATGGTCAGCCTAAACTGTTTAACCTTAAAGAAATGCTCGAATGCTTTATTCTGCATCGCCGTGAAGTCGTGACGCGCCGTACCGTATTCGAACTGCGTAAAGCCCGTGAGCGCGCCCATATTTTGGAAGCGCTGGCGGTTGCACTGGCTAACATCGACCCGATTATTGCGCTGATCAAAGCCTCGCCAACGCCTGCGGATGCCAAAGTTAAATTGGTTGAGCAAGGTTGGGAATTAGGCCACGTTCAAGGCATGCTGGAAAAAGCGGGCGATGACGCCGCGCGTCCTGAGTGGTTAGAGCCACAATACGGTATTCGTGACGGTCAATATTTCCTGACTGAGCAACAAGCTCAGGCGATTCTGGAATTGCGTTTACACCGTTTAACCGGTCTTGAACACGATAAGATCATCGCCGAATACGAAGAGCTGCTCGAATTTATCGCGGGTCTGCTGTTTATTCTGCGCAGTCCTGAGCGTTTGATGGAAGTCATCAAGGAAGAGTTAGTTCAAATCCTTGAAGAATACGGTGATGCTCGCCGTACCGTGATCAATGCTAACGAAGTCGATATGAGTCTTGAAGACTTGATCAACGAAGAAGACGTTGTGGTGACACTGTCGCACTTAGGTTATGCCAAGTATCAACCATTGACCGATTACCAAGCCCAGCGCCGTGGTGGTAAAGGTAAAGCGGCAACTAAAGTAAAAGACGAAGATTTCGTTGAAAAACTGTTAGTTGCCAATACCCATGACACCATTTTGTGCTTCTCTGACTTTGGTAAAATGTACTGGCTTAAAGTGTATCAATTGCCATTAGCGAGCCGTACGGCCCGCGGTCGTCCAATTGTTAACTTGTTGCCGTTATCCGATGGCGAGCGCATTACTGCGATTCTGCCAGTACGTGAATACGCGGCTGACAAGTACATCATCATGGCGACCTCACACGGAACTGTGAAGAAAACCGCACTAACAGCTTATAGCAACCCACGTGCAAACGGCATTATCGCCGTTAACCTGAAAGACGGTGACCAACTGATCGGTGTCGATATCACTAACGGTGATGACGAAATCATGTTGTTCTCGAACGAAGGTAAAGTGGTTCGCTTTGGTGAGAAAGTCCGTGATTCTGAAACCGGCGAAGTGAAAACCGATCCTGAAACTGGTGAAGAAGTTCTGTCGTTACGTCCTATGGGCCGTACTGCAACAGGCGTTCGTGGTATCCGTTTAGAAGAAGGTCAAAAAGTCGTGTCGCTTATCGTACCCAAAGGCGATGGCGCGATTCTGACGGTAACTGAAAACGGTTACGGTAAACGGACTCAATTGTCTGAATACCCAGCGAAGAGCCGTGCGACTAAAGGTGTGGTTTCTATCAAGGTGAGCGAACGTAACGGCGCAGTTGTTGGCGCAGTGCAAGTGGGTCTTAACGACGAACTTATGCTCATCAGTGATAAAGGCACCTTAGTGCGTACACCAGCGGGCGGCGTGTCAATCATTGGCCGTAACACGCAAGGTGTGACGATTATCCGCACTGCGGGCGACGAGAAAGTGGTTGGCCTGCAACGTATCGACGAAATCCAAAGTGATGAAGATGAAGTCGAGCTGGATGAAAACGGTTTACCGATTGTTCCTGTCATTATCGAAGGCGAATTAGCCGACGAGGCGCTTGATGAAGAGCTGGATGACGAAGAAGAGTTGGACGAAGATGAAGACGAGCTTGCTGATGATGAGCAAGACGAAGAGTAATTAAGTGCCATATTAACGAGCGTCCAATTGGACGCTCGTTTTTTTAATGGCATTGATTGTTGGTAGCATTATTCGTTTTAGAATGGTTTCGTATTTATCAATACATACATCATGGTTGGGATTAAGGAGAGTGTCAGTGAGCGCGATTTATAATTTCTGTGCTGGACCTGCAATGTTACCCGCAGCGGTAATGAAAAAAGCACAACAGGAATTACTTGATTGGAATGGCCAAGGCGTTTCCGTGATGGAAATCAGCCACCGAAGTAAAGAGTTCATCGCGCTGACCGAGCAAGCCGAGTCCGATTTACGTGAACTGATGCAGATCCCTGCAAATTACCATGTGCTATTTATGCACGGCGGTGGTCGCGGACAGTTCTCTGCTGTTGTGAATAATTTTCTCGGCGAGCAGGGTAAAGCCCTGTATTTAGTCAGTGGCCAATGGTCATCTGCCGCGTTAGCAGAAGCGCTGAAACTGGCGGGTGAAGCACAGATTGATAGTCTGAATATTGTTGAAAAACACAATGGACTCAATGCGGTTGTCTTACCTGACTTACATAAAATCGATGCCGATTATCGCTATGTTCACTACTGTCCAAATGAGACAGTAGATGGTATCGAAATTTTTGACGAATTAGACTCACCTTGGCCAATTGTTGCCGATTTATCATCAACAATCATGTCCCGTGAAATCGACGTCAGCCGCTACGGCTTGATTTACGCCGGTGCGCAAAAGAACATAGGTCCATCGGGTCTGTCGATAGTGATAGTACGCGATGACATGTTAAAACTGCCGAGTTTACCGCAGTCGTCCATCATGGACTATCGTCTAGCCGTCGAGCATGATTCTATGTTCAACACGCCACCAACCTTTGCTTGGTACCTTGCCGCTGAAGTCTTTGCTTGGCTGAAATCGACTGGCGGTATTTCGAGTATTGCGAAAATTAATCAACAAAAAGCGCAGATGTTGTATCAATGCATTGATGGTAATGCTTTCTACCGTAATGGTGTTGTTGCAGCGAATCGCTCACAAATGAACGTGACCTTCCAGTTAGTCAACGAAGCGCTCGATGGTGAGTTCTTAAAGCAAGCACAAATTGCTGGACTCGTTGCCTTAAAGGGCCATCGTATCGTAGGCGGCATGCGCGCTAGCCTTTACAATGCGATGCCACTCGATGGTGTGATAGCCTTAGTCAAGTTTATGAACGAATTTGCGGCTAAACACAGCTAACATTAGCAGTATTGCGTTACTCGCTTGCGGCGCTTAGGTTTCGCAGCTTACACATACAGGTTTTGCTGATTGAATGTTTATCAGCAGTTAGCTATCCCAAGTTAGCCATCCCAAAAGCGAATGCTCAAATGCATTCGCTTTTTTGTTGGCTGTAATTTATCGACAATGGCGTTTGGCGTTAAGCAAGATGAACTTCGGAAGAACCTTATATTAAAGTTAACTTGGATTAAAGATGCCTTGGATTAGAGAGGGCGGTGAGCAAGCCTGTGAGCTGACGCGCATTACTGGGGAATATTCTCAGCAATGTGTTGGGTTGGTTGCATACTATTGTTTATCATGCTTAAAAGTACGCATTTGAGTGTGCATAGAAGATAAATCAATAGGATGTCACAGATGGATTTGGCCAAGCTTTCGCGCATTAGTATGAAGCACTTGATCACTTTGCATGTGATGCTCGATACTCTGAGCGTAACCGCCAGCGCCGAACGATTATGTCTTAGCCCCTCATCCGTCAGTAAAACCTTAAGCCAGCTCAGGGACAGTTTGAACGATGAACTGTTCTACCGTAACGGCAACTCACTGGTTGCCACACCTTTGGCAAGACGATTGGGCCCAAGCGTGCAGCAAATGATCAATGATATGAATCAGATCATGAGTCAAGATGCGTTTAATCCAGCACATTTTGAGGGGCGTTTTTCGCTTGCGATGCGCGAAAGCACGTTCGAACTGCTGGCCGCCAAATTAAGTGCCCATATTCTGAGCTTGGCTCCTAATATCCATCTCGATATTTATAGCAAAGACAATATCGGTTTCGATGGTCTTATTAAAGGCTCGTTAGATTTTGTGCTGTTACCCCATGATCTGAGTCAACCTAATCCTCTTCAAGACGATCTGGTGTGGGAAACCTTGTTCAGCGATGAAATGGTCTGCCTGATGAATTCATCCCATCCCTTGGCTAAACAGTCGCAGATCAGCTTCGATGATTACCTAAGTTACCGCCATATTGGCATTACCGATACGGATCTGAGTACGCCATTTTTTGATATTTTGCTCGCCCAGCAATCTAAAAAACGTGCTGTACCCATTTCAGTCCCTGACTTTGGCAGCGCAGCGTTAATGTGTCACCACAGTGAACTGCTTTTCACCTGCTCGCGCCGCTGGGCATCTATTGCCAGCCAAGCTAAAGGCTTAACCGTTAAATCCTTACCCATAGAATATGGCAAAGTGGCTTACAGTCTCGTTTGGCATAGACAAAGTATGAAAGATCCCGCGCTACGCTGGCTGTACGAGCAAATTTTGCTTTGCAGTCGCTAAATATAGCAAGAGGGTAAGATAAGATTGGTGACGCCTCGCTTTGCAAGCTTTGCGGCTAAGCGTTCAATATCGGCTTGTGTGCAGCTTGGCCACGTTAACGCGTCGTCGACAACGCCATGGTGGTGAAAGGCATTTAACTTGACCCGTGTATCCGCACCTAGCTGAAGCAAATAGGTCGCCAGCGCTTCTATCTCCTGTTCATAATCCGTGATGCTCGGAATGTGCAGCAATCTCACTTCATACAGTTTTTGCTGCTGCGCCAATAGCTGAATGGATGTGAACACGGCATGGTTGTCCCGACCAGTAATGTATCTATGGGTATCTTGCTGCCACGCTTTGAGATCCACCATGGCGCCATCCAAAAAGGGCAGCAGTTTATGCCAACCAGTTAGACTCAAACTGCCATTGGTATCGAGCATACAACTCAAGTGTGATAACGATTCAGAGGCCTTAATCCCTTGAAACAACGCAATAATAAACGGTAGTTGCAGGCTCGCTTCGCCGCCGCTCACCGTAATGCCATTAATAAAGTGACGCTGACTATGGAGAATCCCTAATATCTCCTCGACTGTGTAATGCGTGACCTTAGGGCTCGCTTGTTTCGGGCACACGGCAAGACAGGTATCGCATTGACTACAACAATTCTTATCCCATTGAATGCGAGGCTTGTTATTGAGGTTTATCAATGTCAGCGCATTGTCAGGGCAGGCAGCGACACAATCGCCACAGGCATCGCACCCCCCTATGGTATGTGGATTATGACAGCTTTTGCATTGGTAGTTGCAGCCCTGCAAGAATAACACGAGCCTGCTGCCAGGCCCGTCAACGCAGGAAAAGGGCAATAGCTGACTGACCATTACTTGCCTATTCAAAGACACAAGGGGAGTGTTCATGGGCGATGACTCTTGCTTGGCGTTGTAATATTCCCGTATTAACCGCAGCTTCTGCGGCTAAGCCTGTAGTATTGAGGCGTGAGCCACATTGCTTAAATGCTTCAATGTCCGAGCGTTTTACCATATAGCCGGTCACGCGCATTAAATCGTTAGAGGCAACATTGGCGGTAAATTCCCTAAAACCTAACTCAAGCGCCGCTTTACACAGTTGGAACATGGCTTGTGGATTGGATTTTACGGTTTCATCGATAGTCAAAATATCGCTAATCCCCGCCGTATAATACTGATGATGTTGCACTAAGGCTTGAATGTGAGCGATGGGATTAGGTTCAGTACCATAGGGAATACGAACACCTGGGGTCACATCTCTATCGAGACTAATACCGCCCTGTGAATGCAGCAGTGCTCGCCCATGGTAACCATACGCGACGGGTGTGGATTTCACTATGGCATCGAGCGCAGCAGAAATACGATAGCCCAGCTGATTTGCATCCGTTTCATGGCCATATCTAGCGTGTTTAGCTTGCTTAACTTCTCCACTGGCTGTTAATGATTGCAGAATATTCACCGCTTCCGCCATGCCGTAAATGCCAAACATAGGCGCAAAACGCGACTCATCAATCAATTGTTCTTTAACTAAAAAGCTGTCAAAGAAGTGTGACTCTTGATGCAAAAATGCCGAGCGCGCCTCGATAAGTTCGAAGGTGAGCGAGCTGTAATAGGGCAAGACAGCATCAAAAAAATCACTGACTGAATCGGCCTTTAACGCGACCTCTTTAAGATTGAGCCGAACTAAGGTATTGGCGCCGCCCGCTAACGGCAAGGCATTGTAGCAACTGACAATACCAAACCCACGTGCATCAAAGGCGCTGGCATGCAGTGGGTAATTCGCGATATGTGGCTTACTGCAGTGACAAATATTGGTGGTGGCGAGCAGCAACAAATCATCTGGCGTAATGGCTGGGTCGTACATAAAGGTCAAATTGGGGGCAACTTGTTTTAATTCGGCATCAATACGCAGTAGGGTGCGACAAACAATGTTGTCTGTCGGGCCAATATTGACGTGCATAAAGGCATCGGGCAGGGTTCTGTCGAGCATGAGCCAGAACAATTTAAGTTTACGATAAAGTACCTCTGCATCCATTCCCTCGATGAAAGGCATTAATATGTCATCCAGCTGACCTAAATACACGGGGATATTGGTCACCGATGGCACATGATGATAAAGGATGGTCAAGGCATTGATGGCTTCATCTAAATCCTGCGCCGGTGAAAGCTCTAAATATTCTGAACCTTGCTTTAGATAGTGGGCATAATCTGGTAACACATAGCGTGGTTTAAATGGCGCATGGCCTTCAAACATGTCGCAAATAATACCATCATTCATCGCCGCTTTTACCTCAGTCGATATCGGCATGTAGGGCAAGCTCGCCTCAGCCTCCAACGCTAAGTAGTTGGATTTTTGCTTAGGTGAAAGCTGCGGGTTGGTGACGATTTGCAATAATTTATCTTGTAATAACATGGCGTAATATCCACAGGTTTTATGATGACCATTAATCTACTGGGCGACTCTGGCTTTAAAAAGTGAAAATAGCCGCAGCACTGATTGATGAAATGGAAATCCGCCGACCGAGGTCACAACTTGCGATTTATTTCATTAAACGACTGTTTTTTAAACGCGAGAAAGTAGTGTTTACCATTGAAAATAAAAGCTTGAACAGTGAGACCTAGCGTTGCTTGATAAGGTTTTGGGGATTTAGAACTGAAGGGAGGTTTGTTAACGCTGACGCAGTGGCATGATTGAAAAGCGTGACGCTTGTAAGGGCTTAATAAACTCTGCTGCATCCTGAATCGAAGCAATGCAGCAGAGTGAGCTGTGCAGATAAACTCAGCCGTGCTTAGAGCACTTTGGCGATCGATTGGGCTAAGTAATCGACGTTATCTTCACTGATCCCAGCAATACTGATGCGGCTTGAACCCACCATATAAATACTGAATTCTTTTTGTAGGCGCGCCACTTGCTCTGGATCCACCCCGAGGAAGGAGAACATGCCTTTTTGGCGGGCGATAAAGCTAAAGTCACGGTCTACGCCATTGGCTTTAAGTTTATCCACTAAAATGGCGCGGTTGCCGTTGATACGATCGCGCATTACTTTCAGCTCATCAAGCCATTCTTGTTTTAACTCCGCCGATCCTAAAATTGTCTCAACAATCGCGGCGCCGTGGGCAGGCGGCATAGAGTAGATACAGCGAACCACATAAAGCAGCACAGATTGCGCGACATTGGCAGTATGGGCATCTTTGGCAATCACAGAGCAGGAACCGATACGCTCGCGGTACAGACCGAAGTTTTTCGAGCATGAGCTGCAAAGGATCATATTATCGACCGCTGCCGCCATTTTGCGCACGCCGTAGGCATCAATATCAACGCCATCACCAAAACCTTGGTATGCCATGTCAATCAGTGGAGTAAAGCCTTGCTCTTTTGTCAGGGCAACCACTTTATCCCATTGTTCTGTGGTTAAATCCATTCCGCTCGGGTTATGGCAACAGGCGTGGAATAACACCACATCATCAGGACTCACCTGCGATAGGGCAGCAAGCATCTCATCAAATTTCAATGATTTGCTATCGTAGTCATAATACGGATAGGTTTTAACGGTAATGCCAGCCGCTTCGAACAAACCGATGTGGTTTGCCCAAGTTGGGTCGCTTACCCATAACACCGCATTCGGGTTGCAGCGTTTGATAAAGTCGCCGGCCACGCGCAGTGCACCAGTACCACCGGGTGTTGAAACGGTGCGGATACGGTTAGCGATAATGGCACTGTGGTCAGCACCGAAGGCTAATTCTGTCATTAAGGTGTTGAATTGTGGCGAGCCTGTTGGGCCGATATACACTTTGGTGGTTTCGGTATCGAGACGGAATTTCTCGGCTTTTTTCACGCAACTGAGGATCGGGGTAACGCCTGTAGGGTCTTTATAAACGCCCACACCTAAATCCACTTTTTGTGGGTGGGTGTCTTCGCGGTACTGAGTCAACAAGCCAAGGATGGGATCTGCTGGCATTGCGATGAGTGAGTTAAACATAGCTCCATCTACCTTTCTGGTTATAGTGCAAACGTGATTGTTTGTATCAGATATGCGTTATTTATCGTTTGGAGCTTAGAATAGCGCGGAAAGGTAAAGTATTTAAAGTGAAAACTGTGATTACACACCAGTTATCTTGGCAAAAAAGTCTGCAAAAAATACGGTTAAATCCTAAATTAACCGCTTAAATTTTGCGTTTTTGTTATTTTTACACTGAACTCAGTAAATAATCTGACCAAAATGCCATTTTTCTCGAAAAAACGGTTGAATCCTTAGCGACAATCGGTAATTTTATAACGACGAAGCACCAACAAGGCCCCAATCTCCTTTTATTTGTAATCTTAACTTGACGCTGTGTAGCGTGAAGTTGCCATTTTGCGTATTCAGTCCGCGTGATCGTGATGATGACGCCCTATAGAGAAAGAAGATTTATTCATGAAGCAATTACGTCTTGAACCTGTTGTGCAAGTCCGCGGTGAGATCAATATTCCGGGCTCAAAAAGTATTTCAAATCGTGTCTTACTATTGGCCACCTTAGCCCAAGGCACGACCACGCTCACCAATCTGCTCGACTCAGATGATATTCGCCACATGCTGGCCTCCCTCAAGCAGTTAGGGGTGAACTACCGTTTATCGCAAAACAATACTGTGTGTGAACTCGATGGCTTAGGCGGTGTGATTTCCTCAGAATCTGCGCAGGAATTATTTTTAGGTAATGCAGGCACGGCAATGCGCCCCTTGTGCGCCGCCTTAACTCTTGGCCAAGGCGAATTTACCCTCACGGGCGAACCGCGTATGGAAGAGCGCCCGATTGGCGACTTAGTCGATGCCTTAAGGCAACTCGGTGCCAATGTCGTTTACCTTAAAAATGACGGTTTCCCCCCGCTGACGATTAATGCGACGGGTCTTAATGGCGGCGATGTTGAGATTGCGGGTGACTTATCAAGCCAATTTTTAACCGCCCTATTGATGGTGGCGCCGCTTGCAAAGGGCAGCGTGAATATCCATGTCAAAGGCGAATTAGTTTCTAAGCCTTATATCGATATCACTATCGCCTTGATGGCGCAGTTCGGCGTTAAAGTCATTAACCATAACTATGCCCGTTTTGAGATTGTTGCAGGCCAGCGTTATATGTCTCCGGGTAAAGTATTGGTCGAAGGTGATGCGTCATCGGCATCGTATTTCCTCGCGGCAGGGGCGATAAAGGGCGGCGAAGTCAAAGTCACCGGTGTGGGCCGTTTAAGTATTCAAGGCGATGTGAAATTTGCCGATGTGCTCGAAAAAATGGGCGCAGATATCGAGTGGGGCGATGACTATATTATCGCGCGTGGATCTCAATTAACGGCGGTTGATTTGGACATGAACCACATTCCCGATGCGGCCATGACCATAGCTACGGCCGCGTTATTTGCTAAAGGCACTACGGTTATCCGCAATATCTACAACTGGCGTATTAAAGAAACCGACCGTTTAGCGGCTATGGCGACGGAATTACGTAAAGTAGGCGCCGAGGTGGAAGAGGGGAACGATTACATTAAAATCATCCCGCCTGCAGTGATTAACACCGCCGAAATTGATACCTACAATGATCACCGCATGGCTATGTGCTTTTCGATGCTGGCCTTTGCTGATTGCGGTATTACCATCAATGATCCTGATTGCACTTCTAAAACATTCCCAGACTACTTTAAGCAGTTTGCGAGTCTGCAAGGCTAATTCATTCTGTTTTGTTTTTGTAACAACAAGCGATGTCAAGAATAGTCAGCCGTATTTGCGCGGCTGCTAATCTTCATAAAAAATCCACGGATTTTGTTTGTCTTTTGTTGTACAATGCTGCGCGCTCATTTTCGGGGGCTCACTTGATGAACTCACGGATGATGGTAATTTTTTGCGGAGGAATGTATGTCTGAACGGGCTCCTGTAGTCACAATCGACGGCCCAAGTGGTGCTGGCAAAGGTACAATTAGTCAATTATTGGCTCAGCATCTAGGTTGGCAACTACTTGATAGTGGTGCTATTTACCGAGTTCTTGCGCTCGCAGCAATTCATCATAACGTTGAACTGGAAAATGAAGAATCGATCACGCTGTTAGCGGCACATCTCGATGTGAAGTTTTTAACAGGCAATGATACCGATCCGGTTCAAGTGATATTGGAAGGTGAAGACGTCACCACCGACATTCGCACTCAAGAGTGCTCGAATGCCGCTTCAAAAGTCGCCGCGTTTCCACGGGTGAGAGAAGCCTTATTACGTCGTCAACGGGCCTTTAAAACGGCGCCAGGATTAATTGCCGATGGTCGCGACATGGGAACTGTGGTTTTCCCAAGTGCGCCGGCAAAATTATATTTAACCGCCTCAGCTGAAGAGCGTGCCCAAAGACGCTATAATCAGTTGCAGGACAAGGGCTTCGATGTTAATATCGAGCGCCTTTTAAGTGAAATTATCGAACGTGATGACCGCGATATGAATCGTCCGGTGGCTCCTTTAGTCCCCGCCGAGGACGCGCTCATTATCGATACAAGCGGAAAGGGTATTGATGAAGTGTTAGCGCTTGCGCTTAACTTTATCAACCAAAAATTATCCGACACTAACTAAGTTAGCCCACCGGATAGGTATTCGTATTAAGGATGATACGGATAATTTGACTGACTCCACGTCTAGGACGGACAGTGGTTTAATAAAGAAAGTAACCTAAACATGACTGAATCTTTTGCTGATCTATTTGAACAATCCCTTCAAACTCTGGAATTCCGTCCAGGTTCTATCGTTCGTGGTACTGTTGTATCAATCAAAAACGGTATGGTACTGGTTGACGCGGGTCTGAAGTCTGAAAGCCCAATCCCAGCTGAACAATTCAAAAACGCTCAAGGTGTTTTAGAAATCGCTGTTGGTGATGAAGTTGACGTAGCTCTTGACTCTGTTGAAGACGGCTTCGGTGAGACTCAACTGTCTCGCGAAAAAGCGAAACGTCATGAAGCTTGGATCGTTCTGGAAAAAGCTTATGAAGATGCTGAAACTGTAATCGGTATCATCAATGGTAAAGTTAAAGGCGGTTTCACTGTTGAATTAAACGGTATCCGTGCCTTCTTACCAGGTTCTCTAGTTGACGTGCGCCCAGTTCGCGACACCGCTCACTTAGAGTACAAAGAATTAGAATTCAAAGTTATCAAGCTAGACCAGAAGCGTAACAACGTTGTTGTTTCTCGTCGTGCAGTTATCGAATCAGAAAGCAGCGCTGAGCGTGATGCACTGTTAGAAAACCTGCAAGAAGGTCAAGCAGTTAAGGGTATCGTTAAGAACCTGACTGACTACGGTGCATTCGTAGATTTAGGTGGTGTTGACGGTCTGCTACATATCACAGATATGGCGTGGAAACGTGTTAAACATCCATCAGAAATCGTCAATGTTGGCGATGAAATCAACGTTAAAGTACTGAAGTACGATCGTGAGCGCACTCGTGTGTCTCTAGGTCTGAAACAACTTGGCGAAGATCCATGGTTAGAAATCAGCAAACGCTACCCAGAAAACACACGTTTAACTGGTCGCGTTACTAACCTAACTGACTACGGTTGCTTCGTAGAAATCGAAGAAGGCGTTGAAGGTCTTGTTCACGTTTCTGAAATGGATTGGACTAACAAGAACATTCACCCATCTAAAGTTGTTAACTTAGGTGATGAAGTTGAAGTTCTGGTTCTGGACATCGATGAAGAGCGTCGTCGTATTTCTCTTGGTCTGAAACAATGTAAGACCAATCCATGGGATGACTTCGCAACTCGTTACAACAAAGGCGACAAGGTTTCTGGTAAGATCAAGTCAATCACTGACTTCGGTATCTTTATCGGTCTTGACGGCGGTATCGATGGTCTAGTTCACCTGTCTGACATTTCTTGGAACGGTACTGGCGAAGACGCAGTTTCTGAATACAAGAAAGGCGATGAAATCCATGCAGTGGTTCTGTCTGTAGATCCAGAGCGTGAGCGCATCAGCTTAGGTGTTAAGCAAACTGAAGATGATCCATTCAACGCATACTTGGCTGACAAGAAGAAAGGTACTATCGTAAACGGTACTGTTTCTGCTGTTGATGCTAAAGGTGTGACTGTTGAACTGGCTGACACTGTTGAAGGTTACATCCGTGTAGCTGACATTTCACGTGAGCGTATCGAAGATGCATCTACTGTCTATAATGTAGGTGATGCAATCGAAGCTAAGTTCATGGGTGTTGACCGTAAGAACCGCTCTATCAGCCTGTCAATCAAAGCGAAAGACGAAGCTGAAGAGAAAGAAGTAATGGCGACTCTGAACAAACAAGATGACGCTGTTATTAGCAATGCAATGGCTGAAGCGTTTAAAGCAGCTCGTAAATAATCGCCTGTTGTTTGGGGAGACTTCTCTCCCCATTAGGCGACTGTGTTTGGCTTGATAATAGGGGATAGCTAGGATGACGAAATCTGAACTTATCGAAAAACTCGCCACCAGGCAGTCGCAGCTGTCGGCGAAAGAGGTTGAAGGCGCAATCAAAGAAATGTTGGAGCAAATGGCAACAACATTAGAAAGCGGTGATCGTATTGAGATCCGTGGCTTTGGTAGTTTCTCGCTTCACTATCGTGCACCGCGGACTGGCCGTAATCCAAAGACTGGTTCATCAGTCGATTTGGAAGGTAAATACGTCCCGCACTTTAAGCCAGGCAAAGAACTGCGCGAGCGTGTTGACGCCGTTAATGTGTGATTGACCGCATAGTAAAAAGCCTCCGTTAGGAGGCTTTTTTGTATCTATTGCAAGGCAATGCTGGTCAGCTCAGTGAATTTCTTGGATAATCATTAAATTGAAACGCGTTTAGGGAGTGCAGCGTGAAATCATTTGTAGCAACTGTGCTTGTGGCACTGTTATTTATTCTGGCGTTGATCTTTGGCGCGCGTAACGAACAAGTGGTGACCATCAGCTATTTTGTCGCACAGGGTGAATATCGTTTACCTGTTGTGCTAGCGATCGTCTTTTTTGCTGGTTTCATCTTGAGCTGGTTAGTTGCAAGCTACTATATCGTGCGCTTGAAATTGAGCTTAGCGACAACGAGAAAGAAACTAAACCAAGTGATGGCTAAAGCCCCTCAGGATGTAGACGCCTAATATGCTTGAGATACTCTTTCTGTTGCTTCCCATTGCTGCCGCCTACGGTTGGTATATGGGGCGACGGAGCATAAGGCAGAATCAAAGCAATCAACGTAAACAATTGAGCCGGGACTACTTTACTGGCCTCAATTTCTTACTGTCGAACGAATCGGATAAAGCCGTTGATTTGTTTATCAGTATGCTAGATGTTGACGATGAAACCATAGATACTCATCTGTCACTCGGTTCGCTGTTTCGTAAGCGAGGCGAGGTCGACCGCTCCATCCGTATTCATCAGAATTTAATTGCCCGTCCAAACCTAGCCAATGAGCAGCGCGACATCGCTATGATGGAGCTGGGTAAAGATTATCTGGCCGCGGGTTTTTACGACAGGGCCGAAGAAATTTTTATCAACTTGGTTAGCCAAGATGATCACAGCGAAGAATCTGAAACTCAGCTGATTGCTATCTATCAAGTGATTAAAGAGTGGCAAAAAGCCATTGATATCACTAAGCGTTTGAGTCGTAAACGTCAGCAAGTCTTAAAGCCGTTAACGGCGCATTTCTATTGCCAGTTAGCCGATGAAGCCAGCGACGATGCACAGAAGATTAAACTGCTGCAACAGGCGCTGAAGCAAGATCCGCAATGTGGCCGTGCGTTATTGACCTTGGCGAAAAAATTCCTCGATATTCAAGATTATGCCCAGTGCAAGCAAATGCTGCTGCAACTGAAAAAAGCCGATATCGAGCTTTTTGCCGATGCAATCCCAACGGCCAAACAAGTTTATCGCGACACACAAGACAACGAAGGCTTCCAAGAGTTACTGGCGGGCGCCATGGCCGATGGCGCGGGGGCTTCAGTGGTTGTCGCCTTAGCGCAGCACATGATAAGTCTGGATGAGATTAAAGCGGCAGAGACCATGGTGCTCGATGCCCTATATCGCCATCCAACGATGAAAGGTTTTCAGCACTTGATGCAAATGCATTTGCGTCAAGCAGAGGAAGGGCAAGCCAAGCAAAGTTTAACTATGCTAGAGCAGCTCGTTGAGCAACAAATTAAATTCCGTCCAAGCTACCGTTGTAAAGAGTGTGGTTTCCCTTCCCATGCACTTTATTGGCATTGTCCTTCCTGTAAAAATTGGGGCAGTATCAAGCGGATCAGAGGCTTAGACGGCGAGTAAATAAGATAATATCTATAGTTAGTGTAACTCTGTTGGAGAGATGATGACGACTAAACCTATCCTCGTAGCGCTTGATTACGATAACAAAAACCACGCTTTACAACTGATAGAAAAACTCGATCCCAACATGTGCCGCCTTAAAGTTGGCAAAGAAATGTTTACCTTGTTTGGCCCGCAACTGGTGAAAGATATCCATGATCGTGGCTTTGATTTATTCCTCGATTTGAAATTTCACGATATTCCCAATACTGTCGCCAAAGCCGTGGCCGCTGCCGCAGAGTTGGGTGTATGGATGACGAACGTGCATGCCAGTGGTGGTTTAGCCATGATGGAAGCGGCTAAAAAGGCCTTGCTGCCATATGGCGACAAAGCGCCTATGCTGATCGCTGTGACGGTATTAACCTCCATGAGTGATGATGATCTTAAATTACTCGGCATCAATGTGCCTGCATTTGAACATGTTCAGCGTTTGGCGAAGCTCACGCAGCAAGCGGGATTTGATGGTGTGGTGTGTTCCGCCCAAGAAGCGACAGCGTTGAAATCGCTGTTAGGTCAGGATTTCAAACTCGTTACGCCGGGGATCCGCCCAGTAGGTAGCGATGCTGGCGATCAACACCGGGTGATGACGCCGCCTCAAGCGATTGCAGCGGGTTCAGATTACCTAGTGATTGGCCGTCCAATCACCAAAGCTGCCGATCCATTAGCGGCATTGCAAGCGATTCACCAATCATTGGCATAGACGTTTCAATAGCCGTCTCAATCGCGGTTTGACCGTCGTTTGAATAAAAAAGGCTTGAAATCGCTCGTTAGTAACCTTGATATGATGGATAAAAATTGAAATAGTATCTTGAATGACAATATAACATAATTAATCACACCCTGAGTGCATATCTCACAGTTCACGGAGAACGCCCATGTTTAACTATCAAGGTAAGAATGTTGTCGTTGTCGGTGGCACCAGTGGGATAAATCTCGCCATTGCAATTGCGTTCGCGCAGGCTGGCGCCAATGTCGCAGTCGCGAGTCGCAGCCAAGATAAAGTTGATGCCGCGGTATTGCAGCTGCAACAGGCCAATCCTGATGGTATTCATTTAGGTGTGAGTTTTGATGTGCGCGATCTTAGCGCCCTTGAAGTCGGTTTTGATAAAGTCGCTTCTGAGTTTGGTTTTATCGATGTGCTAGTTAGCGGCGCGGCGGGTAATTTCCCTGCCAGCGCCGCAAAGCTTTCGGCTAATGGGTTTAAGTCGGTGATGGACATTGATTTGCTGGGCAGTTTTCAAGTGCTAAAGCAGGCTTATCCTTTGCTACGTCGCCCCAATGGCAATATTATCCAGATTTCGGCGCCGCAGGCTTCGATTGCTATGCCCATGCAAGTTCATGTGTGTGCGGCAAAAGCGGGCGTGGATATGCTGACGCGAACCTTAGCGTTAGAGTGGGGCTGTGAAGGGCTGAGAATTAATTCGATTATGCCAGGCCCTATAGCTAACACTGAAGGCTTTAATCGCCTTGCACCCAGCGCCGCATTACAGCAAAAGGTTGCCCAATCCGTTCCATTAAAACGCAACGGCGCAGGCCAGGATATTGCTAATGCTGCGTTATTTTTAGGCTCTGAATTGGCGTCCTATATTACGGGAGTTGTGCTGCCGGTTGATGGCGGTTGGTCACTTGGCGGCGCCAGTATTGCGATGACAGAGCTTGGCGAACTGGCCGCGAAAATGTAGTTTGGTTTTAGATGTTTGGTATTCAAAATCGAGAACTTTGATTTTATAGAAATTAAGTAGGTAATGATCCATGGCTAATGCATTACAAGAGCAGCTACTCAAAGCAGGGCTTGCCAGTAAACAAAAGGTTCGCGACGTTAAGACCCAAAAACGCCGTGACAAAAAATCCCGAATTGATGATGGCTCCAGTGCTTTTAAGCAAGAAGTGGCCGAGCAAAAACGTCTGCAGGCGCTAAAAGATAAAGCGCTGAACGAACAACGTTTTGCAGAGGCATCAGAACGTGGACAGGTGCGCGGTTTAATCACTGAGTTCACTAAGTCTGCGATTAAGATCCCAACTTATGCTGAAGTGAAGTTTAACTATACTCTTGATAATAAAATCTATTCTTTATACATAGATGAAAAACTGCAGGCAGAATTGCTCAAAGGGCAGTTAGGCATAGTGCGCTACGAAGATAAGAGTTACTTAGTACCACATAAGTTAGCCGAGCGAGTGAAACTGCTGGTGCCGCAGTGGTGCGGTTATCTGTGGCAACAGGATGAATCTAAAGCTGTGGTGGTTGAAGATGATCCCTATGCGGATTATGCGATCCCAGATGATTTAATGTGGTAATAAGCACAAGCTTGTGAGCTAACGCTGCGACAATCCTGTGGTAAAGCTTATAAAATAGAGACCCTTAAGTTCAAGCTTAAGGGTTTTTTTATGGGTTGAATTTATACTTTGCTCACGTACCTCCATATTATTCGCGGCTGTATTTGTAATGAGATTGTTTTCTACAGTGAACTGGTATAAATTAAAACAACTGTTTTAATCCTACGTTTAAGAGTCTACCAATGAACCCTTATCAAGCCCCGTTGACGGATATGCGTTTCCTACTGGAACAGGTATTTGATGCCCCAAACACTTGGGCACAATTGCCTGAGATTGCTGAAATGGTCGATATCGACACGGCCAATGCCATTCTTGAAGAAGCAGCCAAGATCAGCAGTGAGTTGATCCATCCGCTGAACCGGACGGGCGATGAGCAGGGCGTGTTACATCAAGATAATCAAGTGATTACCCCTGATGGCTACAAAGCCGTTTATGAACAGTACTCGCAGGGCGGTTGGATTGGTTTGTGTGGCGATCCTGAATTTGGTGGCATGGGCATGCCAAAGATGCTGGGGATCTTAGTCGACGAAATGGCTTACAGTGCCTGTAATGCATTTACGCTTTATGGCTCGTTAACTGCGGGTGCGGCTTTATGTATCAATGCCCACGGCAGCGAAGCATTAAAACAAGCTTATTTGCCTAAGTTATATTCCGGCGAATGGGCGGGTGCTATGGATATGACAGAGCCGCAAGCGGGTTCTGATCTGCGTAATATTCGCACTCGAGCTTTACCGCAGGATGATGGTAGTTATGCCATTACGGGCAGCAAGATTTTCATTACGGGTGGCGATCACGATTTAACTGAAAACGTCATCCACTTAGTGCTTGCCAAGCTACCGGATAGCAAAGGGATTTCACTCTTCCTAGTGCCTAAAATATCGGTAAATACCGATGGCAGCTTAGCGAATGCGAATGGTGTATCAGTCGGTTCTATCGAGCACAAGATGGGCCTTAAAGGTTCAGCAACGTGTGTGATGAACTTTGATAATGCACAAGGTTTCTTGATTGGTGAACCCAATCGCGGTCTCGTATGCATGTTCACTATGATGAACTACGAGCGTTTAGCGATTGGTATACAAGGTCTGGGCAGTGCTCAGGCGGCGTATCAGATGGCAGCTGATTATGCTAAAGAGCGTAATCAAGGCGTTGCCGCTGGCGGCTCGCCGACGGGCAGTGAATCTGATCCTATTATCGTCCACGGCGATGTGCGCCGTATGTTGTTGACCATTCGAGCGATGACAGAAGCGGGCCGTGCTTTGTCTGTGTTTACTGGGCAACAGCTAGATTTGGCCAAATATGCTCAAGATGAAGTTAAAGCCAAAGCAGCGCGTTATGTGGGTTTATTAACGCCAGTCGCTAAAGCCTTTTTAACCGATCGCGGTCTTGATGCGACGATCATGGCGCAGCAAGTCTTTGGTGGACATGGTTATATTCGTGAAACGGGTATTGAGCAATTAGTCCGTGATACCCGTATCGCACAGATTTATGAAGGCACCAATGGCATTCAAGCCATCGATTTCCTCGGCCGTAAAGTCACGGGCGATAATCTTGCCGCATTAAATGAATTTGTCGCTGACTTGAAAGCACAAATGCGCGCATTTACTCACGTTGATGCGGTGAAAGTGGCGGCAGTATGCGCACGTTTAGATGCATTAGTTATAGTCGCTGAGTCGATCAATGAGCACAAAGTCGCTCAACCTGCGCTTATTAATGCTTGCGCGGTCGACTTTTTAGATGCCTTTGGTTATACCCTTTATGGTTTCTACTGGTTGGCTATGGTCGATAAAGTCGCTGATCATGAAGATAAAGCTTTCGCCGAGCAGAAAGCCTATTTAGCTAAGTTCTATTTTGATAAGTTACTGCCTAAAGCGGATTACCATATCGCTCAAGTCAGAGCCGGTGATGCGACCACTATGGCTATGCCTGCAGAGTTGTTTTAACAAGGCTTTGATAGATTCGTTTAAATAAAAACGAAATAAAAACGAGAAAAGCACTGATGACTCAGTGCTTTTTTGTTTTATATCATGCTGTTTCTACTCGGCAGTATTTAATCTTGGACCGAGTGAGCAGCGGTACTAAGCGCTGCTGTGGTGGGGGATGGCACTTGCAGCACTGAAATCAATTGCTTGAGAAACTCGGCATTAAACGATGGTTTATGCTGATGTTTAAGCTCGGGACTCATGCCATTCTCAAGCACCACAAACAGGGTGTCACTGTGCTCAGGCAAACGGATAAACCCCGCTAAGTTAGACACGCCTTGCATCGAGCCTGTTTTAGCAAAAATTTGCTGTTTCAGCGGCGGCTTGTTGTAACCCATGCGATACCTTAAGGTGCCGCTTATTCCTGCTTGCGGCAGACTGGTCATTAACGAGCTAAAGCGACTGTCCTTATGGATGAGTGCCAATACCGTCGCTAACTGCTGTGCATTGAGCAAGTTATAGCGTGACAGGCCTGAACCATCGACAATGTTAGCGTTACTCAGATCGACGCCTAACTCCGTTAAAATCCGTTGCATGGCTACCGCGCCATTGGTAAAGCTACCTTGGGCATTGAAATAACTTTTGCCAAGCTGTTTAAACAGGCTATCAGCAATCAAATTATCCGACTTGAGCAGCATAGTATCGAGCAATTCAGGCAGAGGCGCCGAGCTATGGCTGGCAATCAATTTCGCCTTTTTGGGCAAGCTTGTGCCGAGCTTAACTTTACCCGCGAGTGACATCTCGCCTTTGAGCAGCGAGGTGAGGTTATCTTGGGCAAATTTGAACGGATCGCTGACCGCAATCGCCAGCCCAATCGCTTCACCGCCCGGATAACAACCACGTAGATGATAGTTGTTTTGGCCTAGTCGCACCAAATCGAGCTGGCAAAATTCACGACTCGCCTTGGGATCAAATACCGCATCGCTGCTGACTTTTACCCCATAACTCCCCGTGCGCAGGCTCACCTGCGATGGTTTATTGGCCGTGCTGGGGTTGAACTGACCATAGACGCAGTTTTGATTGATAATGTAACTCGACACTGGCGCGGCAAAACAAATGCCTAAGTCATCCCAAACCCAACCAGGGGCCTGCATTTGCTCTTGTTTATCGCCGAGCAAATACAGATGTCCATCAATGCGATTAATGCCTTGTTTCACGAGACTGGCAAAAATGGCCTTGAGATCGGCTTGAGTGAACGTCGGATCGCCACTAAAACGCAGATAAGCGCTGCCGGCGATATGGCCCTTGCGTATTGGTGCGTCCGTCCATAATTCAGTGACATAACGAAAATCAGGCCCAAGCTGGGCCATGGCACTCACAGCTGTGAGCAACTTTTGCGTGCTGGCGGGAATAAACAGCGTCTCGGCCTGTTGGCTAAAGATCACTTGATTGCTCGACATGTCCATTGCCAGCAGTGCAATTTGCGAGTGACGAGGGCTGATTTTGCTGACCGCTTGGCTAAGCGAAGTGGTTCGGGTCTCTATCGCTCCTGCGTCGATTTGCTCAGCGCGGGCGATATTGTGGCTCGCCGCTAGGAGTAGGCTGGCATACAGAGTGGTTTTCAGTAACGTTTCCATGTTAGCTATTGACCATTTTGATTAAGAACATCATGGGCCTGCAGGTTAAGTTCGATGCAATGTGGGGCTAATCCTCACTGCTGCCGTCATCCTTTTCCATCAAGCGATATAAACGTAGGGTAACAAACAATACCAGTCCGATAAACAGTGGCAGGATCAGTAATCCCAACTGAGCTTTAAAATGGAAAATACCCCAAGCAAACAGCAGTGTCAGCGCTAACGTCAGCAGAATTTTTTTGTTCATGGTCTTCGTCTTTTATCGTGTTGGTTTAATCGCAAATAGGCGTTTTAGTTTACGCTAAATCACTGGGTTCGGGGTAAACGAAATAGGTTTGAAGATTATTTTGTGATTTGGCCGACATTTTAGCGGATCTTCAGTAAAACCTGCGATGGTTGGTATGGGCTTGTCACGTTAAACATCACTTAATCCAGGAACTGTCCGATTAATATCGAACTGTTAATATTCACATTTTTACATTGCCCTTAACATGATATGTGTGCCGAAAAAACAGCCCTTAAATGTGGTTGTAATCCTAGCCTAAAAGATGTGATTTTTAGCTAAATAGTGGCGCTACGGCGGGATTACATCGCGTGAGGTCAAATTACCAGCAAAACCGCGAGGTTTAAGGAGGCTTTTGGGAGAAAAGTCTTGCCGAGACGAGGTGAAGTCGGTAATTTCTACCCCTTACGATTTTAGGTTCTTAGGTAACAACTAAACCATGCCACATATTAGTATGCGCGGCTTACCACAAGCGGTCGTTGCAGCGTTCAGCCAAACATTACTGCAGTCATTGGCGGATATATGTAAAGGTAATGCAGAGAGTTTCACGTTAGATTGGATCCCAAGCATCAGTTTTCGAAATGGAAAAATTGATCAACGCTTCGTCCAAGTTGAGTTACTCTGGTTCCCTAAGGACCCTGATATCCATCTTAAAGTAGAACAAACGATCAGGCAGGCAGTGACAGAGGCCTATCCAGAGTTAACACATATTGCTGTGATGTTTCTATCACTGAACCCCAGTGCTTCCTATCGGGGTGGTCAGCATGATTAAAGGAGGATGCCTTGCTAGATAAGCTTGGTGGAATAGCCGTTCAACCCGAGGCTTTAACGTGGTTGCTCACGCCATGCCGTTTCAAGGCAGAATTACTCGCTCGTATCGCGAGCGCCAAGCACAGTATTTATATTGCGGCGCTGTATTTAGAAGATGACGAAGCTGGCCGTGAAGTATTACAAGCGTTGATGGATGCCAAAGCGGCAAATCCAGCGCTTGATGTCAAAGTATTAGTGGACTTTCACCGCGCAAGACGCGGCTTGATTGGCCATAAAGGCGATAGCGGTAACTATTTGATGTACCGCAGAGTGATGGCTGAAGCCGAACATCCCATCGATATCTTAGGTGTCCCCGTTAAGTCCCGTGAATTTATGGGCGTACTGCATCTTAAGGGTTTTATTATCGATGATGCGGTGATCTATAGCGGTGCCAGTCTAAATAATATCTATTTACAACAAAATGATAAGTACCGTTTCGACCGTTATCACTTGATTGAGTCGGCCGAATTAGCCCGCAGTATGCGCGCGATGATCCAGAAAAACATCATTGCTGATCCTGCAGTGTGTTCGTTAACCCAAGATGCTGAACAAGAAGTACTGCCGCCTAAGACGGACATGCGTAGCTTTAAGCTGAGATTGTCTGACGCTGAATATCAGTTTAAGGAAACCCGTGATGGCAATCGCATCACGCCGTTACTTGGGCTAGGGCGCAAGAAAAACTTGCTCAATAAAGTGGTTGTCGCCTTGGTGGAAGAGTCAAAAGACTCGCTGTTTATCTGCACGCCCTATTTTAATCCGCCGTATATTTTAGTGCGCGCCTTAGCTAAGCATTTACGCAATGGCAAACGCATCGACATCGTTGTGGGCGACAAGACGGCTAACGATTTTTATATTCCGCCTGAGCAGGATTTCTCCACTATAGGTGCCTTGCCCTATATGTATGAGCAATCATTGCGTAAGTTTGCTAAACGCCAACAGTGGGCGATTGATAATGGTCAGCTGAATATCCATCTGTGGAAACACGGCATCAACAGTTATCACCTCAAGGGCATCAGTGCTGACGGGAATAAGCATTTGATCACAGGCTCTAACCTGAATCCAAGAGCTTGGGCGCTGGATCTTGAGAATGGTTTGTTGATCCAAGATGAAATTGGCTGCTGGAAAGCCCAGTTTGAAGCCGAGCAGGCGCATATTCTTGAGCACACGCAGCGGTTATATCACTACAGCCAAGTGGATACCTTGCAGAGTTATCCCGCACCTGTGAAGAAGATCATGACCCGAATTCGTCGCCTTAAAGCCGACTTTTTACTGCGTCGTATTCTGTAACGCTGGGTTCTTTAGCACAACGAATTTGCCAATACTTCTGTTTAAGTACAGTTTGTTACCGATTAAAAAAGCCCACATCAATGTGGGCTTTTTTGTTAAATTGCGACAATAGATTTTGCTTAAGCTAAGAACGTTATCGCTTCAATTTTTCGGCATTAAATCTATGGTTTTAAATCTATAGTTTTAAATCTAGGATCTTAAATTTAGGACATTAAATCTGTGGCATCAAATTGTGGTGAGTGTCATTTTGATCTCTGGCGTAATACAAAGACAAAATCACTAACACCACCATGACAGCGCTTAATAAACCTATGCTCAACTGGCCGCCCATAGGCACTAAAGACATAGTCAATGCGGCAAGTCCGGCACCAAAATTTTGTAATCCTCCCAGTAATGCCCCCGCAATTCCTGCTTGACGTGGAAATGGCTCTAAAGCCGCCGAGGTCAGGGTAGGGAACAGCATACCGGCGCCACTGAAGAATAAAATCGATCCAACCAGTAAACTCCAACCGACGACTAAATTGAAAAGCCCCGGGATCAACATGAATAAGGCGCCAGCGCCAAGCAGCGCAACACCTTGATAGATAACTCTTTGCGGCTTATTTTGTCGACCTGCGATCAGCGCGCCCAGTAAATAGCCTGGAATAGGCGCCACAAAATAACAACTGACCATGAAAGGCGTCAGTCCAAGATATTGGCCATAGAGAACGCCGGCAATGGCTTCAAACGCCGCAATACCCGCAAAGGTCGCGATCAAAGAAAACAAGTAAGCTCGAAACGCTCTATGGCGCAGGACATGCCGATAGGATGCGATAACGGCTTGATGTTCCCGCTGCGCCTTAGGTAATGACTCTTTAAAGGCGAATATCAATAACAGCCAGACCACGGCACCGAATCCTGCTAACACCCAGTACACGGCTTGCCAGCCGAAGTAGGCCGCACTAGCGCTACCGATAAATGGTGCCAGTAAAGGTAAAAACACTACGGCCATAGAAACATAACTATTAAATTTAACCAGTCGGTCGCCAAAGTAATGATCGCGGGGAATGCTCCGGCATAAAGCGCCCGCGCTGGCGGTGCCTAATCCTTGGATAAGGCTCGCCATAATCAGTTGGTTAAAGCTTGTGGCCTGAGCCGCAAACATTGCACCTATAATAAAAATTGCGATACCCACGACGAGTGGCATTTTGCGGCCAATGCGATCTGACACTGGGCCATACACAAATTGAAACATCCCGTAGGAGAGTAAGTAACAGGCCATCACTGCTTGTAGCTGACTGGCGTCCACATTGAGCCCGAGTGCAATTTGCGGAAGGGCAGGCACAAAAATCGTCTGCGCCATTTGGCCACAGGCGACCATAAAGACAATCATTAACAGTAAACTAGACTGACTCGCCGCTGGAGCGACATCGTGATGAATAGGAGAGTGTGGCGTGCCTGACATGATATTTCCGAAAAAGGTCACTTAAGGTATTTGCGCGCATCTTACTCCCTAAAAGCGTAACTTCAAGTGTCAATCATATTGATTTGATGAAATAATTTTTAATGCGACGCATAAGTTTTTCTCTTCATTTTTAGCTGTAAAGCTAAACTTACGTAGGGTTATTTGTCTGTTAACTAGGTCGAATAATTGCAAATGAATTAATACTCAGATTAACCCTGCTCTGCCTATTTTCTTACATGGGAGTTTGCTTAAAAATAGTGGCTATTAAGAGATTGGAGGTAAGCAAGTGGATAAGGGGCCTAATACAAGCCACCCTAAATAAATCACGCTAAAAATATAGATAAGGAACAAATAAAAAAGGAGATAGCGAATCGGCCTATCTCCCTTAATAGTCGCGACTAGCAAGATGCTATTTTTGTAGTTTTTCTATGCCCGTTAAAATCTGATACCCCACTGTCACCCGTGGCGGAACGGGATAATTTTTATTGCTTAACAATACTATGCCAAGCTTTTGCGCGGGAATAAATGCTGCATAAGCGGCAAAACCGCCGGTTGAGCCGGTTTTATTAATCCACACATTTTGCTGCGGCGCGAGGGGCGGCACTATAGGTTTAACTGGCGTACTGCCAAACACCACTTCCTGAGTATGACCCTCAAGTATTTTATCAAGATCAATAGGATAGGAGTAATGTTCCCAAATCATATCTTGGGTCATCATGCCCACATCAAAGTATCCCGTGTGGGTCTCATCGAGTGCCGTTTGCAGTGGCTTAGCTAGCGGGTGCATTTGCATATTGGCCTCCACAAAATGCAGCAGATCCGTGGCTGTGGTTTTAACGCCATAGGCTTCATCGGCTAATACACCGGGATTGACCCGCACTGGCATGTCTTGCTTATCGTAGCCTTGGGCATAATCGGCCATTTTACTGCTCGGAACGTTAATGTAGCTGCTTGTCATACCCAATTGTGGAAATAGCGTTTGCTCAAGTGCTTGTTGAAACGTTTTATTTAAACTCTGTGCGGCAATCATGCCGAGCAGGCCAATGGTTGGGTTCGCGTAATTCCTGTGAGTCCCTGGGGCAAATGACGGTTGCCAATGCTTAAGGTAATCCATTAATTCTGGGTTATTCGTGACCTTATCAGGAACTTGCATCGGCAAATCACCCGCTGTGTGGGTGGCTAAATTGATGAGACTAATCTTATCAAAATGGCTGCCTTTTAATGCTGGAACATAATCACTGGCCATATCCGTGAGTGTTAATTTACCTTCGCCCTGTGCGTAGTTAGCCAGTGTTGCGGTAAAGGTTTTACTGATAGAGCCAATCTCGAACAGGGTATCTTCAGTCACACTTTGCCCTGTGGTTTTAGAACTGACCCCATATTGGTAAAAATACTGTTTACCCTCAATGGTGATGCCAATCACCGCACCGGGAATACCGTACTCGGCCATCAGTGGTTTGACTGCGGAATCAACAAGTGACTGGATGTCTTTGGAATTAAGCGTTTGGGCCGTCGTGACATTAGAAAAAAGCGTTGCAGTAAGCAGCACACCGCTTAATAACGGCATGGTAGCGAGCAGGGTATGTCGTTGCATAATTGACCTTTAATCGAAATTGCATTTATAGAGTAGAGATTGCACACGATATTACGGTAATTCCCCATTAAGTTAAGTCCTTACTGATATTTAGCGTCAATATTCACTCTGTAAGTAACTGGAAGGTTAACCTCGATAATCGAGTGTTAAATACTGCGTAATGACATGGACTTTGGCATTACAGCTGTTGCGTTACTCTAAGAGATTTCCTTAATCATCATACTAAGTTTTAGTCAGCAGCTTATACCCTCAAGCGCCGACGCTAATGTCTTTTATCCCGATAATGCATTGCGCAGATTGCGCCATTTACGACCAAGGGATAAACTGCGCCACCGCGAGAGGAAAGTGCTGAATAACTTAGCTGCAATCCCTAATAAGTTTGAAAGAGAATTGGTTTTTATGGCTTTAGCCCCACATGCAGTGCACCATTTATATCAGTACCGTAAGTCTATATCGACTAAGCCCTTCGGTGCCCGTGGTAAAAAACTGATCCGCTGTCCATTATGCCTATTAGGTGAGCAGTTCTGTACCTGTGCGCTGCGTCGTCAGTTACAAACTCAAGCCAGTTTCCTGCTGATCATGTACAACGATGAAGTGTTAAAACCAACTAACAGCGGGCGCTTGATTGCGGATCTTATCCCAGATACGCACGCCTATATTTGGTCACGCACAGAACCTGAAGCGGCATTGCTTGCCTTGCTCGATTCGCCGCAATATCAACCTTACTTAGTGTTTCCAGCCCAATATGCGGAGCAAGGACAAACAATACTGAACCAAGTGCCTATGTCGACGTTAGTCGAAGGTAAACGGCCGCTACTGATCATGCTCGATGGCAGTTGGCGTGAAGCGATTAAAATGTTCCGTAAGAGTCCTTACTTGCATTCCTTGCCACTGCTTTCCTTCGATCCCGACACGCTGGCAACCTATGCATTACGTAAAGGCAGCCATGACTTTCAACTTGGCACCGCCGAGGTGGCATCCTTAGCATTAGGGGCGATAGGCGAAGCGGCTAATGGCAAAGTCTTAAGTACGTGGTTTGATTTATTTGTTGAATCATCATTATTGGGCCGTAATCGACGTTGCCGTGAAGATCTTCAGCCAATCACAGATTTTACCGATGCCTTTGAACTAGCTTTTGAACTAGCTTTTGAACAGGCCAATAACGGCAAGCGTTAATTAATCTTCGAAATGAATGGGTAATATAAAGATTTAAGCCAGCGACTAACTTAAATAAAAACTCCCCTCACTTGAGGGGAGTTTTATATAGGCTAAAGTTTGCTCCGGCAAGAAAGTATTATTTGCGCTTTAACTAAAGCAAATATATTCCTTAAATAACGTCTTAAACTGCAACTTCTTTACCATCTATTTTTCGAATAACCACAGTGGCGGCGCGAGGCCGTAATGTGACTCCAGCTGGTGTTTGTTCAGCGGCATTAGACGAATAAGGCCAGTTACCTGGATGCTGAATGTTAGCAAATACCGAAGTGTAATCTGGGCTAATGGCAAAACCTGTCACTTCACAGTCGTTGGGACCGACGAAGAAACGCTTTAACTCCATTTGATTATCGGCGGTTACGCCTACTTGTTTCTCTTGGCCATCTACCAGTGTTGAAGGCACTATTGCGAGCATTTGATCGTTAGTTTCTTCGGCAACTTCTTTTGCGCCGTTGTCGGTTTGAACCCACAAGATACCGCGTTTATCAAAGGCTAAACCATCTGGGCTGGCAAATTGATTGAGATCGGTTAAGCCTGACAAGTTGGTCTCAGCATTGCCATCGCTGGGTGAGCCAAACACAAAAATATCCCATGTAAATTCAGTCGCTTTGTCGCCTTCATCCCAACGAATAATATGGCCGAAGTAGTTTTTCAATCTTGGGTTGGCAGGATTCGCTTCGGTACGTTTCGAGTTGTTGGTCAGGGTCAAATAAGCAGAACCTGTGAATGGATCGACTGCGCACCATTCAGGTCGGTCCATAGGTGTCGCGCCGACTAGGTCCGCTGCGCCCGCTGTGTTTAAAATAATGTCGGCCAAAGTTGCGAAGCTATCGCTTAAGGTTTTGCCGTCTGTGGTTTGGCTATCTAACGTCAAAGGCAACCAAATACCGCCACCATTTTCATTGAATTTAGCCGCGTATAAAGTACCTTCATTCATGTACTTATCGCCAGTTTGCAGGCGGTTGCTGCTGTCAGCATCTTTTGCATCCCAGACCGCAGCCGAGACAAATTTATAGAGGTATTCGAATTGAGAATCGTGGCCAGAATAGAACACCACTGGCTTGCCTTCGGTCAATTTACCAAAGGTACAACCTTCATGGCGGAAACGACCAAGTGCTGTACGTTTTACCGCGCGAGAGGTGGCGTTGTACGGGTCGATTTCAACAATATAACCGTGGCCGTTTGCTTCGTTACGGTAGTCATCCTGAGCACTTGTGCCCGATGGCGTGACATCGAAACGGGCAAATTCATCGAGACGTTCTTCATCATGACCCGCAAGATCGTCCCAGCCATAACGTGTACTGGTTTTACTGATCCCGATGCGACTCTGATCGGCGGTTAAGCTGCCACGATTGGCAAAATAGCCTGGCCAATTTTCTTCACAGGTCAGGTAAGTGCCCCAAGGCGTGTAGCCATTACCACAGTTATTTAAGGTGCCGCGTGCTTGGCTGCCATCGGGAGAATAGCGGGTTTCGAGTAGCGAAGAGTAGGCCAGAGGACCGCTGATATCCATCACAGTCGCGCCAGTGAATCGACGGTTATGACCATCATTACTGACTACTTCCCATTGATTATTCATCAGTTTTATACGAACAACCGACACGCCATGGGCGTTAATTTCTTTGCGCACTTCATCGATAACAGTGCGAAGACCAGAAGTGGGGTCAAATGTCTGGCCCGTAGGATGCAAGGCATCTTCGTCAATGTATTCGTGGTTAATGCAGAGTAGACCGTCATCACCCGCATCATTTAATGGGAAGAAATGCATGCCATCGTGGTGCATGCCCACTGAGTTGGCTTGGTCATCGGCCGTGTTACTACCATCGTTTTTCCATGGCGCCGCTTTTGCGTTTAATGGCGTGCCCCAAGGTGCTAACACCTGCGCTGTGTAACCTTCTGGCACGACAACCGCATCTAAGCGAGAACCCGCAACCGATGTAAAGTTAAGCTTAGCGCTACTTTTAGTCGGTGGCACAGGCGTGACTGGATCGACAGGTTTAGGAACAGTTTCATTGTCTGAACCACAAGCGGTTAAGCCAACACTGGCAAAAGCAGTCATAGCGCTGAGGCCTAAGCCACTTTTTACGAAATTACGGCGAGATAAATGCTTATCCAACACTTGATTAAAGGGGTCATTATTACTTTTATTATAAAGTGTAGGATCAAAGGTGGCCTTACTCATATTTTACTCCGGCTAGTACGATGAATTAAATTTCGTGCCTAAGGCTAAAGTACCAATATGACAATAAAGCTGATTTTATATTACAGGAATAATTTACATACTAACCAAGCTTATATGTTTTAAGAATGTTAAATTGGATGTGATAAGTATTTTAGGTTGGAAAGATATCAATCTTAAAATAACATTAATTAGATTTATTGCTCTAATTTGATATTTTTAATATAACTTAAATTATTAATTTATATAATTATCTAATGTGTTTCCATTAATATTTATTAGTTCTGTACATTAATGTCCTTTGAATGAAATCCTATTCCTTCTTAGAATAATCAAGTGAAGTCTATTTCTCAGTTTAAACTTCAGGTTAAAACGAAGGAGTTAATGCTTAACCTGTGGTAGTTAAGTTTCAGTCTTTTGGTTTTAAATAGTGACGAAGTGAGCGCGGATCGGTATGTCCGGTTCTGGCCATGATGTACAAGTGATCTTTATTATTTTCATGCAGTTGTGTTACGCAACCACTGCGTAAACTGTGAGCGCCATAAAATTTGGCGGGCAGTCCTGCTTTAGTACAATATTTTTTAATGATGCGATAAATATCATCGCCGGTAAGGAAACCACTATTTTTATTCAGTAATGAACAAGATCCGGAATGTCGGTCTTTCATTTGATACGGACGTAAATTTTTTCCATCACGGGAAAGCGATCTAAATAAATGTCCGTCTTCAATATTGGCTAACGATAACCAATTTTTCACTGCGTCGAGTGCTGCAAAGGGTTCATGGTCTGGCAGGTCTTTCCATTCCCGTTGGCCTTGCTGATTACTCTTCGAATAGGGCAGGCGCACTTTTAATTTGTTACGCAGAAAACTGACATACTGAACTTTTATATCTGCCAGTTCAGAACGACGAAACCCACCTTGTAATCCTAATTGAATAATCGCTTTGTCCCGCGCTCGGGTTAATGGCTGTACTTGCTCATCGATAGCTTGGATCAACATTTCCACTTCATCATACATAATGGGTTGTTGATCATAGTCACTCACATGGCGAGATTGATTTCTGCTCAATCCGCGCATTACTCTGATCACCAGAGGATGTTCGGTTGGCGAGTGAAATCCCGCTTGAATATGATGGTAACGAATTGCTGCCAACCTTGTGGTTAATGTTTGCTTAGAAAGTTGAACGCCAGTGCTTTCTTGGATCAATTCTTTTTGATGACCAATAAATGAAATCACGCTTCGTGGATCTGCGGGCAGGGCCTGCAGTTGGTGCTCGGCACAATAACGACTGAATACACTAAAGCTCGTATTATAAACACGGCGAGTGTTCACTGAAATTTCATATTCAGTTTCTTCGGCGGCGCTTAAATAATCACTTCGAACCGATTGTGGTAGGAAAGACTCTTCAAAAAAACGTGGCTGCTCAGCACGGTTATTCTGGTGATGATCTGAGCCAGTCGCTCTTTCATTCAATATATTGGCGTTATTTTGAGCATTAGTATTTGTCCGGATGATTTTAGACATGCCGTTGAAGTCACCTGATATTGAATTAAGAAGGCGTAATTATACGCAAATCATGGCTATATCTACCAGTGATAATCGTCATTATCACTGGTATAGTGCTTATTTGTTTAAATAATCCTCTTTTATCAGTGAAGGGGAAATTAAATATCATTAAGTTGGATTGTTTAGTTTAAAAAATAGCCAAGATAAACCCGTTATAACAATGGTGATTAATTCAGCAGAGTTATAATAAGAGCCAAATTTAGTATGAAATTTATACTTTGTATATGAGATAGTTTTGAACTCGGTTAGCCACAGATGCGCAGATTAAAAGAATGGTGTAACCATTTTATTTGCCATTCTTGAATAGAAGGCCGTTAAACTAGGCTTGTATGTTGGGTGAAATTTAAGCGAATAACGACAACCGCTTATCTGGTTATTGAGGTGATATGCATTGAGCTATTTCAGTCTAGGGTAAAATGAAGCATAAGGAATCGATCATTAATCAATAAAATGGTTGAACCATATATTAATACTTGTCGATTTGTACTAGCATGAGTTCCCATTTATTTTATCCGCATTGAACGCATGCTTAACTGAAGAAACGTATTTATGGAACCGCAAGCTTGGATATATCAACAAGACAAACCAACCTCAGGCAGAAAATTATTATTGCTTGAGGAAGCAGAATTGATTTTTGCCTTACCCTTAATTTATCGCCTTATCAATCCTGAAGCCGTCGCATCTAAACCAGATTGGTTTTGTGGCGCTGAGTTACAAACGGTTTTATATACTGAGTTGGTGACGCAATTAAATGAATTAGTCCGATTACGCAAAAAGGCACAGCGACTCGACAACGAGCTCATGAAGGTAAATAAAATGCTCAATCAGTATTTTACTGATTTGGGTTGGCGTATGGTTCGTAAAGAGTTATCACAAATAAAAAAACGTCAGAAAAAGTCTCATATCGAGGTAAGTAGGGATATTATTCTGAGATTAAAGCGTTATATGGAGTCTCAAAAGTTGGACAGTTTTGATCAGGCAATAGATAACTTATTGTCGGAGCATGATGCTGATAACTCACAAAATCATTTACAGCACTCAGATGACATTGTTGACAATATTATTGGCGTCGAGATACGTGATCAATAATCGCTTAAATGAGCAAGTAAGCCGTGACTTATCTGTGCAGACACGTAAAATTGCTGTTAAGTTTAAAGGGATATTTTAAGTTTAAGACTCGGTAACATGGGGCATCAGAAATGAGTGTAAGCATTGAAAATGATAGGAAAATTGCTGTCCTGTGCCGAATTGAGCCTGGCTGTCTCGGACCAGATGGTGTGGATCATATTGAGGCTTTTTGTGCTTTGGCTCAGAAAGCGATGCAACATTTCGATGTCGATGTTGGCACTTGGTTGCTGATCCCAAGATACAATAAAACCTTGGAAGAGATGCAATACAGTGTTGCCAATAAATTACTTTCTCGCGAACAAGCGACTAAGTATCTTGTCTCTATCGGACGTGATATCGATAGTTTTGAAGAAAGATTTCAGGATAAACTCACCTCGCTGATTAATTTATACCTTGCAAGAAAACCGTAAACTGAAGGCTTTACTTTGCCGAGATTAACCTCAGCTTTAGCCTCGGCGCATACGTTATCCATAGCTCAAATTTCTAAAGCCATTTTTATTTTTGCATTCAATTTTTTTATAAAAATGGCTATTTACTTCTCATAAAATCAATACATTAACCATCATTCTTCATCTGCGGTATCACGGATTCCAATCAATAAATTCAGCGTCAAAACTCAGTTGTCGGTAATTAACTCCGTCAAGTAGCTCAAAATTTGCTAGACTAGTCGACTCACTTAATGCTTAATCTTTTTCTTGCGGTATACCCGAATTTTTTGGGTGGTAAGGATGAGTGTAAAGGACGGTTGATGTTCAATCCCATTCCAGAAACCAATCCATACATTAGTTTGTTGCAGCAGGATTTCGGGTTTTCTGAATTTCGCCCTGGTCAAGCGCAAACGATAACACAACTGTTGGCGGGGAAGTCGAGTTTGGCTATTTTTCCCACGGGTTCTGGTAAATCCCTTTGTTATCAATTTACAGCATTGCAGTTACCCCATTTGAGTTTAGTGATTTCGCCTTTACTCGCCTTGATGAAAGATCAGCTGGAATTTTTACAATCTAAGGGAATTCATGCGGCCAGCATAGATTCAACCTTAAGCGCCGAGCAGAGTCAGCAAGTGATGGCAGATGCGCGCTCTGGCAAGCTGAAAATCTTGATGGTGTCGGTGGAACGTTTCAAAAATGAACGTTTTCGGCAATTTATTCAATCGGTTCCGCTGTCCATGCTGGTCGTCGATGAGGCGCATTGTATTTCAGAGTGGGGCCATAATTTTCGGCCCGATTATCTTAAATTGCCCGACTATCGGCGTGAGCTTGAGATCCCATTGGTACTGTTATTGACGGCCACAGCAACACGTAAAGTGAAACTGGATATGGCCAAGCGCTTTGATATTGCGCCTGAACACATAGTGCAAACGGGATTTTATCGACCCAATTTAGATTTGACTGTTCTGCCTGTATCAACGCAAGAGAAGAATGCCTTACTGGTTCAGCAGATTGCATCATTCTCAGGTGCTGGCATTGTGTATGTGACTTTGCAGCAAACCGCCGAAACGGTCGCACGACTCTTGGGCCAACAAGGTATAGTCGCCAGTGCCTATCATGCTGGATTTGAAGATGAAAAACGTCAACAAATTCAAAACGATTTTATGCAGGATAAGCTGCAAGTGGTGGTGGCAACCATCGCCTTTGGCATGGGCATCGATAAGAGCAATATTCGTTTTGTGATCCACTACGATTTGCCTAAATCCATTGAAAACTACAGCCAAGAAATCGGCAGAGCAGGGCGTGATAGGGCCTTATCCCATTGTGTCACTTTGGCCAATCTTGACGGACTCAATACCGTTGAAAATTTTGTGTATGGCGATACGCCAGAGCGAGAAGGTATAGCGCAAGTCATTGAGGCTATTCGACTTGAACAAGATTCCGGTCAGTGGGAATGTCAGCTCAATGGCGTGTCGACGGCGAGTAATATTCGCCAGTTACCGTTAAAAACGTTACTCGTTCAATTGGAGATTTTAGGTGTAGTAAAGCCATTATTTGCCTACTACGCTGACGTTAATTACAAGTTTTTGGTCGACAAACACGCCATTCTGAGCCGATTTAATCCCGAGCGGCAGGCATTTTTGACGCAGATTTTTAATCATACGCAGATGAAGAAAATATGGGGCGCGTTAGATTTTGATGCCTTGTACAGTGCAACGGATCATGAGCGTAGCCGCGTGTTGGCCGCGCTGGAATATTTAGCTGAGCATCAGTTGCTTGAATTAGAAACCAAACGAATTACCGATGTGTATCGGGTTGATGTTGCCGCATTAGCACGCCCCGAACTCATCGATGAGTTATACGATTATTTTATCGATAAAGAACAGAAAGAAATTGCGCGAATAGCGCAGTTAGTGCGTTTTTTTGAGCTTGATAAATGCTTAAGCCACAATTTATCTCGATATTTTGATGATAATGCAACACCGGTTGCATGCGGTCATTGCAGTGTCTGCCGCGGTCATTTTGCTAAGTTGAGTTATTCGACCGAACCGACGTGGCCGACAGATCTGCAGATATTGGCTGATTTGCGAGAGTTGAAACATCATTTAACGGCAAAGGGCATTGAGACTTTGTCACTTGATACCTATTGTCGTTGCCTCGCTGGTATGTCGGTGCCCTTGGTGAGTCGGTTCCAAGTGCGTAAGTTAAGTGGCTTCGGCCGCTGTGAAAAATTGAGATATGCTGAAATTAAACAGAAAGTTGAGTCACTGTTGTCGCAACTAGATGATAAAAGAGTTGAACATGAATAAGGCCGTAAAAAAGATGTTAGCCACCCATGAACATTTAGTTCACTCTGAAGGTGTAACTGTGGTTTCCCATATGCAAAGGGAAAAGGCTGAATGGGTGCAACATACTGTTATGATTGAAAATTGTGATGTGCCGTTTAAGTTCAGACGCGTAAAAAAGTATAAGAATCTACAAGGCCAAAAGGTTAATGTCATTTACTATCCAGAGACAGAAACGGTGGCAGGCTTTGAGATAGAAATCATGCAAGTTGTTAGAATTAAACGATTCTAGTTAATGTTCTTCGAGTCTTTGCTTTTATCAATCAGCAAAGACTCGAAGCGCATTCGATTGATGACTCGAGCGTTAAAATCGTGCTACTTACTTGGAATATTGATAGGTTGAATCCACTTTCCACGTTCTGAAACGCAGTTCCGCGCCTTCTGGTAGATAAAATACCTTAGGTAAACGACTGTCGTAGCGCATTTTCAGTTCACCCGGAATACGAACAAAAGCTTCTTTCTTCGCCAATTCGAAACAGGCCATCATAGTGCTCGGCCCTTCAGCGATTTCATCCACTTGATAGTAGTTATAACCCCAACCTTGTACTGTCAGTTCCTTCAATTCCCCGTTTAATCCATGCTTATTGCAATCGACCATTTGAGTCTGGCCAATTTGGATTTCGATCATGTAGTCATCTTCGTTTTCTAACTTAGGCAAACTCAAAATGTGCTGTACCATACCAGCCGCCGGAGCTGGGAACATCTTAGTCGCTTCCTGTGCGCGGTAATCATTTTTATCGAAACGTTGAATGTTAACCATAGGTGCATTTAACCCTGTTGGGTGTGGTGGACTGACTGCCGTGGCATTAAATGACAATAGTGCAAATGCAAGGGGAACGGCGCTAACGCTAAATAAGTTCTTAAATTTCATCTTGTTTCTCCTAATCGAACTGAATGGCTGTCGACAAATTTGTCGATGTTCTGCCCCTATAAACGCAGCAGAGGTAAAAAAGGGTTAAAATATTCAATAAAAAATCGATTTTTACCCAAATAATTTTTATCCATCTGAATAATAAGGCTGCAATAAAGCCAATCTTACTCTGCTGAATCAGCTGTTTTCACACATAAATCAAACGCTAATCCATTAAACCTTGCCTGATATCCTTTGCCTAGTCTAGTTGCCTATCTTAATTCACATATCTGCGTCTCGACTGATGACAGTAATACATGTGAATTATGGGGATCCACATACATGCTTAAAAGTTTGAAAACGGTATATCTTGATAAATAGTTAATTTGATCTCCATATATTTTGATTTTCAAACTATAATTCAGGCAACACGTTTTTTATCATTGATTGCGATGGACATGGAGTAGGAATTACACAATGAAATCAACTACAGCCGAGCAAGCGACAGGGCATCAAGCTTCAGCCCACCGCCAAGGGCACTCACTGGCCCAGTGGCAACACTCCCATGAGTTTTCGAGTCAGAACCGCGATGGCGAAAAGAACACGCGCTATGTACTGTATTTAACTGTGATCACTATGGTGGCAGAAATTGCTGCCGGAACCATTTACGGCTCTATGGCATTGCTCGCCGACGGCTGGCACATGGGCACCCATGCCGCGGCCTTTATGATCACACTGTTTGCCTATTCCTATGCCCGTAAACACGCTAAAGATCCTGCTTTTGCCTTTGGCACAGGTAAGGTGAGTGTGCTTGGCGGTTACACCAGTGCAATAGCCTTAGGTTTAGTGGCATTGGTGATGTTGATTGAATCGGGAATGCGGCTGATCAGTCCTGAGCAAATTCATTTCAACGAAGCTATTTTTGTGGCCGTTATTGGTTTAAGCGTCAATATACTGAGTGTGTTTTTACTTAAAGATCATCATACCCACGATCACGGGCACGCTCATGGTCATAGTCACGGGCATGGACATGATCATATTCACGACCATGATCATGAAGACGAACATGCTCACGCGCATGATAACAGCCAAGCACACACCCATGACGATCATGCCCATACAGCGCATTCACATGATGCGGATCTGCACCCGCACCATGACTCATATGCACACGATGAAAGTAATCATGATCACAGCCATTGCCAACATGAACAGGACCATCAACATAGTG
>NZ_JAUOEQ010000037.1:0-44640 GCF_031931965.1 Shewanella sp. SP2S2-6 | reverse complement strand
ACCTTTTTCCTTTGCTAACTGGATACAGGCTCGAAAAGTGCAAATACCTTCTTTCATCGTTGAAGGACTCAACGTCCAAAGACTATCACCCGCAGCTAACTGCCTTTTTGTCAACTTTCGCTCTTTAGATTTCATCCACTGCCGTACCAAATCAGCATTAATATTACCGATAGGGCTATCTAGTAAATGCCCAAAATGACGTGAAATGATATCCACCTTCACCATTACCGTTTTTGGATTTTCATATCGTTTTGTCTCTACATATTCTCCATATAAAAAATCCCTAAGGGAAACACTACTCTCTCCACTTGCGGATGTTCCACGTTGTTTGTCGACGATTTTTATCCCTAGATTATTTCCTGCTTTAACGTGTTGTGCAGCCTTCAGAAGAACTTGAAAATTAGAATTGGTCAAATTGCCAAGCTTTATTGTTTTCAGCGCTGCAGAAAGCGTATCACGCTGCCTTAGATAAACACTCGCGAGAGATTCTCCTATCGCTGTAAGCTTTTCATTTTTCAATGTAAATTCAGACTTGTAAAGCCGAATTGAAAGACCTGCAATCTCATGACTATTTATAGCCAAGTATTTAGAATTCCCCGCCCACCAACTTTCTATGCTCTCGTGGAAAGCAGCTAGTTCTGCAAACGTAAATTGACTATTTAAATACACCTCAAACTCTTGGACAACTTTTAATCTCTTCCTAGTAGAAGAGACTCTGTAACCTAAGTAGGCCAAAAAACTTGATATAGATTGATTGGTAAACGCAATTTTTAATGTCTTATTCATGTGCTATCTCACTTCAATTTGATGAAATTTGATCGCACACCTATCGCACATGATACATGCAAAACAGTGCAAAACCATGCAAAACCCTAAGTTGCCAAAAATGCAAAATGCATTTATTATCAACCACTTAACATGGTTTCACAGGTCAGGTAAATCATTCAGGATCGACTCATAATCGTTAGGTCCACGGTTCAAGTCCGTGAGGGGCCACCACCCGATTCAACGAAAAAGCCCATTGAAAAATGGGCTTTTTTGTATCTAAAAAATTTATCCTGCTAATCACAGTATAATCACCATGCATATACAGCTGGCTCGCTCGCTGACTATTTTATGGCTTCTGCCTATGTATTGTTAGTTAACATCACCATAAAAATAGGCCCTTTGATCAGTGTTTAACCAGCAACACAATCAAAGAGCCTAATTAAAATCAATGCATTAATTCAGTAAATCTCTACGTACTAGGTTTTTAACTTACCTAACTGCTCATGCTGCTGCTTCACTAAGTTTGCGAGAACCACACTGCTTTGCTGTGCTTCGCCCGCAAGACGTGCAAGTTCGGAAGCCGAATCAGAAATGCCGGTGATATTACGATTAACCTCTTCAGTCACTGCGCTCTGCTCTTCTGCGGCGGCGGCAATATGGGTCACTTGACCAGAAATTTCACCAATCTGACTCACCATTGAGTTCAATGAGTTTAACGCTTGCTCTGTTTGAGAGACGGCCATTTGTGCCCGCTCAGCACCTTTATCTATGATGCCAGAAGCACTTTGGACTTCTTTCTGTAGTGCATCAATAAGGGTACTAATGTCGTTCGTCGAGCTTTGAGTCTTAGATGCCAGTGCACGGACTTCATCAGCCACCACAGCAAAGCCCCGTCCCTGCTCGCCGGCCCTTGCCGCTTCAATTGCCGCATTGAGCGCTAACAGGTTAGTTTGCGCAGCAATGGAGCTAATCACCTCAAGGATACGGCTGATGTTCATGCTGCTGTCGGCGACTTTACTCACCGCTAGCTTAGCCTCCATTGACTCCTGAGACATAGTCGCGACGAAATCCATTGCCTTTGTCAGGCTTTCTTCACTGTGACGAATATTGCGCGACATGGCTTCAGTTTCTGCAGCCGTTTGCTCTGATGCCTTAGCAACCTCAAGTGCGGTGGCACTCATTTGGTTCACAGCCGTTACCACACTCTCAATTTCGCCGTACTGGCGGTTCACACTGTCACGGGTGAGCTGGGCAATTTTGGCAGAGGCTTGGCTTTCTTCCTGAGAGCGACTTGCAAGCGTTTTAAGTTCGGCAATCAAATCCTTAAGTTTATAAATAAAGGAGTTAAAACCTTTCGCTAACGCAATCAATTCAGCGTGCGAATCAACCTCAATCGATTGTGTTAAATCGCCATCGGCACTCGCAAGATGTTCCACTCGGCCTTGGATCAGCTTCAAAGGTGAGATAATGCTACGGATCACTAAGCTAATGGTAATTACAGCGGCAATCGATACCACAATCCCCACTATCAGCAGCAAACTGCCTAAAGAGGTCGCCATCTCATCCATATCATTATTAAGCTCAATTGAGCTTTTATAGGCCTGTGCTGTCGGCACTTGGATAACCAAGGACCACTCGGCATTCGCTAGCGGGATCTTAATGGGGTAGGCAACAATAATTTCATCATCGTTAACCATATAGCCGGAATTCTTGTGCAAGGAGATAATTTGCGAGGCGAGAGTTGAATTTATCGACTCAGCTAAGGGGCGCGCCTTTTTACTGTAATGACTGGCTGCAACCACTAAACCGCGGGTGCTCAGCAAAGTGACCTTCGCTTGTCCATCGTAGAGGCTTTTGGATAACTTATCGATAAGGGTTTGAAACACAGGCAAGTTTACATCTACACCGACTACACCGATAAATTGCTTATGTTTAAGCACAGGCACTGTCAAGGAGGTCATTAACGCTTTGTTGCCTGGAGTGATCTCGTATAAGTACGGCTCCATTAAACAGGGCTTTAAGGTTTCTTTACCGCATAAATACCATTCAGCATCGCGGATCCCAAACTCATTTAAGCTAGTGAGGTACTTTTCTGCCGAATCTTCAACTTGGTTATGCTCCACTGTGCCATCGTCATTACGAGTGTAATAAACCTCTAGCGCACCCGATGTCGCCACACTGTGGCTAACATTCACATTCAAAAACTCACTGTCGAGCCCATCATAACCATTAGGTTCGAACTGGGCATACATAGAAGAAACTTGCGCATTCTTCTTTAGTACTGCCGCCACTGCGAGTTCTAAGCGGTCGCGTTTTAAAGGTAATTCATCGGCTGTGCTTTCCAGCATACCCGCAAAAGAAAATGGAATACGATAAGCTTCGTTGATGAATCCAGCGACCATTTCGCCATATTCACCGGCGCGAGCTTCGAGTTTATCCCGCGTTTCAGTTTGTAGGGTATTTTGAACTTGATCAGATAATTGCGCGTTTTGAGCCGACAGTGTCCACCATAAACTGATAGATAAAATAGCCACTATCGATAAAAATAATGCTGATGTAATCCACAACAACTTAGTACTGATGGACAAATGCTTCATCGAGTAAACTCCCAAGAAAACGACAATGGCGTAATTATTTTGATCTCATTCATTTTTATACTTTCTAGCCAGCATTAAAAATAGCACTTAGCGTAAGAATTACCAGCACTTAAGATAAAGATTTGCTAATGAAATGTAAAACTTTAGCATGACAAGATCAAAAAAAGGCCAAATTCAAATAAATGAATTCGGCCTTAAATATCAAACACTATTTCAAATTAAGTCTAAAGTTAGCGTCCCCACAACCAAGCGGCACCACGTACGCCCGATGAAGCGCCATAACAGTTTTTAACAACCGGAGTGTGACACTCACGGCCAACCACATATCGCGGTAAAACTTTTGGCAATTCAGTGTAAATGGCATCGATGTTGGACACTCCGCCGCCAAGGACGATAACATCTGGATCCATCATATTGATCACATGGGCCAATGAGCGGGCTAAACGGTCAATAAAGCGATCAAATGCTTGAGTCGCCAGCGGATCGCCTGCTTGCATCATTTGGGCGATTTCAATACCGCTGTCAGCTACTCCACCTGCTGCGCGAAAATCGCGTACAAAACCCGTCCCTGAGATAAACGTCTCGATGCAGTCTCTGTTACCACAAAAACACGTCGTGGTATTAAATTCATCGGCTTTCATCCAAGGTAAAGGATTATGACCCCACTCACCGCCGATACCATTACCACCATCATGCACTTGGCCTTTGATGGCGATACCTGCACCACATCCAGTACCAATAATGGCGCCAAAGACCACTGACTTGCCAGCAGCTGCGCCATCGACCGCTTCTGATACGGCAAAACAGTTCGCATCATTAGCGATTTTCACCTTACGGTTTAATCGAGCGCCCAGATCCACATCGAGGGGATGGCCATTGATCCACGTTGAATTAGCATTTTTAACTAGGCCAGTAAAAGGAGAAATCACCCCAGGAATACCTATGCCTATTGTGGCGGTTTGTTGCAAGCTCTCTTCGACTTCTGTCACGAGTGCGACTAATGCATCGACTGTCGCAACATATTCTCTTGGCGTTGGGATGCGTTTACGAAACACTTCTTTACCATCGTCATCTAATGCGACTAATTCGATTTTTGTGCCGCCAAGATCGATACCAATTCGTAACATCAACTTACTCCATCTCAATATATTTAACGCAAAGCGGCTCAGTGAAGCTCGGCTCTACTGCCTGATGCCATACACTGTAATTGAAAACTGCCTCAGGTCAAAAACAACATTAGCCCCTGTCAAAATAAAGGCTGTTTATTACAGTAAACAATGAAGGCACAGTCGTCATGTAAACGACCCACTGCGCCTTGGAGTCTTACATTACGGACACTCGACTGACGCCATACTCGCCGTTTTTGGCTTTAAGGTGATATCGCTAAAACTGATATCCACAGCGCCCGATGATGACAATATGAAAGGCGAGATAATTTTACCAAAATCTATCCCCTGCGCCTGATAGCAAGTGAGATCTATGTTTAGTTCACTCCAAGTATCAAGGCTTAACGCGCTTAGTTGAGTGCTGATATCCACATTGGCTCGACAATCGCCTTCGCAGGTCATGCCAACATTAACAGGCGCTGTAATCGATGAACCGACTTTGACTTGTGTGCTGAGCACAGACTCGCTCGCCAGATAAGCCCGTAAGTCTTCAGGGAAGTTCCCCTGCAAACTCACAAAACCAAGCGTTTTACCGTTGAAACTGACATGGCGAGCATCTTCTTGTACTTGTTTATCAAAGGTTTTAATCGTGACAACATCATTCGATTGCACACTGCTGGCTATGGGTTCCATCAAAACCTTGTCACCTTCAACACTGCCAATCAGCATCTTCCAAGGCGCCTTAACGGCACGCTCGAATAACGGCTTCTGGCTGAGTTGCACTTGCTCACTGAAGTTATCTTCGGACAAGCTATTTGATAATAAAGCAGGCGGAGTACTATCAGCCTTATCCGCATAGCTCAGGCCATAGCCATAGGGAAGTAATGGCAAATAATCACTGTCGTGAACATTCACTTGAGTTTGCTGTGGTGTCGACGGCCATGAGAAAGACAATTTACCAGTAAAGTCATACTGAACATCACCATTAGCTTGAGTGAATAACACTTCACTAATCCCTGCTCCTTCAGTGCCAGGCAACCAAGCGGCGACAAAGGCGTCAGAGGCATTAAGCTCAGGATTGACCCACAAAGGTCTGCCGCTAATAAACACAGACACCACAGGAACCCCAGCGGCTTTGAGCTTTTGCAATAAAGCTAAGTCACGCTTATTCCCCCTTTGATATTCAAGATTATCGATATCTCCATTGCCCTCGGCATAGGGCTCTTCACCAAATACCACAATCGCCACATCGGGTTTATTCGCAGTATCAAACTGACCATCAATACTCAGCACAGCGTTACCACCACTGGCAGAAACCGCTTTTGCTATGCCGGCATAAATCGATGTCGCTCCAGGGAAATCTGCATTTTGATTATCTGTACCCTGCCAAGTAATAGACCAACCACCCGATTGCTTGCCAATATTATCGGCGGCATCACCCGCGACGAGTACTTTAGCTTTGGGCGATAGCGGCAGTAAATGCTGATTATTTTTCAATAATACCAATGATTCACGCACCGCTTGGCGCGCAACGTCTCTGTGGCTAGCTTGTCCAATTAACTCGGTTTTACCCGATAAAGGACGCTTAGCTGGACTTGGCTTTTCAAATAATCCCGCCCGAATTTTTACGCGCAGGATACGACTCACTGCATCATCAATCCGCGCTTGGCTGATCAAACCCGACTTAACTTGCGCGATAGTGTTTTCATATAAGGGTTTCCATGCGGCCGTAGGCACCATAAATACGTCTAAGCCCGCATTAACGGCCAGAGGACAGGATTCGTTACTGCAACCTTCAACCTGCCCATGACCATTCCAATCGCCAACGACAAAGCCATCAAAGCCCATGCGAGCCTTAAGTACATCGGTCAATAAATAAGGATTACCGTGATTTTTAGCGCCGTGCCAGCTATTGAATGAGGCCATTACCGTTTGTGCGCCTGCAGTTAACCCGCCGACATAACCTTGGGCATGAATATCAAATAAGGCTTGTTCGGATGCGATATTATCGCCCTGATCATCCCCGCCTTCGGTACCACCATCCCCTAAGAAATGTTTTACAGTAGCGATAACATGCTGATCTGATAAGAAGTCTTTATCATTGCCCCCTTGTAATCCCTCAACAATCGCGTGCGAATAGGATTTAACGATGACAGGATCTTCTGAATACCCCTCGTAGGTTCGTCCCCAGCGGTCATCACGCACCACAGCGACAGTCGGTGCAAATACCCAATCAATCCCCGTCACCATGACTTCTTTGGCGGTGATCGCAGCAATTTGCTGAATAAGCTCAGGATGATGGGCCGCACCTAACCCTATATTATGCGGGAACAGTGTTGCGCCAATCACATTGTTGTGACCATGAACCGCATCCGTGCCCCACATGGTTGGAATACTGATGCCATCGAGCGAGTCATCCATAGAGGCTTGATACATAGCGTCGGCTAAGGCAATCCAATCTGCTGGCGTCGCATGTTTATCTTGGTTCGGGTAAGAACCGCCACCATTCAAATAAGAGCCAAAACCGTATTTGCGCATATCTTCGACCGTGATATCGCGGATCTCTGGTTGGATCATCTGCGCAACTTTCTGCTCTAGCGTCATTTTTGCCAATAAATCTGCGACGCGTTTTTCAACATCTTCGTGATTTTTATGGGGGATAGTTAACTGCGGCCAAATATTAATATCTGTAGACTTACCATTGATACTGTAACCATTGGGGCTATTAGGTGAGCTAGATGCGGCCACATCACTAGGCTTAACAGACTGACTGTCAGCTGCTTTTATCTGCTCTGTTTTGCTGCATCCGCTTAAACTGGCGCAGGTCAGCACAGCCAATAAACTCAAACTAAAGGTTTTGGGTCTCAATGCGATAACGCTCATAATTCTCGCCCTCAAAAAATAAAATGTCTTAATACACACGCCGTGTGCGCATCCATGTGTTTAATCGTCGTGTTTTAATTAATTTAAAATCTTGGTCTTGGGGCATCACAGCCCTTAGCCCCGTAATAGGCGATAAAACCATAACAAAGCAGCGGTAAGATAAAGGCCAATTGGATACCAAAATGATCGGCTAACATACCTTGAAATAAGGGCACAATCGCGCCGCCCACAATCGCCAAACATAAAATGCCTGAACCTTGGCTGGTGTGTTGTTCAAGATTTTGTAATGCCAAGCTGAAAATCGTCGGGAACATAATAGAGTTACATAACCCGACTAACAGTAAGGCCCACATTGCCATAGCCCCCGTACTAAACATGGCTAAGGCCACCAGCAGGCAAGCACAAATCGCATTAAAGGCTAACACTTTGCCGGCCTTGATTTTTTGCATCACGGCCGCGCCAATAAAACGCCCAACCATAGCGCCGCCAAAATAGTAGGCAATGTAATGTGCAGCTTCGGCGTGAGTGTAACCGCCAATATCGGGCTGAACTAGAAAGCTAATCAAAAAACTGCCAATGGCGACTTCGGCCCCCACATACACAAAAATCCCCACGCTACCGAGAACAAGATGCGGAAATTGCCATGCACTGCCCAGCACTTTAGCACTGCTCGCAGGCAGTTTTTTACCTAAAAAAGGCAGCTTTAACAGTATAAAAATCACCGCCAGCACAAATAAACTGGCCGCTAAAATCAAATAGGGAACTTGTACTGTGCTCGCTTGGGCCGCAGTGCTGACTACAAGGTCAGGAGCAGCCTCTCCTGTCATTTGATGTGAAGTCGATAAAATCAACCAACTACCAAAAAACGGGGCAACTGTGGTGCCAAAGGAATTAAACGCTTGGGTCAGAGTGAGTCTTGATGACGCGGTTTTTGCAGGTCCCAGCACGCTGACGTAGGGATTAGCCGCCACTTGCAGAATGGTAATGCCAGAGGCTAAAACAAAAAAAGCGCCTAGGAACATCCAATACGAAGCGAAACTCGCTGAAGGATAAAATAATAAGCAGCCTAAACACGCAATACCAAGCCCAGTGACTATGCCTTTTTGATAACCAATCTTACCCACAAGTGCACCCGCTGGGATTGAGACAATAAAGTAAGCCCCAAAAAAACAAAACTGCACCAACATGGCTTGGGCGTAATTCAGCTCAAACATGTTTTTTAAATAAGGTATTAAGATATCGTTAAGACAAGTAATGAATCCCCACATGAAAAACAACGATGTTAATGCCACTAAAGCGAACCTAAAGTTGCCACTCTGGTGCACACTCGTTGCTGCCTCACTCACCGAACTCGCCTCAGTTTCATTTGCAATAGCCATGTTTGCCCTATTCTCCCCAACCGATTATCTAGATAAAAACGTTTAATCTTCTTAGTCAAAATGGCGTGATTAATTTATCCAAATCACATATTGACCTTTTTATGATTAGTCACTAACCTCGATGTAAGCGCTTTCATTGTTAACATGTCGATAACCAAAGTCAATATTTTTAGTGACAGTCGGCAAGCATCTTTACTCTCTTTATCTTGAACTCTGTGTTTTAAATCGCAGGCATGAATTCAAAAATATAATTAAGTGACTGAATATATGAAAATATCTTTACCAAAGAACTCGATACTCCAAAGCGAAGCGTTTACTTTTGGTGTGGCGACCGCTTCCTTTCAAATCGAAGGTGGCGTGGACTCTCGCCAAACCTGTATTTGGGATACCTTCTGTGCAACACCAGATAAAATTCGTGATGCCTCCAATGGCGATGTCGCCTGCAACCACTTGAATCTATGGCAAGAAGATATCGCCTTAATCGCGTCACTCGGGGTGGATGCCTATCGTTTTTCAATCGCATGGGGGCGGGTATTAAATCAAGATGGCAACATTAATCAGCAAGGAGTTGATTTCTACATTGGCATTCTAGACGAACTAAAACGTAGAAATATCAAAGCATTTGTCACGCTTTACCATTGGGATCTTCCTCAACATATTGAGGATCAAGGCGGCTGGTTAAACCGAGATACCGCTTATATTTTCAAAGACTATGCCGACAAAATAAGCCAAGCCTTCGGCGACCGAGTGTATTCCTACGCCACCTTAAACGAACCCTTTTGTAGCTCATATTTAGGCTATGAGGCAGGCATTCACGCCCCCGGCTTAATGAAAAAAGCCTATGGCCGTCAATCGGCTCACCACCTGTTACTCGCCCACGGTTTAGCGATGCAAGTACTACAAAGGAACAGCCCAAACAGCATGAATGGCATAGTGCTTAACTTCACGCCCTGCTACGCATTAACCCAAAATGCTGCCGATATTCAGGCCGCAAAACAAGCCGATGATTACTTTAACCAGTGGTATATCAAGCCCATTTTCGATGCGGCATACCCAGAGCTTCTCGCGGCATTAGCGCCAGAAGATAGACCGGAAATTCACGACGGCGACCTTGAGATTATCAGTCAACCCATTGACTTTTTAGGGGTCAACTTTTATACCCGCGCCGTATATCAGGCCGATGCCGAACAAGGATTTGTGCAAGTTGATTTACCTGGGGTACCCAAAACCGACATAGGCTGGGAGATCCATCCACAGGCCTTTACCGATTTATTGGTTTATTTAGATCAACTCTATGATTTACCGCCTATTTTCATCACAGAAAATGGCGCCGCCATGGACGATAAATGCATTGATGGGCGTATCGATGACTTCGATAGGCTCAGCTATTACCAGCACCATTTAACCGCAGTAGACAATGCCATAGTACAAGGTGTTAACATTCAGGGTTACTTTGCCTGGAGCTTGATGGATAATTTTGAGTGGGCGGAAGGCTACTTAAAACGTTTTGGCATAGTCTATGTGGATTATGCCAGTCAAACCCGAACAATAAAGGCCAGTGGTCACGCCTACAGCGACTTGATTCGCTCAAGGGCCCACTTAACCAATAACAATAATAAATAAGGCTAAAGCCATGATTAGCATAAAAGAAAAAATAGCCTATGGGCTTGGCGACACTGCCAGCAACATCGTTTTTCAAACCGTTATGCTGTTCCTTACCTTTTTTTACACCGACATTTTTGGCATTTCACCCGCCTTTGTTGGCACTATGTTTCTGCTAGTACGGTTAATTGATGCCGTCACCGATCCTTTAATGGGCGCATTGGCAGATCGCACGAACACGCGTTGGGGTAAATTCAGACCCTATTTACTCTGGTTTGCCCTGCCCTTTGGGATTATCAGTGTATTGGCATTTACGACCCCAGATTTATCTGAAGATGGGAAAATGATTTATGCCTTCGTGACTTACACAGCATTGATGATGGTATATACCGCCATTAATATTCCCTATTGCGCCTTAGGTGGAGTACTGACGGCCGATCCCAAAGAGCGAGTTTCGGTGCAATCCTATCGGTTTGTGTTCGCTATGCTCGGTGGCTTACTTGTCTCAGGACTCACCCTGCCTCTCGTCGAATTTCTCGGTAAAGGTGACCAAGCAAAAGGGTATCAGCTCACGATTCTCGCCATGAGTATCTTAGGCGTTGCCATGTTTTTGGCCTGCTTCTGGGGCACAAAAGAGCGCTTACATCCGCCCGTGGATCAAAATTCCAGCTTTAAACAGGACTTTACCTATCTATTACAAAATGACCAATGGCGAGTGTTATCCGCCGCTGCAGTTTGCCTATTATCCGGCATGGTATTGCGCACTAGCCTCGCCATTTACTACGTAAAATATTTTCTTAACCTGCCAGATATGATCACCCTTTTCATCACCTTAGGCATGGTGGGCAATATTTTTGGCTGCATTCTCGCAGAGCCATTAGCCAAGCGCGTTTGCAAGGTTAAAGCCTATATTGTGTTGCAAATCCTAGCCGCGACCCTGTGTGTACTGCACTTTTTTGTCCCTAAAGATCAAGTCGTTCTCGCCTTCACTCTTTATATTGTCTGGGGATTTACCTTCAATATGGCCACTCCATTACTCTGGGCAAAAATGGCGGATACGGTCGATTATGGTCAATACAAAACCGGCGTGCGTATCACAGGCATGATTTACTCCTCGGTGATTTTCTTTATCAAACTTGGAGTCGCGATTGGCGGTGCAGCGGCAGGATGGTTACTGGCAAGTTATGGTTATCAAGCCGATGTGGTTCAGAGTGAAACGACACTCAATGGCATCTTAATTTCATTTACCCTTTATCCCGCTATCGGCTCAATTCTGGTCGCATTTATCATGCGTCGTTATACGCTAAATAACCAGAAAGTGGATGAAATCCATCTGGAATTAAATAGAGCCACCGAATAAAATTATGCTAATCTTCAAGGCATTGTACTTTTCAGTACCTCTAATTTGAGATGATATGGCCACTATTTACGACGTTTCGGTACTTGCAGGCGTGTCACTTGCGACTGTGTCACGGGTGATGAATAAAAACACCAATGTCAGTGAGAAAACCAAACAAAAGGTATTAGACGCTATGGCTCAGTTGGACTATCGCCCCAATGCGATAGCCCAATCATTAGCGTCCAACTGCTCAAATAGTGTGGGCGTCCTGGTATCACAACTCGATGGCCCATTTTATGGACCTATGATGACTGAAATTGAAGATGCCCTGCGCGATGCGGGTAAGCACGTTATTATTGCCGCGGGTAAAAGCAATGAATCCCTAGAAAAGGATGCGGTGCAATTTTTACTTGATCGCGGCTGTGATGCGTTAATTATCGACGTGGAAGCGGTTTCAGATGACTATCTTATCGATCTCTGTCAGCAGAGCACGCCAATCGTGCTGATTAACCGCTATGTTGCCGCCATACGAGAACGCTGTATTTATCTCGATAACGAGCTTGGCGGTTACCTCGCGACTCAGCATATGTTGTCGTTAGGGCATAAACATATTGCTTATATATCAGGACCTTTATTCAAACTAGATGCTAGGCAGCGCCTGATGGGCCATAAAAAAGCGCTCACTGAATCGGCCATTCCCTATGAGAGTGAGCTGTTCTACGAAGGGACATTTAAAGAGTCGAGTGGTTGCGATGGCATGCGACATTTACTCAGCCTGCAACGGCCGTTTACAGCGGTGATTTGCGCCAATGACCAAATGGCATCGGGTGCGATTTCAACCTGCCTTGAACAAGGGCTTAAGGTGCCCGAAGATTTGTCCTTCATGGGTTATGATAACATCCCGTTTCCCCAGTATATTTCCCCTAAGCTCACCTCTGTCAGCAACCCCATCCATGAAATGGGTAAAATGGCGGCGCTCTGGGTACTAAAACACGTATACAATAAAACCGATGTGGAAATTGTTAGCCGTTTCACCCCATCACTATTTATAAGAAATTCAGCAACTAAGATCATAAATAGTTAAATCACTAAGGAGTAGACTCCCCTAGTCTACTCATATACTTAAGTTGCCCTGATGGGTCGACCCAGTGGGCAAGGCGCTGCATTTTTTCACTAGAACTCAAAGGCAAAAATAAACAGGCCCGACTCAAGCTAAGTATAAAAAACACTCAAAAACAGCAAGAGAAACTCACGCTATATCCCCCCCCGCTTACGCAAAATATCCTCACACTTTATCTATTCACCAAATGGCAAAACGCGCCATTACGAAGTTCATAAAGTAGAGTTAGCATGCTTTCTTTCACAAACAACATCATCAACATGTAACAAAATATAAAACTGGTTTCATTTTAAAACAATGGGTTAGAATAAACTCACTGACAAGAACAGCATAATGTTGCAACAATAAAGCAACTTACCGTTGACTCTGTTGATAATTTAAACTAGCTTCATGTAAGCGCTTACATAAACCTAACTCGAACAAGAATATGAGCAAGCTGTACATAATTTGTTCTACCCAAAAACAAAATCAGAGAGTTGTAGCCTGAATATCTACTCAACGGGGAGATGTAGATGGAACTTAGAACATTTAAAAAAACCAGATTGGCCACTAGCCTTTCGCTAGTCTTAGGCGTGGGCGCTATCATGCCCGCCTATGCCGCCGATACTGACAAAAAAGAAGAAAATATTGAAGTTATTCAAGTAACAGGGATCCGCGGTAGTTTAGTCCGTTCGATGGACGTAAAACGCGGCTCAGAAGGCATTGTTGATGCCATTAACGCCGAAGATATCGGTAAATTCCCCGACAGTAACTTAGCTGAATCGCTACAACGTATTTCTGGCGTATCTATCGACCGTCAAAACGGTGAAGGTAGCCGAGTGTCAGTCCGTGGTTTTGGTGCCGATCAAAACTTAGTGCTGTTAAACGGACGTCAAATGCCCGTCACCACAGGCTCTCGTTCATTCGACTTTGCCAACATAGCGTCAGAAGCCATCAGTGCGGTTGAAGTGGAGAAAACCGCTAAGGCTGAAAATCCAACGGGCGGTATTGGCGCCACGATCAATGTGCTCACCCATAGACCGCTAAGCTCGCCAGGCATGAAAGCCACTTTCGGTGCAAAGGCCGTTGATGACTCATCCACGGATAAAGGCTCTACCACACCAGAGCTTTCTGGCTTGTACTCAAATACCTTTGCCGATGATAAATTTGGGATTTCTATTTCAGGTAGCTATCAAGAAAGGGAAAGTGGTAATCAACAAGCCCAAGTCGGTACCGGTTGGCGCAGCTTCCCAGGTATCGTTGACCAAGATTACAGCGGCCCCAACGCAGAATGGGGCGGCGTTCCTAAAAACGACAATCAAGTCAATCGCCCTGGCGATGATGACGTGTATAGCGTGCCACAAACCACGATTTACCGTTTTGAAGAACAACAACGCAAACGCACCAACGGTCAATTAGTGCTGCAATACGAGCCAATTGATTCGCTGCGCGCAACGCTTGATTACACTTACATGCGTAACGACATCGATACTCAAACGCACGACGTCTCGGCATGGTTTAACTTTGTGCCGTCCCAAGAAAATATTTGGAGTGATGGCCCAGTTTCATCACCACTCGTTTATTCAGAAACCTACGATGAACCCGCCGACCTTTCAATGGCTGCTGGCGATTTCGGTACCCGCGACCAAAGTGGTTCACTGGGTTTTAACTTAGCTTGGGAAGCCAGTGATAATCTGACCTTAAACTTGGATTACCATAACTCCTACGCCGAACGTACGCCTAACAATGTCAATGGCAGTACGAGCAACCTCAGTACTGCCGCCTTTATTCGTACCAGTGCAGCGACCGATTTTAGCGGTGATGTCCCGGTACTCGCCGTTGGGGGGGGGAATGCGGTTCGCCCAGAAGATATGCGCGTGACTGGTTCAACCTTTACCAATGCCGTCAATCGCTCCGAAATTGAACAGCTGCAAATGTCGGGTAAATATGATTTAGCCGAAGCAGGCAGTATCGATTTTGGTATTGCGATGTCAGACGTGAATAACCACTCTCAACAGGTTGATATTCAACGTAACGACTGGGGTGGTGTTGGTGCAGCGGGCGATTTAGATGCTGCTTGGTTTCCAACCAGTTCGGTTATCGATAAATTTGATGGTTCAAAAGGTAATTTCGCAGGTTATAACGGTAATGCATCGACAGATCCACTAAACACTATGTTTCTATGGGACTTTGAAGCGGTTCGTGCCCGTGCAGCAGAACTCTATGCAACGAGCATTGTGGGTGATTGTGGTAATGGCTTCTGCCCTTCTACCGATTACTCCAAAGGCACAGACCGTTTCACTGAAGAAAAATCTCAATCTGCCTATATCCAATACAACTTCGCCAGCGAAATTGCCAACATGCCCTATGATGTGCATTTCGGCTTACGCTACGAAAAAACAGATGTTGAATCGACTTCTGTTGTTTCCTCTTATGATACAGCCACTTGGATTGCAGAGTCTGAAATCGCCCTAACGAGTTCAGTGGATAATAATCGCGTTTATCAAACTCAAAAGGGTGATTACGATTACCTGCTACCCAGCTTCAATTTTAATATTGAAATGCTGGAAGATGTGTTTGTCCGTGCCGCCTTTAGCCAAACGATTGGTCGTCCTGATTACACCTCGATTCAAGGTGGCACCACAGTAGGAACGCTTGCCTATCGCAACGGTGGTAGCGGCTCGGCGGGTAATCCAAGTCTGTTACCACTCGAGTCAACGAACTATGACTTGTCGACAGAATGGTATTACAACGATGCCAGTTACGTCTCAATCGGTTACTTCCGTAAAGATGTGACTAATTTTATCAGCAGTAATCCTGAAAACTCAGACATCTACAACATTCCGGATCCAGCACACGGTAAATATGTTGATGAAGCCATTGCGGCAGGTGCCACCACTGCGATTCAACAACGCCAATGGATTTATGACAAATACGGTGCAACCGACCCGAATGTGAAGATCAATCCTGATAACGGCAATATCGAGATTACCGGTAACCCAGGTGATCCATCGTTAAACTTCCTCATTACTAACCCAACAAACAGTGATTTAAGTAATGTGATTGATGGTTGGGAGTTTTCTATCCAGCACTTCTTTGGTGAGTCAGGATTTGGTATCCAAGCCAACTACACTATGGTGGATGCGGGGGACAGCTATGATAACACTAACTTAGGTCGCCCAGGTGATGCGACCCAGAACGTGATTTTAGGGATCAGCGATACCGCAAACTTGGTCGGTATCTATGAAAACTATGGTTTCTCGGCCCGTATCGCCTATAACTGGCGTGATGAGTTCTTAAACTCAACAGGTCAGGATACTGGATCTAACCCTAAATACACCGAAGCTTATTCGCAGGTGGACTTTAACATAGGCTACGACGTTGAAGCGGTTGAAGGTTTAACCATCTTCATCGAAGGCTTAAACATCACCAATGAAGCCACCCGTGTACACGGTCGTGCGACGGAACAAGTCCTGAACTACACCCAGACGGGTGCGCGTTACAGTATAGGTGCACGTTACACTTTCTAGTCGTACCGATTTAAGAGCAACAGATCTTTACCCTAAGGTCGTATGAGGTATGCCATAGATGCCTCATTTTTATCAGGATGACTGCAGGCTACACGGACGTAGCCGCTCTTTTTAGTCAATATGAGTAAAATAAATACTGGAAATCGCAGTAAAACTATTCAATCCTAACGCAAGCGCTAACCGCGTTAGTGATAACGAAAAAATAAAAGCCTTTTATAAACAACAATAAAAGATTAGGCACTCGATATGCAGCAAGCAACTCACACAGCCATTAATAACATTGTCATTGTCGGTGGCGGCACAGCCGGTTGGATTACCGCTGCCCTTTTGGCCGCCGAGCATAATGTCGATAAAGGCCAGCTTGCGCACTCGCCTAAACTCAATATCACATTAATAGAATCCCCCGATGTGGCCACGATTGGCGTCGGCGAAGGCACTTGGCCATCGATGCGTAACACCTTAGATAAAATCGGCATCAGCGAAACCGAATTTATCCGCCAATGCGACGCGAGTTTCAAGCAAGGCTCACGCTTCATTTACTGGCAGCACGACGATACTGAACATACTAACCCCTTCGGTTCTAACCAATATTTACATCCCTTTAGCCTACCCCATGGTCATCAAGAATTAGACTTGTGCCCTTTTTGGTTGCCTCACAGTGACAAGGTCAGTTTTGCTCAGGCGGTATCCAACCAAGATGCGCTGACTCAGTTAGGGCTAGCGCCTAAAACCATTGCGACGCCTGAATATCATTTTCAAAACAATTACGGCTACCACTTAGATGCGGGAAAATTTAGCCAGTTGTTAATGCAGCATTGCACCGAAAAACTGGGGATAAAGTACATTAGAGATCATGTCACTCAGGTTCAAAGCCTTGATAATGGGGATATCGAAAGCCTTGCGACCAAAGAGCATGGCGTGATCTTAGGCGATATGTTTGTCGATTGTTCTGGCACTAAATCATTGCTGCTGGGCGAGCATTTTAACGTGCCCTTCCTCTGCCAAAAAGCTGTGCTGTTTAACGACAGCGCCTTAGCAATACAAGTCCCCTATGCCGAAGAAAACAGCCCTATCGCCTCATGCACACTCTCAACGGCGCAGCCCAATGGCTGGATCTGGGATATAGGTTTACCGACTCGCAAAGGCGTGGGTTATGTCTATTCATCGGCACATTGTAGCGATGACGAGGCAGAACAAACCTTAAGAGCCTATTTAACCAATGACACATCAACTAATCCTCAATCGGCATCCAGCAACGCAGTTGATAGTCGTAAACAAGAATATCGAAAGCTAAATATCAACCCCGGCTACCATGCAAAATGCTGGCAAAATAACTGTATTGCCATCGGCATGGCGGCAGGCTTTATTGAGCCTTTAGAAGCATCAGCATTGGCTTTAGTGGAATGGACGGCGAATACCTTAGCCACGCAACTGCCAACGCATCGCGGCGTAATGGACACGATTGCCCAGCGAGTGAATGAACGCTACGAGCGCCACTGGCAGCAAATCATCGACTTTTTGAAACTGCATTATGTCGTGAGTCGACGCGAAGTAGATGGCTACTGGCGCGATCACCGAGAGGCCGCATCCATCCCAGAAAGATTACAGCAGCAGCTCGACCTATGGCGTTATCAAGCGCCAAGCAGTCACGATATTAGCTACAAAGAACCCTTATTTCCGGCGGCGAGTTTCCAATATGTGCTTTATGGTATGGGCTTTAATACTGCCCTGCCCACCCATATCAAGCCGTCGCAACAGCAAGTTGCCCAAAGACTTTTTAGCGAGAATCAGCAAAAGATCCATGCATTGAGCCAGAGCCTTCCGAGCAATCGCGACCTATTAAACAAGGTCAGGCAATTTGGTTTTCCTAAGATTTAGCACAAATAACAAAAATAACTCGCGGCAGTGAGAACCAACAAAGGACAAAGGTAACCCTATGAGCCAACACGTATTACTTAACAGCGTAGATCATAAAGATATTAAAATTATCACTGAGCGTAGTGCTAAGTACGGCGATAATGTCTGGTTCAGTGTCACCTTTCCAGCGGAGTTTCGCAGCGTACAGGCGTACTATCCGATTTTTTACCAAAAGGATCAGACCACAGGCCAGTTCTTTGCGGTGGCGCTTTATGGTTTTCAAAATAATGAGAATCTGTTTTTAAATAATGGCACTTGGCAGGCTTCTTATATCCCTCTCACCCAACGTCGTCAGCCATTTCTTATTGGTCAGCAAAGCGTGCGCGAAGACGGTGTCGAGCGCAAACAAAGGGTCATACACCTCGATATGGCGAGCCCAAGAGTCAGCACAACCGAAGGCGAAGCTTTGTTCCATCCCTATGGTGGGAATACGCAATATCTGGATGACATTGGGGATATGTTAGAAGGTATCCACCACGGGCTTATCGACAGTAAGCACTTTATCGATTTGCTTATCGAACATAAGTTGCTGGAATCCTTTACCTTAGATATCAAGCTCGACAATGGCCACCAACATCAAATGATCGGTTTCTATACCATTAATGAAGAATCGCTAGCGGCCCTTTCGGCAGAAGTGCTCGCTCAATTACATGCTAAAAGTTATCTAGAGGCGATTTACATGACCTTGGCCTCACAGGCAAGAGTACGTGACTTGCTTAACCTTAAAAATGCGCAAGGTTAACTAGGTCGCAGCCATGAGTCTTGATGTGATTAAACCTAAAACTAATGTCGTCAAACACCTTGAAAACTGCTCAACCGAGGAGATGCTCACGCTGATTAAAGATGCTGAGCAGCCTTTGGTATTTAAAGGACTTTGCGCAAACTGGCCTTTAGTGAAAGCAGGGCTTGAGTCCAGCGATAGCGCGATGAAGTATCTGGCCCAGTTTTATCAAGGCATGCCCGTCACCGCCTATTATTTAGCGCCAGAACATCAAGGCCGCGTATTTTATAACGACACTTTAGATGGGTTTAATTATCAGGCGGGTAAGTTAGATTTGCGGCAGATTTTCACGCAACTCACAGCGCAGCAAGCCGCCAGTATTTATATGGGCTCAACCGATATTAATCAGTGCTTACCCGGACTTGGCGACGACAATAGTTTCAATCTTGCACCTTTGTCACCGCTCACCAATATCTGGCTTGGCAATCAAACTCGTATCGCTGCCCATTTCGACTTTCCCCATAACTTAGCCTGCAATGTCGTCGGTAGACGCACTTTTACCCTGTTTCCGCCGGAACAAATCAGCAATTTGTATATTGGCCCAATGGAGTTTGCCCCAGGCGGCCAAGACATTAGCTTAGTCAATATGGATAATCCCGATTTTGACCGCTTTCCTAAATTTGCCAAGGCGATGGAAGCCGCGCAGGTCGCCGCACTGGAACCCGGTGATGTGTTATTCATCCCCAGTATGTGGTGGCACCATGTGCGCGGAATGGATGACTTTAATGTTCTCATTACCCATTGGTGGCGAGATACGCCCGGTTATCTTGGTCGCCCCAATAATGCCTTACTGCACGCGATGTTAAGTTTACGCTCCTTACCCAAGGCCCAGCGTCAGGCGTGGAAAGCCTTGTTCGATCACTATATTTTTGACCATGAGGATGACGATCTAGAGCATATTCCTAGTGCTGCCCAAGGTATGCTGACCACCCCACTCGATGAAATCAACGCCCGAAAACTGCGGGCAGATTTAACCAATAAGCTCAAACGTTAGCCCAGTTGAGGATATAAACGATGACAACAGCCATAAAAAGAGTCGTGATAGCGGGTGGCGGAACAGCCGGATGGATGGCAGCTGCGGCGCTGACTAAGTTGATGGGCAAACACTTGGATATAGTGCTGGTCGAATCCGATGAAATTGGTACGGTCGGCGTTGGCGAAGCGACTATTCCCACATTACACATTTTCCATCGATTACTGGGCCTCAAAGAACAAGAGGTCATGGCTGCGACAAATGCGACCTTTAAACTCGGGATCTCCTTTGAAAATTGGCAGGATATCAATAAAAACTACCTGCATTCCTTCGGTTTCTTAGGCAAAGATTGTTGGGCCTGTGGTTTTCAACATTTTTGGCTGAAAGGTAAGCAGCTTGGCATGGTGAGTGAAATAGGCGACTACTGCGCCGAACATCTCGCCGCCCGTCAAGGACGATTTGCCGTACTGCCAAACCAAGATTACAACCATGCTTACCACATGGACGCCAGTCTCTATGCCAAGTACCTTCGAAAAATGGCCGAACAACACGGTATTCACCGTATTGAAGGAAAAATAAAACAGGTATTACAGCATCATGATAGCGGCAATATCAAAGCGCTCGTCTTAGAGAATGACGAAACAATCGAAGGGGATTTGTTTATCGATTGCACCGGCTTTCGCGCACTGCTGATTGAGCAAACGCTTAATACTGGCTTTGAAGATTGGAGCCATTATCTCCCCTGCGACAGTGCGATTGCGGTGCAAACCCAGTCAGTGGGTGCCCCTATTCCCTATACTCGCTCGATTGCCCGCGATTCGGGTTGGCAGTGGCGTATTCCACTGCAAAATCGCACGGGCAATGGCCTGGTCTTTTGCAGCAAATTTATCTCCGATGAGGATGCCACTGAATTGCTCCTCGCTAATCTTGAAGGGGAACCGCTGAATAAGCCTAGGGTCATTAAGTTTAAAACCGGCACCCGTCGCCTGCATTGGCATAAAAACTGTGTTGCCGTCGGGCTGTCCAGCGGCTTTTTAGAGCCACTGGAATCCACCAGCATTCATTTAATCCAACGTAGTATTATTCGATTGATGCAACTATTCCCGTCGGCGGGCATAGTGCAATCCGATATTGATGAGTTTAATCAACAAACTAAACTCGAAATGGACAATATACGCGACTTTATTATCTTGCATTACAAGGCCACGGAACGCGAAGACAGCCGTTTCTGGCGTTATTGCAAAAATATGGACATTCCAGCGTCGCTCAAACATCGAATCGAAATGTTTGCCGACAGCGGCAAAGTCTATAAATACGGTAGTGAACTCTTTGGCGAAAGCTCATGGATCCAAGTGATGATGGGCCAAGGCATAATGCCAAAACACTATCACCCGATAGTCGATGTGATGGACGAGCCTGAACTCGAAGCCTTCTTAAACAACATAAAATCGACCGTTAAGCGTAAGGTAGAAAGCCTACCCGCACACCTCGATTTTATTCAGCACTATTGCCCTGCTGAGGTTTTGACCAACACTAAACCTATGGCAATGTGAGGGACTGGGATGCAAACAATAGATCGCAACGCTGATACGAATAAGTCACAGGTAACTAAGCAACAGGTAACTAAGCCACAGACAATTAAGTCACAGACAGTCAAGCTCACGCCTCAGCTAGTTTATCTTGGCAATGAAAAGACGCCCTTGATTATTATCGATGATGTTGCGGCGGATCTATTGCCAATACGTGAGTGTGCCTACAACCAAGCACACTTTTCTGCCGATAACGGGTCTTTTTACCCCGGCGTGCGTGCCCCCTTGCCGCAGGCCTATGTCACCGATGTACTCAATCTTGTGTACCAACTGATTTATGATGTTTATCAAATCCCTTCGAGCTTAAGCATCAAATTACAGGCATTGTATTTCTCGCTGATCAGCACCCCCGCGAGTGAGCTTAAACCGCTGCAATGCCTGCCGCATTTTGATACTCCATCACCGCACTATTTCGCGCTGTTGCACTATTTAAACGACGGCCCCCATGGCAATACGGCGTTTTTCCGCCATATTCCGACGGGCTTTGAGCGGATAAATGAAGAACGTATGCCAGGCTACTTTAAGTCGGCTCAACCTTTAGTCGATGACATTACTCGCCATCCTTCGGGCTATTGTGTTGAAAGCGACAGTCATTATGAGATTTATCATGAAGTCGAGTATCGCCCGAATCGTTTAGTGATTTATCCCGGTAATTTGCTGCATTCCATCTTAGTGAACCCACAAACCGATATTGATGCCAACCCAAGAACAGGCCGGCTAACGAGCAATATTTTTATCGAGTTTAAAGCCTCAGTGCGCTAACGCAGCGATTCGCAGAGCGTTATATCACTGTTACTGATGCTGACGACTTTAGGTTTAGCTGGGTTTATTGACGTCCCCAAAATCGTTGTTAACACCGCCCAAAGCCTTAAACACACATTAAAATTCATCAATTCATTTGTAACAAAGTCTGTTTTGCCAGTCTCTGCCATTGGTTTGCTTGGGTTATCGCCTTATACTTTTGAGCTCAAATATTAAAACAACAATGTTGGAAGCAAGCGATATGACTATTGGGACTGCTCCGGTAAGTAAAACACATTCATTTATGACTGTGTCTCTTATCGAATTATGGGAACGCTTTGGTTATTACGGCATGCAAGCGCTGATTGTGTACTTTATGGTGCAGCGCCTTGGCTTTGATGACTCACGGGCAAACTTAGTATGGAGTGCCTGTGCGGCGCTCATTTATGTATCACCGGCGATTGGTGGTTGGGTTGGGGATAAGATCCTCGGCACTAAACGCACTATGCTGCTCGGCGCGGGGATTTTGTCTCTGGGTTATGCGCTGATGGCCGTACCCACTGAAAATACGTGGTTTATGTTTTCAGCGCTCGGCGTGATTGTGGTCGGTAACGGCCTGTTCAAACCCAATGCGGGTAACTTAGTTCGTAAAATTTACGAAGGTGACGATTCTAAAATCGACAGTGCGTTTACCATCTATTATATGGCGGTCAACGTCGGCTCGACCTTCTCTATGTTGCTGACGCCTTGGATTAAAGATTATGTCAACGCCCAGTATGGCAACGAGTTTGGCTGGCATGCCGCCTTTGCCGTGTGTTGTATCGGTATATTGGTGGGGTTAGGCAACTATGCACTTATGCGTAAGAGTTTAGTCCATTACGGTTCTGAGCCAGATACTCGCCCAGTGAACAAGAAAAGCCTCGCGATAGTATTAGCTCTGGCCGCGTTGTCAGTAGTCGCTTCGGCCATTATTCTTGAATATGAAGCGGTTGCCCGTGTCTTTGTTTACGCCGCAGGCGTAGCCGTATTAGCAATCTTCTTTCACTTGATCCGCACCAGTGAAACCAGTGAACGAGCGGGACTGATTGCGGCGCTGATCCTCACAGTGCAAACCGTGTTCTTCTTTATCTTCTATCAACAAATGTCGACTTCTCTGGCCCTGTTTGCCCTGCGTAACGTGGACTGGGATTTCCAAATCTTTGGTACCCATTTGTGGACTTGGTCACCGGCCCAGTTCCAAGCATTAAATCCATTATGGATTATGGTGTTAAGTCCAATCTTAGCGTGGAGTTATTCGTGGGCGGGTCGTAATGATAAAGACTTCTCTATCGCGGCAAAATTTGCCTTAGGTTTTGCCGTTGTGGCGATTGGCTTCTTTATCTATGGCTTTGCCGGACAATTCGCCGTCAACGGTAAAACCTCTTCATGGATCATGATCTGGGGCTATGCCTCTTACTCTTTAGGCGAATTGCTGGTGAGTGGTCTTGGTCTTGCTATGATTGCCCGCTACGTACCTGCGCGTATGGGCGGCTTTATGATGGGAGCCTATTTCGTCGCCTCAGGTATTTCACAGTATCTGGGCGGTGTGGTCGCTAACTTCGCCAGTGTGCCAAAAGATTTAGTCGATCCACTGCAAACCTTGCCCGTATACACCAGCCTATTTAATAAATTGGGTATCGCGGCTGTGGTTTGTACCTTTATCGCCCTTGCGGTATTACCGCTAATGCGTCGCCTGACTGAGACTCACCATTCACATAATAATGCTGCTGATCATGATATTAATGAAAGTGCTGCGGCATCGCTACGGGATGTGAAAGCCGAACAGTAATGCTCGACTGACAATAGCGATTTATCTATTGCATAACATCAACTGCCGATAGCCCTGCTATAGGCAGTTTTTTATTAATTCACTTAGTTATATCCTTGTGTTGCAACTCATAACCAAATGAACTGTAGCAAACGTCACCCAATCCCACAGTGACAGCCCTAGCGCTGAGTTGCTGAGAATAAGATCTTCAGTTCCACATTATCGTCCCTCACGCTGGGATGACTTCACCGTCTCGATTTGTTACAAAGCAAGTATGGACTCGGACGCATCTGGTTTAATAGCGCTGCTCAAGTGCAAACTCAAATTGACATGACTAATGAAATAACGAATGGGGAAAAGAGTTAGCCGTTCAAGCTTGAGAAGCACAGTACTTAGCCCCATATCAATATCACTGAATACCTTTTTATTCATCAAGACTGAGCCGTTAACGCTTGTTCTTCGCTATGCGCCTAACAATGCCACTAGCAATGCGACTAACACTGTTAGCGCCGAATGTTTTCGCTAGCAAAAGACGGCAGTCACTTGGAGACACTATGTCACAACAGACATCAATATTGGCCGATATTCCCTTCTCGCTATTGGAACTCGCGCCCATGCGCCAAGGTTCGACTGTGGGTGAAACGCTGCACAACAGTTTGCAGTATGCCAAGGAAGCCGATCGCCTCGGCTTTAATCGTTTTTGGTTTGCCGAACACCACAATATGCCCGGTATCGCCAGCGCGGCGACTTCAGTATTAATTGGTTATATTGCTGGCAATACGCAGCGTATTCGCGTCGGCGCGGGTGGCATTATGCTGCCAAACCATGCGCCGTTAGTGGTTGCCGAACAGTTCGGTACCCTTGAAAGTCTCTATCCTGGTCGCATCGATTTAGGACTGGGACGCGCACCGGGCAGCGATCAAGTTACCAGCCGAGCACTGAACCGCGATATCAGCCGCGCCGAACAATTCCCTGAAGAAGTCAGTGAATTACAAACCTTACTCGGCCCTTACAATCGTCGCCATACGGTGCGAGCGATTCCTGGAGAAGGCACCAATGTGCCGATTTGGTTATTGGGCTCGAGTCTCTTTAGCGCACAGTTAGCGGCGCAGCGCGGTTTGCCCTATGTGTTTGCAGGCCACTTTGCACCCCGTTTTCTCTACGATGCGATTGAAATCTATCGCCGCGACTTTAAACCTTCTCAAGTGCTTGATAAGCCGTATGTGATGTTAGGTTTGCCGCTCGTTGCCGCCGACACTGATGAAGAGGCGCAATTTCTGGGCACGACCTCGAAACAGCGCGTACTGGCGCTTATCCGTGGTCACGAGTTATGGTTAAAACCTCCGGTTGACACTATGGATGGCTTATGGAGTGCGCAGGAAGAAACCTATGTCGATAATTTCTTAGGTTTATCTGTCATTGGCGGCCCAGCGACGATTAAGCATCGTTTGGAAATGATCGTCAAAGAACTCGGCGTGAATGAGTTTATCTTCACTAATGACTTGTATGACCTTGATAAACGCAAAAAAGCGCTGCAGATCCTAATGGAGATTAAACAGTAGCGATTCAGTAAACTGACTCGTGCTGAAAGTCATCGACAGTCAAAACAACTTCCATAAAAAATCCCGCCGAAGCGGGATTTGTATTATGTAAAACTATCATCTAAAACAGCTTTATATCAAAGCAAAATTAGCTTTTCAGTACGGCATCGAAGCTGGTTTTGAGGATACCAAGGCCTGCATCAATTTGTGCATCCGGCGCGGTTAATGGCACCAAAATACGCAGCACATTACCGTAAGTGCCGCAGGATAATAAAATCAATCCACGGTCACGGGCATCGCTCAACACTTGCGCGCAATAGTGCGGCGCAGGTTTGCCCTCTTCCATCAGTTCGATGGCGATCATAGCGCCTAAACCACGCACATCGGCGATTTGTGGATGTTCGACCTGCATCACATTCAGGGCAGACTTAATGCGCTCACCTATGGTATTGGCGCGGTCTAACAGCTTTTCTTCTTCAAACACTTCAATAACAGCAAGCGCTGCGGCGCACGCTAACGGGCTGCCACCATACGTACCGCCAAGACCACCCGGACCAATCGCATCCATCACTTGCGCGCGGCCGGTAATCCCCGAAAGAGGGAAACCACCCGCGATAGATTTAGCAAAAGTCGTGATATCCGCAGCCACGCCCATTTGTTCCATAGCGAAGAAAGTGCCAGTACGGCCTGCGCCCGTTTGCACTTCATCGGCGATCAGCATAATGCCTTCACGGTCGCACAGTGCGCGCAGGCGCTGCATAAAGGCGGGTGATGCGGCGTAGAAACCGCCCTCGCCCTGCACTGGCTCTAAAATAATGGCGGCGATATCACTTGGCTCGGCATCATTTTTAAAGATACGTTCAATCGAGGCCATAGCATCGTCATCGGACACGCCGTGCAGCTCGCAGGGGAACTCAGCGCGGAACACATTCGCCGACATCAGCCCCATACCTTTACTGTAAGGCGCGACTTTTCCGGTCAATGCCAAGGCCGCGATAGTGCGACCATGGTAGCCAGACGTAAACGCAATCACGCCAGCACGTTTGGTATAGGCTCGCGCCACTTTAACTGCATTTTCAACCGCTTCTGAGCCACTGGTAAATAATGCCGTCTTCTTAGCAAAATCCCCTGGCACCAATTGATTAAGCTTTTCACACACTTGGATATAGCTCTCGTAACCGAGCACCATAAAACAAGTGTGGGAGAAATTATCCAGCTGAGCTGCAACCGCCGCCTTCACTTTAGGGTGAAGATGACCGGTATTAAGCACGGCAATGCCGCCCGCAAAGTCAATAAACTCGCGACCTTCAACGTCCCACACAGTCGCATTTTCGGCGCGAGCGGTAAAAATAGGGTGAATTTGCCCGACACCACCCGCAACTGCGGCTTGGCGACGTGCCATCAATGAATCATTGGTTGTTGTCATTTAGTGTTCCTCACACGCCAAATCGGACCGTATTAAACGGACATGCAGATGTACTTCATTTCTAAATATTCTTCGATGCCGAACTTAGAACCTTCACGGCCAAGCCCTGAAGATTTCATCCCACCAAAGGGAGCCACTTCCGTCGAAATCAAGCCAGTGTTGACCCCAACCATGCCGTATTCCAAGGCTTCGGCGACTTTCCACACCAGTGAAATATCGCGACCATAGAAATAAGCGGCGAGGCCAAATTCCGTATCGTTAGCTTGTTTAATCACATCGTCGACATCACTGAATTTAAACAGCGGCGCAAGTGGACCAAAGGTCTCTTCACGGGCGACACGCATGCTTTTATCGACATTAGTGAGCACGGTTGGCTCGAAGAAATTACCGCCAAGGTCATGGACTTTGCCGCCAGCGACCACTGATGCGCCTTTGGCAATGGCATCGACAAGGTGACTTTGCACTTTTTCGACTGCGGCAGCATTGATCAGCGGGCCCGTTGTGACGCCCTCCTTGATGCCCTCTCCGACTTTGAGCTTGCCCACAGCAGTGCTGAGTTTTAGGGCGAATTCATCGTATACGCCATCTTGCACATATATACGGTTAGCGCAGACGCAGGTTTGGCCGGCATTACGGTACTTAGCGATCATGGCGCCTTCGACAGCGGCATCGATATTGGCATCGTTAAACACGATAAATGGCGCATTACCGCCTAATTCTAAAGATAATTTTTTAAGAGTTGGCGCACATTGCTCCATCAGCTTAATGCCGACATTGGTCGAGCCAGTGAACGACAACTTACGCACTATCGGGTTGCTGCACATTTCATTACCAATCGCGACGGCATCGCCTGTGACCACACTGAACACCCCTGCCGGAATGCCCGCACGCTCGGCAAGTTCGGCCAAGGCTAATGCGGTAAACGGCGTTTGCGGCGCAGGCTTAACCACCATAGTACAACCCGCAGCGAGAGCCGGAGCCGCTTTGCGAGTGATCATCGCCGCAGGGAAGTTCCACGGCGTAATCGCCGCCGTTACGCCAACGGGCTGCTTAATCACCATCAAGCGTTTATCCCCTTGATGCCCGGGAATGGTATCGCCATAGATACGTTTCGCTTCTTCGGCAAACCACTCGATAAACGAAGCGGCATAGGTTACTTCACCTTTAGCTTCTGCCAGCGGTTTACCCTGCTCAGTCGTCATGAGCAATGCTAAGTCATCACTGTTTTCATTGAGTAATTCAAACCAACGCCTTAACTTAGCGCCGCGCTCTTTGGCTGTAAGCGCTCGCCAAGCTGGCAGCGCCGCTTCCGCCGCTTTAATCGCAGCTTGGGTTTCGACTTGCCCCATTACAGGGACGCTTGCAATCACAGCGCCCGTAGCAGGATTGGCGATGGCAACAGTCTCTTTCGACTCGGCATCACACCACTGGCCATTGATATAACATTGTTGACGCAGCAAACTCGGATCTTTTAGCAACACAAGGACGTCCTCGCATTAGTGAGGCAATCACTTGCCTCGAATGAAAATAAATGAAACAGACTAGATACCTAATTTGTCTCTCAAAGTGTAATACCAAGCTCCGATAGCACTAAAAGGGACGCGAAGTGCGTGACCACCGGGGAAGGGATAATGTGGCAATGCGGCAAAGGCATCGAAGCGCGTGGCTTGGCCATTGAGCATTTCGGCCAGTAACTTGCCCGCCAGATGGGTATAAGTGACACCGTGGCCACTGCAACCCTGTGAATAATAGATGTTCTTACCGATACGACCGACCTGTGGCAGGCGCGACAGCGTCAGCAGAAAGTTACCTGTCCAGGCATAATCGATCTTCACATCTTTTAATTGCGGAAAGGTTTTGAGCATGTTCGGAATAATGATCGACTTGATATCCGCCGGATCACGGGCACCATACACTACGCCGCCGCCGTAAATCATCCGCTTGTCGCCAGACAGGCGGAAATAATCGAGCAGATAGTTACAGTCTTCGACACAGTAATCCTGCGGCAATAAGCTCGCCGCCAGATCGTCGCTCAAAGGCTCAGTGGTAATCACTTGCGTGCCGCAGGGCATAGATTTCGCCTGCAACTCTGGCATTAACTTACCTAAATAGGCGTTACCCGCTACGACCACAAACTTGGCTTTGACACTGCCCTGCGCCGTATGCACAACTGGGCTATCGCCTTCATCGACACTCAGCACTGCTGAGTCTTCAAAAATCTTGCCGCCGAGGGATTCGACCGCACGCGCTTCGCCAAGAGCTAAGTTAAGCGGGTGAATATGGCCGCCGCTTTTATCGAGCAGACCACCGACATAGCGCTCAGTATTTACCACACCGCGAATGCCTTTAGCATCGAGAAGTTCGAGCTGATTCACATGACCGTGGCTTTCCCACAGTTGCTTTTGATGGCGCAGATGACCCATTTGTTTTTCGTTCATCGCAGCAAACACGCCGCCATCTTTTAGATCGCATTGAATGTTGTACTTAGCAATCCGATCGCGGATGATTTTTCCGCCCTCAAAGGCCATTTGGCCAAAGAGTTTACCTTGTTCTTTGCCGACTGTTTTTTCAATAGTATCAATGTCACGGCTAAAACTATTGACGATTTGTCCGCCATTACGGCCCGAGGCGCCCCAGCCAATGCGAGCGGCTTCTAACACCACCACACTAAAGCCAGATTCTAATAAATGCAGCGCAGCAGAAAGGCCCGTATAACCCGCGCCAATCACACAAACATCGGCTTCAATCGATTCCTCTAGGCGCGGACGTTCAACCTTATCGTTGGCCGATGCCGCATAATATGATCCAGCGTGAGCTATGGCAGACATGTTGTTCCCTTGAATTCTAATGTTCATTATTTTAAACAGCCATCACATCCTACACCTTCAGAAAACGAAACACTAGCCAGAAAAGTGTAATAATTTACATTTTGTTTGATATTTCAAACACGCAATAATCTTAAGCGCAGTGATGTCATGCTAATGGTGTCGAGTAGCAGAACTGGCCTGCAAAGCGAAGCGGATGATGGAAGCGGTGACAATTAACAAGGGTGGCTTTGGCAATACCAAAGCCACCCCAAGATTAAGCAAACTAGTTCATCGGTGTGCGGTCGCGTTTCTCTGCCCGCCTTGCCATATACCAAGACAAGAAGGCGATTAACGAAACACACAGAATGATCAGCGTCGCTAAGGCGTTGATCTTAGGCGAAACCCCTAAACGTACTGAGGAGAACACCACCATAGGCAGCGTCGTTGCACCTGGGCCCGAGGCAAAGCTTGCGATCACTAAATCGTCCAAGGACAAACTGAATGACAACAACCAACCCGCCACCAGCGCCGGCGAAATCATAGGCACTGTGATGAGGAAGAAGGTCTTAAGCGGGGTTGCGCCTAAGTCCATTGCCGCTTCTTCGATAGACATGTCCAGCTCGCGCAATCTTGACGACACAACCACAGCCACATAGGCAGCGCAGAAGGTCGAATGCGCAATCCACACAGTCAACATGCCGCGCTCTTTAGGCCAACCAAACAAGTCGGCCATGTGCACAAATAGCAGTAGCAAAGACAGACCCGTGATCACCTCTGGCATAACCAGCGGTGCTGTGATCATGTTCGATAATGTCAGCTTCGCCCATGAACGCTTAAAGCGCGTCATCACAAAGGCTGCCATAGTGCCAATAATGACCGCCATGGTTGAGCTATAAAAGGCTATCCGCAGGCTGGTCCATACTGCGTCTAAAATCTGTTGGTCTTGAAATAACTCGCCGTACCATTTAGGTGAAAATCCGCCCCATACCGTCACTAATTTAGAGTCGTTAAAGGAGTAAATCACCAGCACTAACATAGGTGCATAAAGGAAGAACAAGCCAAACCACAACATCGCTGAAGAAAAACTTAACTTTTTCATAGGTCTTTCTCCAAACTACGCGCCTGATAGCGATGGAATAAGGTAATAGGAATAATCAATAAGCCCAGCATTACAATCGCCAGTGACGAAGCCACAGGCCAGTCGCGGTTATTGAAGAATTCTTGCCATAAGACTCGACCTATCATTAAGGAATCTGGACCACCGAGTAGCTCAGGGATCACAAACTCACCCACAGCAGGAATAAACACCAACATAGAACCGGCAATCACACCGCTTTTTGACAGCGGGAAAGTGATTTTCCAGAAGGTATTTAAACGGCTTGAGCCTAAGTCAGACGCGGCTTCAATCAAACTCATATCGAGTTTCACTAAGGTGGCGTACAAAGGCAAAATCATAAAAGGTAAATACGCATAGATAATGCCGATATACACGGCAATATTGGTATTGAGGATTTGTAACGGCTCAGAGATGATTCCCAGCCACATCAGCGAATGGTTGATGATCCCTGTGTTACTTAAGATCCCCATCCAAGCGTAAACCCGGATTAAAAATGAGGTCCAAGAAGGCAACATGACTAACAGCAGCAATACAGTTTGCAAACGCGCTGGCGCACGGGCAATCGCATAGGCCATTGGATAGCCAATAATCAAACAGCCGATAGTCGAGATTAACGCCATTTTCAATGAGCTGAGATACGCCATGTAATACAGCGAATCATCAAGCAACATCAAATAGTTACCAAAATGCAGGAAGATATTTAACACATCATCGGCATATTGGAACGTGGCTTCATAGGGCGGGATCGCAATCGCCGCCGTCGAAAAACTCAGTTTAAGGACAATCGCAAATGGCAAGGCAAAGAACAATAACAGCCAAGCATAGGGTATGCCTATGGTCCAAATGCGGCCTTTGAGCCACTTTAATTTAGTCGGTATCTTCATGATCTCAACACCACGCCACTGGTGTCCTCCCAACTGATGAACACTTCGTCATCCCATGTGGCATGATCGGCGCGTCGTTCACGGTTAGTCATACTGCACTGGACGATTTGACCATTCTCTAAACGAATGTAATACACTGAAATACCGCCTAAATACGCGATATCGTGTACGATTCCCTTGGCCCAGTTGTACTGACCTTCAGGCTGTTCGCGGCTAATAATGGTCTTTTCGGGACGCACAGCTAACCACACATTTTTGTCTTCTACGTTGGTCGACACCCCGTAACCAACATAGAAAGATTGAGCCAACTCATTAGGTTTAATGATCAAATGGTCGACTTCATCCACTTCAATCGCGCCACCAAACAAGTTCACAGTGCCGATAAACTCGGCAATCATGCGGCTGTTCGGGCTTTCGTAAATGTCCATGGGCGAGCCTGTTTGGGCAATCCAACCGTCGCTCATAATGGAAATGCGTCCCGCCATTGTCATGGCTTCTTCCTGATCGTGGGTCACCATCACGCAGGTCACACCGACACGCTCAAGAATTTCAACCACTTCGAGTTGCATCTGGGTACGCAGTTTTTTGTCCAATGCGCCCATAGGCTCATCGAGCAGTAATAATTTCGGCCTTTTTGCCAGTGAACGGGCCAAGGCAACACGCTGACGTTGACCACCGGATAACTGATGTGGCTTACGTTTACCATACTGCTCCATGTGCACTAACTTGAGCATATCTTGTACACGCTGCTCAATTTCGGCCTTAGGTAACTTGTCTTGCTTCAAACCAAAGGCAATGTTTTGCGCCACTGTCATGTGGGGAAACAGAGCATAGGATTGGAACATCATATTGATCGGACGTTCGTATGGGGGTAAATCTGTGATGTCTTCGCCATCGAGGAAAATACGGCCAGAGGTGGGCTTTTCAAATCCCGCTAACATACGCAATAACGTCGACTTACCCGAGCCTGAGCCGCCGAGTAAGGCAAAGATTTCGCCTTTATTGATGGTTAATGACACGTCGTCGACAGCCCGTACGTCATCGAATAACTTGCTTACCCGCTCAATTCTGAGCAGTACTTTTTCTTGCGTCTTTGTTGTCGGTTTATTGGTGACGCCCGAGGTGATTGCCATAGTACTTCTCCACCCGAAAATGATGCGTCAATACGCTCAAACTCTGGGTTCAACACGATTAATGAATGAAAAGAGGTTAACCAAACTGTGTCAAATCCTATACGTGGATGAACTATGCATAGGATTGGACATAGCAAGTCTGCCAAGCTAGGGGCAAGCTAGGCTTGCCCCTTATCGACTATTGTCCTGACTTCACTTTGGTCCAAACACGGGTTAATACGCGTTGGATTTTCAAAGGACGGATTTCACCAATATAAAGTTTATCTAACACTTCTTGTGGTGGATAAATCGCGGGATCGGTGCGGATAGCCTCATCAACCAGAGGTTGTGCAGGATCGTTCGGGTTAGCATAGGCCACATAGTTAGAGATAGGCGCTATGACTTCTGGACGGAGGAAATAGTTAATCAGCGTCAGTGCATTATCTGCGTTAGTTGAATCCGCAGGGATAGCTAACATATCAAACCACAGGTTAGCGCCTTCTTTTGGAATCGAGTAACCAATCTTATTGCCATTACCCACCTCTTCAGCACGTGCTTTAGCTTGGAATACGTCACCAGAGAAACCAAAGGCCACACAAATATCACCGTTTGCTAAGTCAGAAATGTAGCGGGATGAGTGGAAATAGGTCACGTAAGGACGGATTTTTTCCAGTAACTCACCGGCTTTTTCATAATCGCTTGGGTTGGAACTGTTGGGATCTAAACCTAAATAAATCAGTGCTTGAGGCACCATATCGTCGGCAGAGTCCAGCATAGCAAAACCACACTTAGAGATTTTTTCAGCATATTTAGGATTGAAGATCAGTTCCATTGAGTTAAATGGCGCATCTTCACCCACAGCCGCTTTCACTTTATCTATGTTGTAACCAATACCATTGGTTCCCCATAAATAAGGCACGGCATACTGGTTACCCGGATCGGCTTTCTCAAGTAGCTTCATCAGAGCAGGATTTAAATTTTTGAAGTTAGGTAGCTTAGCGCGGTCTAAAGGTTTGAAAGCACCCGCTTTGATTTGCTTAGCGAGAAAATGGTTAGAAGGGACAACGATATCGTAGCCACTACGACCAGACAGTAATTTAGCCTCAAGCACTTCGTTACTATCGAACACATCGTAAATTACCCGAATGCCCGTTTCTTTCTTGAAGTTTTCTAAGGTATCTTCCGCGATATAATCTGACCAGTTATACACGCGAACCACTTCTTCCGCTTGGGCCGCTGCGCTCGCTAATACGCTCGCAGTGACCAGAGCTAGAGTGGTCATCTTATTAAATAGCTTCATGCTTTCTCCTTTCTCGGGTAGCAGAATTGCTTAAGCAAATTCTGACATTGTGTCACCGGGCTATCCGGATATTGTTGTTATTTTCGACCAATGCTACACCTTACAAACCGCATCGGCAGTCTCTACGGCACGGGATCCATGCCAGCTTTATATCTTGCTGCAATTTGTTAAGTATCAGGTTTCGTGCCAAATTTTCGAGGCATCAGTATTGCATTAACACTCAAAAAATTAGACTAGATATGACACTGCTTATACATATTGCAACATTAAGGCAAATGCCTCAAGTCCCTAAGCAATCGCAAAAACCACTAAGATAAAACACATTTTAAATATGACTAACAATTAGTTAGCGACTCTAGCAAACGAGCGACTTAAAACAGTTAGGCCTATTTCACTTTTCTTGCGGACACACATCTGAATTGAATAATCACTTTAATCAACAAGCCATTAAAAACCATCAGATTATTTAACAAGTGAGTTGCACCGGTTGGGTGCAATATCACTAAAACAGTGCAAAGCTCAGTCTTGGGATGACCGACGTTAACCTCAGTTTTCCTTGGGTTAACGCGGTAACACAGCTAGTGCACTTAATCCAAAAACATTACACAGTGAGCAATAGGAATTCACGTTCCCATGAACTGACCACACGGCGGAAGTTTTCAAGTTCAGCCTGTTTCACCGCCACAAAACCTGTGGTGAAGGCTTCACCTAAATACTCCTTACAGGCATCACTTTCTTCCATCGCCGCTAAGGCTTCTTCTAAGGTAAGCGGTAAACAATGGGTGTTGTTGCTGCGGCTTTCGTTGGCTTTACCTTGCACTGGCGTAGAAGGTTTTAGCTCCTCAACCATACCGATATAACCACACAATAAGCTCGCGGCAATGGCCAAATAACAGTTTGCATCGGCACCGGGAATCCGGTTTTCGATACGACGGTTTTGTGGCGAAGACTCGGGAATACGTAATCCACAGGTGCGGTTTTCATCGCCCCACTCTAAGTTCACTGGCGCCGAAGTACCGGGTAGGAAACGACGGAAAGAGTTTGCATTGGGCGCCATCAGCGGCAGCAACTCAGGGATGAATTTTTGCAGACCGGCAATATATCCCAAGAATAACTGGCTCTTAGTGCCATCTTCATTGGTGAAAATATTTTTGCCCGTCTCTTTATTGATCACACTCTGGTGAATGTGCATTGCACTACCAGGTTCGTCAGTCACAGGTTTAGCCATAAAGGTAGCGCAAACATCGTGCTTCAGTGCCGCTTCGCGCAAGGTGCGTTTAAAGATAAACACTTGATCAGCAAGGGACAATGGATTGCCGTGGCTGAAGTTAATCTCCATCTGAGCTGGGCCATCTTCATGGATTAAGGTATCGATATCTAAACCTTGAAGCTCACACCAATCATACATGTCTTCAAACATAGGATCGTATTCGTTGGCAGCATCGATAGAGAAAGACTGGCGACCCGCTTCGGGGCGACCTGAACGGCCAATAGGTGGCTTTAGGGGTAAATCATGGTCGTCACTACGACGGGTCAAATAGAACTCCATTTCAGGAGCGATAACCGGTTCCCAGCCCTGTTCGTCATAGAGAGACAAGACTTTTTTCAGTACGTTACGTGGTGACAGCTCAATCGGATTACCCATTCTGTCGTAGCAATCGTGGATCACCTGCGCCGTGGCTTCGATGGTCCAAGGCAACATAAAGACAGCGTTTTCATCGGGAACACAGACAAAATCGATGTCGGCTGCATCGAGCAAGCTGTAGTAAACATCTTCATTCACAAAATCGCCGGTGACGGTTTGTAACAGCACGCTTTCGGGCAAACGCATGCCTTTTTCATCGAGAAACTTATCGACTGGAGCAATCTTGCCGCGGGCGATGCCAGTCATGTCACTGATAACACATTCGACTTCTGTGATTTTTCGTTCTTTTAAAAAAGCGATTAGCTTATTCATTATTATTTCACTCGAGTTGTAGCCCTGCGCCGGCATGCATCACCGAAGGCATTGAAAAGGGAGAGGTAAAACGGATTTTCGCTCACCTTCCACTCTGGATGCCATTGCACACCGAGGGCAAATTCTTTAGTACCTATTACGGAGAAAGCCTCCACTAACCCATCTGGAGCATAAGCTTCTGGCCGCAACCCAACACCCAGACGCTCCACGCCTTGAGTATGCACAGAGTTGACCTCTGCAGAGTTACGGCCCCAGGCCTCGTAAATAAGCCCCCCGGGCTCAACAGTAATACTGTGAGAAGCCCCATATTGCACATCTAAGGATGCGGTTTTATCTTCTCTATGTTCAATAAAGCCACCCACCTCATATAACTTCTGGTGCAAACTGCCACCAAAGGCCACATTCATTTCTTGAAAACCGCGACAAATACCTAATACAGGTACCCCAGCAGCAATAGCGGCGTGGATCAGCGGCAAAGTCGTCGCATCACGTTTAGGATCATGGTGTGTACCAAGCTCGCTCGGTTGGCCTGCATAAAGATGGGGTTCTACATTAGAAGGAGAGCCAGTAAACAAAATACCGTCAAGACGTTCTAAAATCGTGTCTATCGGTAAATCGCCACCTAACGATGGGATCACTAACGGCCAGCCTTTCGCGCCATTAACTACACCTAAAAGGTATTTTTCACCAACAATATTAAAGGGATGTGAACCCAGTTGTTGATTACAAGCAATAACACCTATGAGGGGCAAATCGGCTGACATATCTCACCTTTAGAATTCGTTTTACTAGCATAACGAACACTTTGTCTTTAAATGTTCATTTTTTCACACAGTACACCGAAATTTCATACTAGGCAAGAGGTTAAGCACTTGTTAAAGATTATTTCATCCACTTATGTTTAATAAGCATAAATAACATGTAGTTAAACCCATATTTTGGTTATTTAATGTTATTTCATGTGAATAAAATAGTGCTTAAGCTGGCAAAAAGCTCACTTTTAGCAGCGTAAATTAAACCGTATTCGCGCTAAATTTGAACCAATATTATTTACACAAAGAAGAGGATATATAACCAATATGACAGGGTTAAAAAGTAGGTAATACCAATCGTATTAAATATCTGTTCATTCAGCGGGAGTTCAACGCGCTTTAGACAAGGCGAAGGCTTGAAGGCATAGTGGTACTCTGTCGAAAGCCTTGAACGCAGTATAAAGCGCGTTGCCATGTAGTGAACATCAGCCGCCCTTCGGGAGCCTCACAGGCATCCCACTCCCGTGGCATTGACTTAAAAGGGAATGACCATTTCTGCGTCAATGCGCCTTGGATTGAAATACCTGTGAGGCTCTGAACGGATTAGATATTTAATGTGATTGGTATAAATACGCAGTTGTGTTGAATAACAGTATTACGCCACTCACTTTTAGTGAGTAAGTGGCCTAATATGTTGAATAATAGGGTAAGTTAATGACTTAATTAGAAGTTTGCAGGCGTAGTCGCACTCACTAGGCGACAAGGTTCATCGAAGGGATTGCGGAATCTATGGGGCAATTCACTGTTAAAATAATAACTGTCACCCGCTTCCAAAATATACACTTCATCCCCAACAGTGAGTTCGAATTTACCTTCTATCACCATAGCGGCCTCTTCACCTTCGTGCTTTAGCATCTCTTCACCCGTATCTGAACCGGGTGGATAAATCTCATTCATCACTGACATTGCGCGGTTCGGGTAATCACGACCGATCAGTTTAAATTCAAGTGGTCCAGTACCGATATTCAGTAATTCATTGGATCGATAGACGACCTTTTGCTCACTATCCGTTGAGGCTTCAATGGAGAAAAAGTCCACTAAAGACATCGGGATACCCGACAGCACTTTTTTTAAAGAGCTGACTGACGGGCTAACACTGTTTTTCTCGATCATTGAAATCGTACTGTTAGTCACACCAGCACGTTTGGCTAATTCTCGTTGAGATAAGCCTTTCATTTTTCGAACAGTTTTGAGGCTGGCTCCAATATCCAAATTTCACATCCCCCTAAAGGCTCGGGTCAATCCCGATAGATGACGAACAGGTTGTTCAGGATAAACACCATCCAGAACGCATTTTCGCCCAAAAAGCGCGTGTTTTACTGCTTTCATTGTATTCTACATAAAAAGCGTGTTAAATAAAACGAACACTTTTTTGCGTCATGTTAAAAGTGTGATGAGTATACTGAGACAAGTCCAATTTACAATAAAAACAATTTTTGGGAGCCATAATGGCAAGCAAACCTCCAGTGCACAGTGAACAGTATCCACACTCTTATTATGTTGATACTGCTAAAGAAATTTACGCTCACCCACAACTCGAAGGCAATATCAATGCCGATGTCTGTATCGTGGGCGGCGGCTTTAGCGGTATCAATACCGCCATAGAACTCGCGCAGCGTGGTATGAGTGTCGTGCTGTTAGAAGCGAGGCGAATTGGCTGGGGCGCATCGGGGCGTAATGGCGGCGAACTCATTCGCGGCATAGGCCATGACCCTGCACAATTTCAAAGTGAAATCGGCACTGAAGGTGTTCAAGCAATTCAACAGATGGGCTTTGAAGCCGTCGAGATAGTGCGAAATCGCATACGAGAACACAGTATCGACTGCGATCTGCAAATGGGTTACTGCGACTTAGCGGTTAAACCTCGTCACATGGATGAGCTTGAAGAAGAATTTAGCGCACTCAAGGCCATGGGTTATCAGCAAGAAATCAAGCTGTTAACTAAGCCACAATTAGGAGAAGTCATAGGCTCAGATTTTTATCAAGGTGCGCTGGTTGATATGGGCAGCGGCCATTTACACCCGCTGAATCTTGCTCTGGGTGAGGCACGCGTCGCCCGTAATCTGGGCGTGCAGTTGTTTGAATACAGCGCCGCCGAAAAAATCATTCAAGGCACTAAACCTAAGGTCATGACCGCCAAGGGCGAAGTCACTTGCCAATACTTAGTTCTGGCTGGCAATGCCTATATTGGCCACAAACTTAACAGTTTTGTTGGGGGGAAAGTGTTGCCCGCTGGCAGTTATTTATTGGCGACAGAGCCCTTAACTGAGGCCCAATGCGCGAGCATTATCCCGCAGAATATGGCCTTCGCCGATATGCGAATTGCCTTAGATTACTTTCACTTATCCGCAGATCGTCGACTGCTGTTTGGTGGCCTTTGTACTTACTCAGGTAAAGACCCCAGAGATATTGATGCAGCACTGAGACCGAATCTGGAGAAGGTGTTCCCGCAGTTAAAAGGCGTGCGTATCGATTATGAATGGGGCGGCATGATAGGTATTGGGGCGAACCGTATGCCACAAATTGGTCGCCTGCCCGATGCCAATAATATTTTCTACGCCCAAGCCTATGCAGGACATGGCGTGAATGCCACTCACATGGCGGCAAAGCTACTGGCCGAGGCCATTTGCCAACAAGCGGGACATTTCGATGTGTTCGCAAAAATCAAACACATGACCTTCCCCGGCGGCCCGACATTCCGCTCGCCTATGCTCGCGGCTGGCATGCTGTATCACAGATTTAAAGACTTGTTTTAAAAGCTTATTTAAAGCACTTTTTAAAGAACAGATTTTAAAGGCTGGTTTTAAGAACTGGTTTTAAGCCATAACGCATGATGCCCATCGGATATACAATCCGATGGGCATCATTGTCATATGCGCGAGCCATTTAACCACTCGTCATTTAGATGCGAGTCATTTAGATGCGAGTCATTTAGATGCAAGTCATTCTTTACTATTAAAGCTGCAACAACACTAAGCCTCGCCTAAGATATAGCCTCGGTCTGAGAACCATAACGACTTTTAAAAGCTAATTTGCTCTCGCTAATCTCTGCCGCTTTCTACGCCTTGCCCACAGGATAAAAGGGATTGACCCGAGATAATGCACGACTAACGCCACCACAACGCCAAAGCCAATCCCACTGGTGGTTAAAGGTATTCCTGGCTTAAAGTTACTGACGGTTTTCTCAAGATAATCAAAGCGAACGGGATTAAACATATAGGCAGTTTTCTCAAACAAATTGCCCGTGTTAAAAATCGCCAAGCCTTGTGTTAACTCTTTATAAAGCTCGATTGTCTGTACCTTTTGCTCGGCGTCGGCACGCACGCTAGGCTCTTCATTTTGCTGGTGACGAGCAATCATGGCCTCAGCATCGGCATAATGATATTCCTTAGCCGTTGCCTCGTAACCTTCTACCTGCCATTGGGTCGATGCATAGAGTCCAGCGAGAAATTGCTGATAATGATCAGCCAGTTGCGGCAACTGCAAGGCAATCACAAGAATCAACCCAAAAACCAACTTATCAATCAATCTACCAATCAAGGGATCCTCCTTGGTGATCTAGCCAAACAACGCAGGGGTTACGACACTGCAAAGACATAATGCTCAAAACTGAGCTGACTCAATCAATGCACGGTACAATTAGCACTCAATCGGCAGATCGGTACGACTGCCCCAATCCGCCCACGAGCCATCATAGAGGATGGGATGTGTATGCCCTGCCGCAACCGAAGCCAAGATCAAAATACACGCCGTAATCCCAGAGCCACAGCTGAATATCCTTGCGGACTTGTCTGCTGCTAGCCCTTGATAAATAGCCTGTAACTCACTGGTCGTTTTGATTTTATTGCCATCGAGCACTTGAGCGAAGGGTAAGTTAACCGAGCGAGGAATATGTCCTGAGCGCACACCGGGGCGCGGCTCACTCACTTGGCCTAAAAAGCGTGGCGCACCACGGGCATCGACAATCGCGGTTTCGGCATCTTCGATACGTGATAACACGGCCTCGGCATCCATCACCCGCTCGGGGTGGTATTGCAGCACATCAGCTAATGTATCGATATCCGTCGGGCCGTAATCGACGCCTTCGGCTTGATAACGCGATGAGGTGATGCGGTCTTCTTCAATCCACTGAGGCAAGCCACCATCGAGTACATAGACTCGATTAAAACCCATGACTTTAAAGGTCCACCACGCCCGTGGGGCTGAATAAATGCCTTGATTATCATAGATAACGATAACACTGTCGGCCTCTATCCCAAGTTGCGCTATCCCTTGGATGAATTGCTCAAACGTCGGCAAGGCATGGATTTGAGTTGAAGTTTTATCGCAAAACACATTTTCCAAGTCGAATCGACGTGAGCGCGGAATGCAAATAGGCTCATCGTAAACCAGGGGTTCTTTACCAATAACGGTTTCCATACTGGCATCGAGCAATACTAAATGGGGATCGGTGAGGTATGCTTCGAGCCACTGCGTACTTACTAGTGGGTATTCCATAGCGGGTCCTTTTACTGTTATCCAAGTCTGCCGCTAGTCTCTCACCAAATGCCGTAAAGCCCAAACATCGGCTTAACAAATTGTCTGCTTTGGGATTTTATTCAAAAGCGTCGACTCGATTTTATGCACTCAATCATTAAATTGCGGCGAAGCCATATTTTGAAGAGAGTGCTTTCAAACTGCTCATTTTTAAGATGCGGCTTTCAAAACGATCTTTTCGATATGGCCGTGTTCGAGATAGCCCTTTTCGCAACAGTTCTTTTCTAGACAGCTGCTTTCGAAATAGCCGCTACTTAATCACTTCAATTTTCACGTCAATCAAACCAGAGGAAGTGTTGCCTATGCTACTGAACGCCGATTTAGACAGATCAATAATGCGGCCACGCACGAAAGGCCCTCTATCATTGATTTTTACAATCACACTTTTGCCATTATCAACATTGGTGACCTTAACGCTCGAACCAAAGGGTAACTTTTTATGCGCCGCCGTCTTTAATTTATGTTTGTAAAGTTCACCGCTAGCCGTCTGCTTATTTTGATGTTTATCCCCATAAAAGGAAGCCTGACCCGATTCAGTGAATCCCACCCAGTTACCATTTTCACCCGTCTGCATTGAAGAACAGCCAGCCAAAAAACTTAGCAATGCCAGCACAGTTAGTTTGACGAAATTGAACTGCTTAATTAGGTTTTGAAGTGCATTCACATGACACCCTCTCTAATGAGTGAACGCTTTGCTGACGAGCGAAAGACTCAGCAAAAGTCACGGGGAAAATAATCAACAACCTTATATGGCAAAGCTCGAAGCTTGCATCCTAAAAGATCAGAACAAGAAACAATAAATTTCCACGAGGCTACAGCAGTTGCACTCTAAAATCACGTATTTACAGGTGAATACTCTCGGTTTGAAGTCAAAAGGTTGCGGACATACTGACTTAAAAACAGACAGAATAGCGTTAAAAATAGAGGCCTAGTACGACTAAATAACTTGTTTGGTAACTTAAATGCTGGCCCCTACTAATGGGCAAGCCATGATGTTCACTCACCGACACCCAGCAAGTCCCTCCCTGGATGCTCGACCGCCCCATCCATGGGGCGGACGGTCGTCTCGCTAATCACCATGACTCACCTTTTTGGCATTAGTGTAACCTGCAGATTTAAAAGCTTTACGCAGCACGCTTTGGGACATTTCCGTGTTAGCGGCTTTGTTAAATTATCAATAATCAAATAACTACATATATGGAGGGTCGGATAACTTGGTGTCAAATATTAACGGTGAAGATCAGTAACAGTGCTGTTCCAATCCAATCGGATAATGAGAGCTTACTTTTCTAGTGTTGATTGGTTAATGCTGTCATTGTTAAAGCAGATTGATGTAGTAAAGTGTATGGTGAAAACCAGAAGTTAAAGATTGATAACCTGATGCTATATTAATTTAAGAGTTACTTAGATGCAGCGCATTAGCCTGAAACTAAATAAGAAATGCGCTGCTCTTCGTTTTATCGTCGGATAGTTAAGGGTTGATCGAATTTGAGGCGCCAATAGCCTGAAAATCAATCTTTACCTTGATCGCCTTCCTTAGGGTAATAAAAAAAGCTAATCGGATATCGTTGGAGAACTTCTTGTTGCTTTTTAATGATTAATTTTCGGTTCTCAGGTGAGTCCTCTTTGGAGCTCAGAGAGCCGCGAACTTGACGTAGTGAAGAATAAACAGCTTGAGATACCTCAGATACATCCTGTTTAATTTTGATGTCGTTTACAACATCCTTCATTACGTGAGAAATAGCGCTATACGAGCCTTGCATGCTTGATAAACGGGCGTGCTCATCTTCTAGTTTCAAGTATGGACGAACTACACCAAGGATTACCGCAACCAAAGCTCCGAAAGCCAGTAAATATGGACCAATTACCACCCCACAGATCTCTGCAGTCCACCATTTAATGCTAGCCAATGCAGAGACACTACCAGCTAAAGCAAGGATAATATCCATGGCTAACAGCTTGTTCTTTACCGATTGAGCTCTTGCGCCATAATACTCTTTGTTGAGCTCGAGAGTTCTGAACTCGTCGTAAATGTTCTCAAATTTCGTACGATTAGCCATTACTTAAGCTCTCTTTTTATTTCGTTTGGCCACGGTTCTATAGGGTCTACTTTTATAATTCTATCGACGACCGACCTATCGCGTTTAGAAGCTGCTAGAGTAGCGTCTAGAACGTTATTGTATGCTTGAAGTAGAGTAAGACAGTTCTTTGTGGAGATTGTTACAAGCTCTGATTTTGTTTGAGCATCTACCACTATTCTTACATTAGTAGCTTCTCTTAATTTAGGGTGTTCTTTAATAAGAACACTTTCAGCTCTGATATCTTGTTGTACGATGGACAGTCTATTATAGATACCATACTTCAAGACCCTTGCCGTAACTTGCTCGAGCGATAGATTACTTACTCTGGCAAGTTTTAGTAACTCTTCTCTGACGCGCCTAGATTGAAGCCCGCTGCCAAGCACTACGGTAGCATTTTTTTTGTTTTGTCCCTTTTTGCTTATCAACGTCCTTATCCTAACTATGTCAATATGTAATTAAGTTATTGTAATCCAATGAAAAGGGCTCTGCAAATATTAGTGTATCGCATTGTTTTACTTTGATTGGGCTTACCAGTCTTGATTCACATTAGCTTAGTGAAGGAAAAAATTCAGGTATACAAAACTTTAATGAGTAATAATTCTAAATGGTTTTGGGGCAATAGCTTTTTAGCTGAATGAAAAGCGAGTGGGTTAGTGAGGATTGGCATTGTTGCAACAGTGACCGTTGGCGGGATGGATGCAGCCGTCGAGCCCTCAGGGACGAGTTTATGGCGTGTCACTGGGGAAGCAATGACAATTCATACTGCAAACTGACGATAAAGTTATCTTGCTTTGGGGCAATAGCTTTTTAGCTAAACGAACAGCGAAAAGCTTAGTGAGGATTGGTATTGTTGTACCAGTGACCGTTGGCGGCATGGATAATGGAATGGACCCATCCACTTTAAATCGGCCTCGCAATGGGCCACGATGTAGTCGCTAAAACTCATCAGAAAGAGG
>NZ_JAUOEQ010000036.1:0-44912 GCF_031931965.1 Shewanella sp. SP2S2-6 | reverse complement strand
CGTACTATGCATCAGGTGTCAGACGTTTTGAGTTAGGAACTTTAACCTTGGATGATGTGGATTTTGAGCTGTTTCAGCTCAGGGTCAATCAGGGTAAAGGCTTTAAAGACCGATATGTGCCTATGGCTAAAGGGGCTTGTTTGTGGATTTACCGCTATTTGAAAGAAGTCAGAGGTAAGTTAGCAAATGAGCATTCAGGTATAACGTTGTTTCTGGCAAATAATGGGAAGCCATTCAGGCCAGCACAATTATCTGAGCTTGTGGCTAAGTACATTAAGCTGTCGGATATTCGTAAGACGGGGGCCTGTAACCAGTACCGCCATGCAGCTGCAACGCACATGGTAGACAATGGTGCAGATATTCGGCATGTCCAAGACTTTTTGGGGCATGCCGACCTGTCTACAACACAGATTTATGTGCATGTCAGCATGACTAAATTACGAGAGGTTTATAACAGGACTCATCCGGCAGCCCGTGAAGGGAGTTGACAGTTCCGTCAAAAAGGGCGAGACTATTGGCATGGTGCAGCAGACATGCGCAAGCATGACACCACGTAACCCGAGAGGGTCGAGGCAGTAGCCGGTAATGACGTTCTGAATCCAAGTCTGACTTGGCGAAGGCTCCCTAGTTGGAGCCTTTGTTATTTCTAGCCTCAAGAAAATATCAGAATAAATGAGTTCGAAACGTCTTTTTAATCTTGCAGATAGCGAGTACCAGTTCTGGAAGCCGTTTGATTATCACGGCACCGAAATTCATTTTGAGCACTTGGTCGCCAGAAAACACACCTATGTTCATCCTGACAGAAATGAGCAATACACCCTCTATATCACGCTGTCACACCACGTTTTTACCGTAGACCCCGATAAATCTAAAGATCCCTACGGGCCTCAGATTTACCCATATAAGCCAGAAGATCCCAGAGCATTTTGCCCGACCAGATATGCATTATCCTTTCAGCTAGCCCACATACTTGAAACTTTGCCCGAGCAGTTTTGTTATCACGGCGGTTACAGTCGCTATTGTACTTGTAAACTGGAAGATGATGATGGCAATGAGATTTTCTATCAGGTAGTGTTTAGAGTGTGGAAGGAGCAAGGGAAAATGCGTTTTCATGTAGAAAGCGCTTATCCCTTACCGACCCGTCCATCGAAAGTTAAAAAGGTCAATTTTTGGGTCATTTGCCATAATCTCTTGAACAATAAAAAGTTACCCAAGCCATCCTCTAAGTAATCCCAATGTTCGCTCAATTGAGCAAATGTTGCTGTAATTCATTGTATTCATAGCGCTCTTTAAAAGTCAGCTCATTAATCTTTTCCGATTAATCCATATGAACGGGCGGATTTACGACTATAACCTCGGGCGCTTTATGTCGGTAGATCCGTTTATACAGAGTCCAACCTCGACCCAGAGCGTGAATCCGTACAGTTACATCATGAACAACCCGCTGGCAGGGACAGATCCGACGGGGTATACGAGCGAAGAACCTGAACTAGAAGAAGTCAAGTTCACTAAGGAGACAGAGAAAGTTGCCGTGACCGGATCCCATCTTAAACGAGAGGTCACTAAATCTGTTTCGGGAACTGCAACATATTCAAATGGTGCAACTCAATCTTTTTCAGCGAGTTACAGCAATGGTAAGCTTTCCAGTGCAAGCGTAGGAGGTATGTCCAGTGTGGGTAGCTTGCAGCAGACTGCGGCTAAGAGTGGAAGTAGTGCCAAGGATGCCGCAGATAATACTGGCAAGATGATGACTGGTGCATCTATAGTGACTGCGGGACTGGAACAGACGAAGGATCTAGCATTATTAAATACTGCTGGGACAGGGACTGCATTAATGGCAACAGGTTCCACAGGAAATGCCTGGGCATTAAGCAAAAATGCAAAATCAAATTTAGTTGCAACATCTTTAGATGGGTCTAAGCTAGCTTCCAAATTGTCACCGCAAGTCACTCTCGTCGGTCTGCTTGCCTCTGGGGTATCTAGTGCCATGGACGAAGATGTTACTTTTACAGAAGCTATAGTCAAGTCAGGTGTCGATGCTAGTATGGCTCTTGTTGGCTTGCGGGGCGGAGGAGTGGGTACAGCTCTATCCATTGGTTATTCGGTAGTAGATGTTACATATCCAGGCGGATGGATACAGGCGAATAAAGACGCCAATAGAGGTATATCGCAATTTTCAAAAGAAATTGATACACATAATATCCAGAAAGGATGGCGAGAAGACCCTGTGAATACAATGAAACAGATTTTTGGGGTACCGGTGATTAAATTATGAAAACTTTTTTCTTTGACGACTTTCTAATTGGTGGGTGGGCGTACGCAAGACGTCATGGTACGTCAGACGATCGTGCTTGTAGTCTTGCTGTCGCTCAAGTTGAGCTATTTATCTTATTTCCTCTCATGCCTTGGTTAGTTCTGTTACTAAAATATTTAAAGTTCGAAAGTTCCAATATTATGTACGTGATAATTGGTTCTGCAATCATGTTGGGCATTATTTTTGAATTATATGTCAGTAAGAAAGGTCTGTTTAGAGATATAGATTTCCACAGTGAAGAAGTAAGCAAAAAGATCAAAAAGTGTACATATTTTTTTGTTTTTCTATTTTTCTATATGCCACTATCAACCTACATTACGTGGCCCATTATGAGGCAGCTCTAATTTCTATTAGCACCATTTTATTGGGGCTTTTTCTTGCCTGAAACCGGGCAATTTGAGCAGCATCCTGAGCAGTTGCGACCAATAGAAGTGTTCAGTCTGTAACAGCCGTGTACGCAACTTGGTGCAGTGCCGCCAATTGGTGGTGCTGGCACAATTGATCGCATCTGCTGTCCATGAGTGATCACTTCTACTGTTTTGAACCGCTCAGTCTGCTGCGAGTTTTGACCAAATAGATCATTCTTGCAAAGAAGAGGGATAGCTTGTTCATCGATTTTGATACTAACTTTAAATAATTGCCTTACAAATATTAATCCGAAATCAATTAATTAAAGTAAAAAATCTAACAAGGTTCTGTCCCAAAATGAGTTATCTTGAGTATGAAACTTTAATACTCAATTGCTGCTTGATTTATGCACCTAAGCGCAGATGAGTATGATGCTTTATTTTTCCATGTATTCAATCGAGCGCAGTAGAATCAAGTACATGTGACGATTCAGTATCGAACTTTATTCCTCTCCCACCATTGAGCTTGTTGCACTGGTTAAGAGGTTGTGGTTAAAGAGAGTGCTTAAGATTCTGCGGTGAGATTTGGTAAATTTTTGATTTAGCTTCATCGGTCACAAGATAAATCAACCCATCAGGCCCTTGCACGACTGAGCGTAATCTTTGCCCCAATTCATTTTTTAGCAGCCGCTCTTCTTTAATAATCTTGTCGCCATCAAGTACTAAACGTACTAGCGTTTTTTCCTTTAGGCTGGCGAGTAAAATATTATTTTTCCACTGCGGAAATTTATCGCCCGTGTAAAACATAAAGCCCGCGGTGGCAATCGAGGGAACCCATTTGTAGACGGGTTGCTCCATTCCAGCCTTGTGGGTGCCTTCGCCGATTTTGCCGCCGCCGTAATTCTCACCATAGGTAATCACAGGCCAGCCATAGTTTTTGTCCGCCTCATCAATATTGAGTTCATCGCCGCCCTGCGGTCCATGCTCGCCAGTCCATAATACTTTGCTGGTGGGATTAATGGCCGCGCCTTGCATATTGCGATGACCGATAGACCAGATTTCGGGTAAAGCGCCCGCCGTATTAACAAAGGGGTTATCCTTAGGCACTGAGCCATCGGCATTAATCCGCACGACTTTGCCTAAATGATTGTCTAAGGTTTGCGCGCTATCTTTTTCGCTGTAACGATCGCCAAGTGTGATAAATAAAGTGCCGTCAGGCGCCCACACCAGACGGGATCCAAAATGATGGCCGCTGTTGATTTTGGGTTGCTGACTAAAAACGCGGCTGAGATTTTCAAGCTTGTTACCATTGAGCGTGGCAAAGCTCACCGCAGTGCTATTGAGTTCACTTGCATCACCTTCAGCGGGCTCTGAATAACTGAAATAGATTTTTTGCTGCTGGCAAAATCTGGTGCAAGCACCACATCGAGTAAACCACCTTGGCCCTTGGCATATAGCGGTGGCAAACCCGCTAAGGGTTCACCTACTTTGCCAGCGGCGCTGACAATGCGCATTCTGCCGGCGCGTTCAGTCACCATCATGCTGCCGTCGGGTAAAAATGCCATGCCCCAGACATTCTCTAACCCTTGGGCTATGGTTTTTACCTGAATATTACCCGTTTCCGTTTTGATGCTAATGGTCGCTGCGCTAGTATTTTGCGCGTAAATAGCCGGTGAGCTTGCAACAAGACACAGGGCAAGACTTAAGGTGCTGAGCTTCAAGGCCTTTAGCTTCAAGCTGCATAGTTTAAAGGTGATCCGTTTCATTGCTATCCTTAGTCACAGTGCTTTCCTAAATGATGGCTCAGAGTAACAAGCCAGCAACCTAAGGGCAATTTATCGATGTGACCTTGTAGCAAAACTTATCTGTCTTGTCCCCTTGAGTCCAAGAACTGCGCGTTGGCTAATGTATTAAAAGGCTAACGTATTAAAGCCTAATGTATTAAAACCTTGTTTCACGCATAAACAGCTCAGCGAATGAAAAAGCCTAAGGCCATCGCTAAACCCACAATCACAATAAAACCACGCAGCAAGGGCTGTGAAATACGATAGGCCAGCGCCGCGCCGACATAGCCGCCGATAATCGCCATCACAGCAAGCAGCAACAGATATTGCCCATCGATAACATTGCCCGCGGCATAAACCACAACGGCGATGGCGGTGAGCAGGGCTGAAATGAGATTTTTAAGACCGTTCATCCCATGCAGATTGGTCTGGCCCATCAGCCCAAAGCTCGCGAGCAGTATGATGCCTAAGCCACCATTAAAATAACCACCATAGATACACACAGTCGACAGCATTATCAGTGCTGTCATCGGACTTAACCTTGGCGTAGAGGTGTTTTCGCCTTGCTCAGCGATTCTTCGTTTGAGCAACCAAGGGCCAACAATAAAGGCCGTGGTGGCCAGTAAAATCAGCCAAGGGATCAGTTTTGCGAAGACTTGCTCGCTGGTGGTCAGCAAAATACCTGCGCCAATACTGCCGCCAATAAGGGCAATCAAGATCAGATGCTTAAGACTAAGACTCGCCGGATATTCGATATCTTTTCTAAAGCGCCAAGCACTGGCGATATACCCGGGCAGTAGCGCAGCAGTCCCCGTTGCATTCGCCGCAATCGGTGGAACCCCGACAAACACTAACGCCAAAAGGGTAATAAAACTGCCACCACCGGCAACCGCATTGAGCATTCCGCCTAAAAAGCCAGCGAGTGCAATAATAAGCCAGTCCATAGATACCGCTCCTTTGGGCAATGAGAGAGTTAAACAGATAGTTCATCTGAGTGCTAATAATGAGTCTGTTCTCGTGAGTCAATCTAAGTACGTCACCCTAACAGGATGATTTCGACATTGAAAGTCGAGCAATGATTCGTTACATAATCGAAAGTCACGTAATAGAAAGTCGCGTAATGGATAGTCACACTGCCATTGGTAAATGTGAACACACAGAATGAGTGAACAGGCTTTTACTTGCTTAGTGCTAGGGGACTTGATCCCAAACACCAGACATAAAAATAACTGTAGCTATGGCTACACTTTGCTCGGTAAAAACATCTTCTCCCCAGCAGTTTTGCCCACGTTCTTGATAATAAACTTCAAAGGTACTGAGCATAGGTGTTCGAATGCAATACCAACCATCGAAGGTATTCTTGGCAAAATGCACCCAATGTTGCGCATCGGCAGTTTGGATTTGCTGAACGAGTATTTCATTTTGCGACAGTAAAGCCGCAAGTTCACTCTGGGTGGTGATCTGGTGCTCGGCTTTTATTGCCTCTAGAAGATTTTTTAGTGTAATCATGGAGTCCCTTGCTTCTAGCAGCGAACCTAAACCACTTGCTAGCGAATTGCAGCTGCTATTGATGATTGGATCAGCGTCTCATAAACATCAGCTTGGCCTGCTGGAATAAGCTGCCTGTGAATTTCGCGGCGTTTCGCACTGTCGAATAAGCGCTCCGCAACCCAGCCGGTTAAATAGAGTGAGGACAGGCAGCCACCTGCAGTGGCAATATTGCCATTGATCACGAGGGCGCAGTCCTCTACATCCACGCCCATGGCCACTAATGCGGGTTTTGCATCGGGATGAGTCGTTGCCGAGATATTGTCGAGTAAGCCTAATTTGGCAAAGAAGAATGACCCCGCGCAGATACTGCCAAGCAATTGCCGTGTGGGATCTAATTTAAGGGCAGACATAAACTCAGTATCTTCGAGCGCGGCTGGCACGCCTTTGTAGCCACTGCTAAATAACACCACGTCGGCATCAGTGACTTCGGCCACATGACCATCGGTTTTGACAACCATTCCTAAGCTTGATGTATGGCTTTGCTTGGTCCCGAGTACTTTTACTGTCCAATCGGTTTTTGTACGGCCGAGAATATCGCGCATTAAGAAGAAATCGATATCGGTAAATTCATCAAATATCACAATCGCAATCTGGTACATAAGCTTTCCTTTGGCTTTGTGCTGATAGTTGTTTTAGATACGCTTCTTGAATTGTGTAATTTATACCATTATTTGGCGATTTTTAGGGTTAAGGCTTTTTCGATTTTGCGGGTAAGTGATGCCAATTAACTGCGTATCGATATAGGGCTAAACACTGCGGAATGGTCAGCATTAGGATGATCACATAGCCGATGTTTGAGCTTATGTCTGGTGGATTTGTCGTATTACTAGCCCAATTGATGCCTACATACATCAAGCTCCATACGCAGAATAGGGGGAAGAATCGTTGCCACACTTTTTGTGAGAAAAACCGTAATTTATAGACTTGGCCTTGAAGGCCAATTAATCCCTGCAACATCACCAGCCAATTGATAACATCGTACCAAGCGACAGTGGACATCATAGCCGCGCGGTAATTCATGATTAATTGCAGTACACAAAACCAGAAATAGATCCTCCATGCCCGCATACCGCTCTCCGTGTTACTCATAACCGAAACTTTTATCGCTACGAACGGTTTGCGAACGACAAATAAGGTATTCGTTCTGCATCCTTATCATGAACTGCAATGAGCCATAGCCTACAATTTGGCGCGTATTATCGCTTTTTTAAGAGGTAATTTGCTCAAATCTAGCGGGTTAATCAGGTAATTCATACTAATGAATGAGTGGTGCAATTGATTAGGATTAGCTCTCAAGTCGCAGCGCTAGCTAATTGCTAGATAAACAAAAAGCCCAGAATTATCTTCTGGGCTTTTAAGGTATAAAACTTAGTGCATCAAACTGGAGCAGTGATGTTAAGAAGCAAACTTAAACTCTTAGGTTAGAGAACGCTTAAAACACCATTTCGGGTACATGCTCAGGTACGATTAATTTGCCGGCGGTTTTGCTGACGATTTCTTCTACACTGACGCCTGGGGCGCGCTCTAAAAGATGGAATGCGCCATCTTTGATTTCGATATAGGCTAAATCTGTGACGACGCGTTTAATGCAGCCGTAACCTGTCAGCGGCAATTCGCATACGGGCAGTAGCTTAGAATTACCGTATTTATCGGCGTGCATCATAGTCACGATAATGTTTTCGGCGCCGGCGACTAAATCCATCGCGCCGCCCATGCCTTTGATGAGTTTGCCGGGGATCATCCATGAGGCGATAGAGCCGTTCACATCGACTTCAAAGGCGCCGAGCACGGTTAAGTCCACATGGCCGCCACGGATCATGGCAAAACTTTCCGCCGATGAGAAAAACGACGCGCCTTTGACTGCGGTAACGGTTTGTTTACCCGCGTTGATTAAATCGGGATCTATGGTGTCTTCGGTAGGGAATTCACCCATGCCGAGTAGACCATTTTCCGATTGCAGCATCACTTCCATGCCGCTCGGAATATAGTTAGCGACCAGTGTTGGAATGCCTATGCCAAGGTTGACGTAGTAGCCGTCTTTTAATTCTTTGGCGACGCGCTGAGCCAGTTGTTCTCTTGATAATGCCATGATATCTATCCTTTCTATTTGGCTTTGACGCTTTGGTCTTTACTCTTAGGTTTTACCCTTAGTTTTTACTTTAGAGAGCTAAGTGCCAATTGCGTTAACTGTGTTTCAAGGTTTTGCCAGCGCCTTTTATTTCGCGGCTTTTACCGTGCGCTGCTCGATACGTTTCTCGAACGTGCCTTGAATAACGCGGTCAACATAGATGCCCGGCGTGTGGATATGATCTGGGTCTAGCTCGCCCGGCTCAACAATAAACTCGGCTTCAACCACAGTGATTTTGCCCGCGGTCGCCATCATAGGGTTAAAGTTGGCGGCGGTTTTACGGAACACCAAATTACCCATGGTATCGGCTTTCCATGCACGCACTAAGGCAAAATCTGCGGTCAGCGACTCTTCTAACACGTAATGGCGACCTTTGATTTCGCGGGTTTCTTTACCATCAGCGACAGGCGTGCCGTAGCCTGTAGCGGTGAAAAATGCCGGAATACCTGCGCCACCTGCGCGGATCTTTTCCGCCAGCGTGCCTTGGGGCGTTAAAATCACGTTCAGTTCGCCAGAGAGCATTTGTTGTTCGAAAGTGGCATTTTCGCCCACGTAAGAGGCGATCATAGTAGCGATTTGGCGATGTTTTAACAGTAAGCCAAGGCCAAAGTCGTCAACGCCAGCGTTGTTTGATATCGCCGTTAAACCGTTAACGCCCATCTTAACCATTTGATTGATTAAGCCTTCGGGAATGCCGCACAGGCCGAAGCCGCCGACCATAATGGTCATGTCGTTTGATAAGCCGTTTAACGCTTCTTCATAGCTGCTGACGACTTTATTGAGTCCTGCCATTGTGATGTCCTTTTATGCTTTATAAAACGCGCGGGAAATAACGCGCGTTTTTAATAACGGTTGTTGGTGTCGTTAATTATTGTTGTTCTATTTTGCTAACAGGGCAGTGGCCACTTTTGAACCATTGTTGCGATTCAGCTGTGTGTTGATCGCTTGCCCTGCTAACGCGAGTTTTTGTAAATCGATACCTGTTTCGAATCCCATGCCGTGCAGCATATACACTAAGTCTTCGGTGGCAAGATTGCCCGACGCGCCTTTGGCATAGGGGCAGCCGCCAAGACCTGCGACCGAGGAGTCAAACACCCGCACACCTAAGTCTAAGCAGGCCAAAATGTTAGCTAATGCTTGGCCATAGGTGTCGTGAAAGTGTAGCGCCAGTTTCTCAATAGGCACTCGTTCACTCACAGTTTGCAGCATTCTACGGGCTTTTTGCGGCGTGCCTACACCGATAGTGTCACCGAGTGATATTTCGTAACAGCCCATTTTGTAAAGGATTTCAGACACGCGGGCCACTTCACTGACCGCTATCTCACCTTCGTAGGGGCAGCCGAGCACGCAGGACACATAGCCGCGCACCGGCATATTGTGCGCTTTTGCTAATTCCATCAAAGGGATAAAGCGTTCAATCGACTCTTCTATCGAGCAGTTGATATTGCGCTGACTAAAGCTTTGTGAGGCGGCGCCAAAAATCGCTACTTCGGAAGCTTTTGCATCCAGTGCCAGTTCAAAGCCTTTGACGTTGGGCGTGAGCGCGCTATACACCACGCCGCTTTGGCGCTGTATTTGCTTGAGCACATCGGCAGAATCGGCCATTTGTGGCACCCATTTGGGTGATACAAAGCTGCCGGCTTCGATGCGCTTAAGTCCAGCACCTGCCAGCGATTCAATCAAGGCGATTTTAGCTGCCGTTGGCACAGCGACTTCGTTTTGCAGGCCGTCGCGCACGCCCATCTCGAAGATGCTGACCCTATCTTTGGCGTCCGCTGCTTGGCTTAGATTGACTAAAGACATCTTAGGCTTCCTTGATCGCGGTTGGCTCGTCTGTCTCTAACGGCTCAACGTTAAGCAAGGTTGCGCCATCGGTCACCAGCTCGCCCGCCTTAAAGTAGAACTCAGTGACTATGCCATCAAAAGGCGCTTCGATTGTGTATTCCATCTTCATGGCTTCCATCACTAGCAAACCTTGGCCCGCTTTCACTTGTGTGCCGACATCGACTAAATGGGTCACTACAGTGCCGTTCATGGGGGCTTTTAACTTGTCAGCATTGCTGGCTTGTTCTTCGACCACTAGCGTTTGCACTGCTTTGAAGTGGTAACTGCCAGAGGATAAAAACAGCGTAAAGTCATCACCTTGTGCGCTAACCGGCACTTTACTCTTATGGCCGTTGATTTCGGCGAGCAGTAAGTCTTGTTTCAGTTCGCCATTGAGCAACCAATCTTGTCCGTGCAGCGGTAGCTGATACATGCCGCCTAAATCGAGCATCACTAACTGCTGTAATTCATGGGCGTCATCGAGCAGGGCAATATTGTGTTGGCTGCAACTGTTGAGTCTAAAGCCGCTCACTTGACCCCAAGGCGAGTAAGGATCGGCGCTGTTGATCGCTTGCGCTTTGGCGGCTTCTTTACGGGCAAGTACTTGATACAGCGCAGCAAAGGCAAGCGCAGTGTCGGCTTCGCTTGAAGCTGTACCAATTAAGGTGTCGCCATAACGGCCAATAAAGTCAGTGCTAAAGTCAGCATTGGCAAAGGCTGGGTGCTCGGCAATGTTCGCCAAAAATTCAATGTTGTGCTTAAGACCGCTAATTTGATACGACTCTAAGGCATGCACTAAACGTTGCAGGGCGCGCGGGCGCGATTCATCCCAAACAATAAGCTTGGCAATCATAGGATCGTAGAAGTTACTGATCACATCGTTTTCACGAATACCCGAATCGATACGGACAAACTTACTTTGCTCAGGTTCACGCAAAAAGTTGAGCTTACCGCTGGCGGGTAAAAACTCATTTTGTGGATCTTCGGCATAAATTCGCACTTCAAAGGAATGGCCGTGAATACGCACTTCATCTTGCTTTAGCGGCAGTGGCTGACCGCTGGCGACCAGCAATTGCCATTTGACTAAGTCTTGGCCAGTGACCATTTCAGTCACGGGATGCTCAACCTGTAGACGGGTGTTCATCTCCATAAAATAGAAGCTGTTGTCCGTATCTAACAGAAACTCTACCGTTCCCGCGCCAACATAATCGATGGCTTTGGCAGCTGCGACGGCCGCTTCACCCATTTGGGCGCGCAGGGCATCACTTAAACCAGGGGCAGGCGCTTCTTCGACCACTTTTTGGTGGCGACGTTGAATCGAGCAATCGCGATCAGATAAGTAAATCGCGTTGCCAAAGGTGTCGGCAAACACTTGCACTTCGACGTGGCGCGGCTGGCGTAAATAACGCTCCATCAATAATTTATCGTTACCAAAAGAAGAGGCCGCTTCACGGCGCGCTGAGTTAACGGCTTCCATGATTTCGCCTTCATTCTCGACGATTCGCATGCCTTTACCGCCGCCGCCATAAGCCGCTTTAATCAGCATAGGGAAGCCGATTTTCAGTGCCTCCGCTTTTAAGGTCGCATCGCTTTGGTCATCGCCGTGATAACCAGGCACTAAGGGCACATTTGCCGCAGTCATAATGGATTTGGCGGCGCTTTTGCTGCCCATGGCATCGATAGCATCACTGCCTGGGCCAACAAATGCGATGCCTGAGGCTTCACATTTACGGGCAAAGTCGGCGTTTTCAGATAAGAAACCATAACCGGGATGAATCGCTTGTGCGCCCGCTTTTTTGGCTATGTCGATAATCAAATCGCCCTTTAAATAGGAGTCTGCTGGCGCACTGCCGCCTAAGTAGAAAGATTCGTCGGCCATGGCGACATGGCGCGCTTCTTTATCGGCATCGGAATATAGGGCAACGGTGCGAACACCCATGGCATGGGCGGTTTTGATGATGCGACAGGCGATTTCACCGCGGTTAGCAATCAATAGCTTGGTAAACATGTGCTTGGTTAACATCAAAGGGCTCCTTGGGTATCACTTGGCTTTTGCATTGGCGTAGGAGAGGGGGCGGAGTGCGCTTGTTGCCAGTTTGGCTGACGTTTCTCAAAAAAGGCATTTAAGCCTTCTTGGCCCTCGGTTGATACCCGAATGCGGGCGATACGCTCGCTAGTGTAATCAATGGTGTTTTGGTCTATCACGCCATCTTCAAGGCGTGATAATAAGGTTTTTACCCATGCCATGCCTTGCGGACTATTGGCAAGTAGCGCATCAATCATAGGCTTTGCGGCGGCGTCTAAGTCATCGCTTATCTCATGGACGACATTAAGTTTTAATGCAGTTTCTGCACTAAAACGCTCGGCGGTCAGCATGTAGCGGCGCGATGCGCGGTTACCCATAGCGCGGGCAACGTAAGGGCTAATCACCGCAGGAATTAATCCAAGTTTTACTTCGCTCAAACAAAAACTGGCGCGCGTTGTGGCGATAGCGATATCGCTGGCGCAAATCAGCCCCAGTGCGCCGCCAAAGGCTGCACCTTGCACTAATGCAATGGTGGGTTTTGGAAAGGTATCTAAATCCTGCATCAGTTTCGCTAAGGCTTTGGCATCCGTTAGGTTTTGCTCAAAATCCATTTGGGCTTGCTTGCGCATCCAATTGAGATCGGCGCCGGCGCTGAAGTTTTTGCCGTTCGCTTTAAGCACCAGCACTTGGCAATCCTTATGCTCAGCAAAATAGCCAAGGACGCTAATCATCTCGCTAATCATCACTTCATCGAAGGCGTTGTGTACTTCTGCACGGTTAAGGATTAACTCGGCAACGCCGTCATTGAGCGCATAAGTGACGTGCTGCAAGTTGCTTAAATCCTTTATGTCGCTAGTGCTGTTTAATGTGTCTGTCATTATTCTTCCCCCTATCTTATTGTGTGACATATGTTTTTCACATGTGCCTTTACATACGGAACACACCAAAGCGGGTGTCTTCGATAGGGGCGTTTAGCGCCGCTGATAGGGCAAGGCCGACCACATCGCGGGTTTGCGCTGGGTCAATAATGCCGTCATCCCATAAACGGGCGCTGGCATGATACGGATGACCTTCTTTGTCGTACTGGGCGACAATCGGCGCTTTAAAGGCTTTCTCATCCTCTAATGACCAATCTTCGCCTTTACGGGCTAAACCGTCGCGGCGCACTGTGGCGAGAACGCCAGCCGCTTGCTCGCCGCCCATCACAGAAATACGGGCGTTAGGCCACATCCACATCATGGTCGGTTCGAACGCGCGGCCACACATGCCGTAGTTACCCGCGCCATAGCTGCCGCCGATAATCACAGTAAATTTAGGCACATTGGCACAAGAAACCGCGGTTACCATCTTAGCGCCATGTTTAGCTATGCCTTCGTGTTCGTACTTTTTACCCACCATAAAGCCGGTGATGTTTTGCAGGAACAGCAGCGGAATTTTGCGTTGGCAGCACAGTTCAATAAAGTGCGCGCCTTTTTGCGCTGACTCTGAGAACAAAATGCCGTTGTTGGCGACGATGCCGACTGGGTAGCCGTGAATACGGGCAAAACCACACACTAAGGTCGCGCCATAGTTGGCTTTAAACTCATCAAAATCAGAATCATCGACGATACGGGCGATCACTTCTTTGACATCAAAGGGCTTTTTCAAATCAGTGCCGACAATGCCATACAGTTCGCTAATGTCGAACTTCGGCGGTTTGACTGGGCCATTATTTGATGGGCTTAGGAGTGATTTGATTTCTTTTTGATGATTTAGGCGTGATACGGCGCGGCGGGCAAGCTCCAGCGCGTGCTCATCGTTTTGGGCTAAATGGTCCGCCACACCGGAAATTTTTGTGTGCACTTCGGCGCCGCCCAGTTCTTCGGCGCTAACTTCTTCGCCAGTGGCCGCTTTCACTAATGGCGGGCCTGCTAAGAAGATAGTGCCTTGATCTTTTACGATAATGGATTCATCCGCCATGGCGGGCACATAAGCGCCGCCCGCGGTACATAAGCCCATGACCACAGCAATTTGGGGGATGCCCTTAGCGGACATTTGCGCTTGATTGTAAAAGATACGGCCGAAATGGTCGCGGTCGGGGAAAACTTCATCTTGGCGGGGCAGGTTAGCGCCGCCCGAGTCGACTAAATAAATACAAGGTAAGTGACAACGGCTGGCGATGTCTTGGGCGCGAAGGTGTTTTTTGACGGTAATCGGGTAGTAAGTGCCGCCTTTCACTGTGGCGTCGTTGGCGATGATCATGCATTCCACGCCACTCACACGGCCGATACCGGCAATAATGCCCGCTGCGGGCACTTCTTCGTCGTAGACTTCAAACGCCGCAAATTGCGACAGTTCTAAAAAAGGGGAACCTGCATCGAGCAGCTTTTCAACCCGTTGACGTGGCAGTAATTTACCACGGGATAAATGGCGCTCCAGCGCCACTGGGCCGCCGCCGAGTTCGATTTTATTGAGTTTAGTTTTAAGATCGGCCACTAGGGCGGCCATATCGTCGGATTTTGCTTTAAATTCATCGCTACGGGCGTTGATACGACTGCTTAATTGCGTCACTTTGATTGTCCTTATAAAGCGGAAACTCGGTATCACCTTGCTCGAATGGGTGACGCAAACTGTAAATTACAGTGCAGCGCTACCCATTCACTTATGAGAGATTATTGGAACTCGCGTTATTTCGACTCATTGAACAGTTCGCGACCAATCAGCATGCGGCGAATTTCTGAGGTGCCTGCGCCGATTTCATACAGCTTGGCATCACGAAGTAAGCGGCCTGTGGCGTATTCGTTCACATAGCCGTTACCGCCGAGCAGTTGAATGGCATCCAGTGCCATTTTGGTTGCGAGTTCTGCGCTATACAGAATGGCGCCTGCGGCATCTTTACGGGTGGTTTCACCGCGGTCACAGGATTTTGCTACGGCATATACGTAGGATTTGGCGGCATTCATGCCGGTGTACATGTCGGCTAACTTGCCTTGTACCAGTTGGAATTCACCAATCGATTTGCCAAATTGTTCGCGCTCGTGGATGTAAGGTACAACGATATCCATGCAGGCGTTCATGATCCCCAGCGGGCCGCCAGATAGCACGACGCGCTCGTAATCTAAGCCGCTCATCAGCACTTTTACGCCGTTGTTGAGGCCACCTAAAATGTTTTCTTCTGGCACTTCCACATCTTCAAACACTAGTTCGCAGGTGTTAGAGCCGCGCATGCCGAGTTTGTCGAGCTTTTGCGCTTGGCTAAAACCTTTCGAATCACGTTCAACGATAAAGGCGGTAATACCGTGTGCGCCTTTGGTTAAGTCAGTTTTGGCGTAAATCACATAGGTGTGTGCATCGGGGCCGTTGGTGATCCACATCTTATTGCCGTTTAAGATGAAACGGTCGCCTTCTTTACGGGCGTGTAACTTCATTGATACTACGTCAGAACCTGCGTTTGGCTCACTCATGGCGAGTGCGCCAATATGTTCACCACTCACCAGTTTTGGCAGATACTTGGCTTTTTGCGCGGCATTACCGTTACGGTTGATTTGATTGACACACAGGTTTGAGTGGGCGCCGTAGCTTAGGCCGATAGAGGCCGATGCGCGGGAGATTTCTTCCATCGCCACGACGTGGGCAAGGTAGCCCATGTTCGCGCCGCCAAACTCTTCGGGTACGGTTACGCCGAGCAGTCCCATTCCTCCTAGCACAGGCCAAAGTTCATTGGGGAAGGCGTTGTCGTGATCCACTTTCGCGGCAATTGGAGCGATTTCATTCGCGGCAAAATCCTGCACTGCATCGCGCAGCATATCGACGTCTTCGCCTAGACCAAAATTCAGACTTGTGTAGAGAGAGTTCATTGCTTGTGTCCTTTCAGATGTTCTAATTTCAGATTGTTATCGTTTTTATGATTTTTAGGTGCTTGAGTCTTTTCAATCTTGTATTTAATCCTAGTGCTAACATCCTGCGTCTTGAGATGCGCGAGCCAATCATATTGACTTGATCTTGTTGTCACTGGGATTTAGGCTTTTGCCGTTTTGTTATCTTCTAAGGCTAAGCGGCATTGCTGCTCGGCGGAATTGAGTTCCATCAACACCACTTTAATGTCGTCCATTTGCTGCTGTAGGGCGGATTTCTTTTCTTCCACTAGCGCCAGCATGGTATTGAGCTGTGAGGTGCTGCTCTTGTCGGCATCGTACAATTCGAACAAACGACGGGTTTCTGCCAAAGAAAAGCCCAAGCGTTTACCGCGAAGAATGAGCTTGAGGCGCACTCTGTCTTTGAGGCTATAAATACGGGTTTGGCCGCGGCGTTTAGGCTTAAGTAAACCTTGGTCTTCGTAAAAACGAATACTACGAGTAGTGATATCAAACTCTTTTGAGAGATCACTGATCGAGTAAGTCGTTTGTGGTGTGTTCGTTGCGCTCATTCATGCACCCTAAATAATCAGTTTTAAGCAAGATATATGAAGTTTACGTAAAGGTAAAGATTTTGACTTTTATTCTGTTGCCATAAAAGTGTCAATCCCAATTGCCATCAGCCTGTGCGGCCAGATTAAAACGGGTGCTTTAAATTAGTGTTCTCACATAAAACCACAAATCTTTTCTGGTTATAGGCTAACGTCTAATAGTGGGCTTGATGCCCCCCTGTTAATAATGGTTGTTGGAAGGGGTAGTTATTGCGGCTGACGATTTTAGCCGCGTCCTGATTGGAGGACATATGTTGACCGAACAGCAAAATGCATCTGTAGCGCAAGCCGCAAATCAAAAACAGAACCAACAAAAACATCAAGCGTTGCACCAAGCATCCTTGCTTAATAAAGCCGAATTCTGGGGAGAAGCGGCGAAGACGCTCGATTGGATTAAGCCGGCGCACACTGTGCTCGATGAATCGCAGGCGCCGTTTTATCACTGGTTCGCCGATGGTGAGATGAACACTTGTTACAACGCCGTTGATCGCCATGTGTTGGCCGGACGCGGTGACCAAGTGGCGATCCAATATGTGAGCCCAGTGACAGACACTGAATACGACATTAGCTACGGGGAGTTACAGGCTCAAGTGAGCAGACTTGCGGGCTTTATGCAATCTATTGGGATAGAGAAGGGCGACCGTGTGGTGATTTATATGCCTATGGTGCCGGAAACCGCCTTCGCTATGCTGGCCTGTGCTCGCATAGGTGCGATTCATTCTGTGGTTTTTGGTGGCTTTGCCGCCAATGAACTCGCGACTCGGATTAACGATGCCAAGCCTAAATTGGTATTGTCAGCATCCTGCGGAATCGAGCCCTCGGGCGTCATTCCTTATAAGCCTTTACTAGACAAAGCATTGGAACATGCTGTTCATCAGGTGGAGCATTGCCTGATTTTAAATCGCAGCCAGTATCAGGCTGATTTACTTGAGGGCCGTGACTTAGATTGGCAAGCTGCATTAGCGACTGCGCCTAAGGCCGATTGTGCCGCGCTTAAGGCCACCGATCCCTTGTATGTGCTTTATACCTCAGGCACCACGGGTCAGCCTAAAGGTGTGGTGCGCGATAATGGTGGCCATGCCGTGGCTCTGGCTTGGTCGATGCAACATATTTACGATATTCAAGCGGGCGATGTGTTTTGGGCTGCGTCCGATGTGGGCTGGGTTGTGGGTCACTCTTACATAGTGTACGGACCGCTGCTGGTGGGCGCCACCACCTTAATGTATGAAGGTAAACCTGTCGGTACGCCCGATCCCGGCGCATTTTGGCGCACGATTGCCAAATATAAAGTTAAAAGCTTCTTCACCGCGCCGACGGCCATTCGCGCGATCAAGCGTGAAGATCCTGATGGTGAGTATTTACAAGGCGTTGATTTAACCTGTCTTAAAAATGTGTTTTTGGCAGGTGAACGTTGCGATCCCGATACTTTAGTTTGGGCACACACTAAACTCGCTAAACCTGTTATCGATCACTGGTGGCAAACCGAAACGGGTTGGCCAGTCGCGGCAAATTTGATGGGCACAGCGCCCGTTGCCATTAAGCCGGGTTCACCCGCTTTACCTGTGCCTGGTTATGCGGTTGAAGTAGTGGATGAATTGGGTGAGCAAGTTGCGCCTAATACCTCGGGGAATGTGGTGATCAAGCTGCCTTTGCCACCGGGAACCTTAACGACTCTGTGGCAAAATGATCAACGCTATCAAGATAGTTACTTGTCTATGTATCCAGGTTATTACTTAACTGGCGATGCGGGTTATACCGATGAAGATGGTTATCTCTACATTATGAGTCGTATTGATGACATCATAAACGTGGCGGGGCACAGGTTATCGACCGGACGTTTTGAAGAAGTATTGTGTCAACACCCTGATGTGGCTGAAGCGGCGGTAATTGGGGTTGATGACCAGCTTAAAGGCCAAGTTCCCCTCGGATTAGTGGTACTTAAGAAAGGCGTGACGATCAGCGATGAAGAGCTGCATAAACAGTTAATTACGCTGGTACGCCAAGAAATTGGTCCTGTCGCCTCCTTTAGGTTAGTGAGTGCTATTCAAAAATTGCCTAAAACGCGCTCAGGGAAGATTCTACGCGGTACTATGCGAAAAATTGCCGATAATCAGCAATATACTGCACCTGCGACCATAGAAGATCCACAAACCCTAGAGCTAGTACGCACCGCACTCACTCGTATGGGTTATGCCGATGCCTTAGTGTAAGAAATAGAGCGTAAAGGCTTTTATAGAAAGAATGTAAAGGTCTTATTGAGAGTAGAAATATCAAGGCGATAGTAAACTGACCAAGCTTGCTATCGCCGTTTTGTTTACGGTACTTTTATTCAGTTAGACTCAGATTACTTAGGTAGGATCAGAGATTGAAGTTTCTACCTTAAATTTGCTAGTCTTGCAGGCTCATCATGAGCAGCTATTACGTACTGTTATCATGTACAGCTATATCACCTACAGTTTTTACGGTAATCAAATGGCTTAGGGACGACCCTAAATACGCCTAATCTAACATGGGGACGACCCCTTTTTTGGGAGTTCACTATGAGTTGGTTCTTATTAGTCCTTGCGGGTTTATTCGAAATTGGTTGGGCCATAGGGCTTAAATATACCGAAGGTTTCACGCGTTTGTGGCCAAGTATCTTTACAGTGGCGTCGATGGCTGTGAGTGTGTTGCTACTAGGACTCGCGGTTAAGCAGCTACCTATCGGTACGGCTTACGGCGTGTGGGTCGGTATTGGCGCCATGGGTACAGCTATTGCTGGAATTATCCTGTTAGGAGAAGGAGTTAGCTTACTTAAAATCGCCAGTTTGATACTGATCTTACTGGGGGTTTTAGGGCTTAAACTCGCCCATTAATTGACGCTTATATTGGATAAATGAGACGTAAACGATTGGTGCTTTCAGCACAATCGAAATTGCCAATCGTATGTCTCTGGTAATTAAGTTACAAAGATCGGTATAATTACCCCTCAAAATTGGTTAGCTCTAACCTCTGTGACCCGTGGGAATTATATAATGCAAAACCACAGCAATCTTAATGATATCGGCGTAATTGGCCTTGGCGTTATGGGTAAAAACCTCGCGCTAAACATCGCGGATAACCAATATCACGTCAGCGCATTTGACCTCGATCCTGTTAAAGTTAATGGTGTTATACAGCAAGAAAAACAGGAACGTGCTGGACTCGAACCTCGCATCCTTGGCTGTGCTAATCTTACCGAAATGTTAGCCAGTCTCACAAAACCCCGCATTCTTGTGCTTTCTGTTCCCGCTGGTGCACCCGTCGATGGTGTTTGTAGCGCCTTGATTTCTGCCGGAATTGAGTCCGATGATATCGTTATCGATACTGGTAACAGCCTATGGACCGACACTGTTGAGCGTGAAGCGCGCTACAAAGGTCAGTTTGTATTTTTCAGCTCTGCGGTTTCGGGCGGTGAAGTCGGTGCGCGTTTCGGTCCCTCACTTATGCCAAGCGGCGATATCGATGCATGGCATCACGTCGCGCCGATTTGGAAAGCGATTGCCGCTAAGGTTGATGCCAAAACTGGGCTACCTATCGAACGCTTTGAGCCGGGTAATCCTGTGACAGAAGGCGAGCCATGCACGACTTACATTGGTCCTGCGGGTTCTGGCCATTATGTAAAAATGGTGCATAACGGTATTGAATACGCTGATATGCAGTTGATTTGCGAAGCCTATCAAATGTTGCATGACGGTTTAGGCATGAGCGCTGCAGAAGTGGGCGATGTGTTTGAACGCTGGAATCAAGGCAGCTTAAACAGCTATTTGATGGGGATCAGTGCCGAAGTATTAAAACAGGCCGATCCATTAACGGGTAAACCGCTGGTGGAAATGATCTTAGATAAAGCGGGCCAAAAAGGCACAGGTTTGTGGACGGCCGTGAGCAGTTTACAAATTGGTTGTCCGGCGCCGACGATTGCAGAAGCTGTGTATGCGCGCGCTGTAAGTACCCAAAAATCCTTACGTTTACAACTTAGCCAGAAATTGGCTGGGCCAAATGCACCTGCTATCGATGATGCGCAAAAAGCGCAGTTGATTGAAGCTCTAGAAAGCGCGTTATATTGCGCGAAAGTGTGTTGTTACGCCCAAGGCTTCCAGTTGATGGCTATGACGGCCCATGAGCAAAAATGGCAGTTAGACTTTGCTGAAATTGCAAAAATTTGGCGTGCGGGTTGTATTATTCGCGCGACGTTCTTGCAATCAATCACTCAAGCCTACGAAGATAATGCCGATCTTAGCAATCTGTTGATGGCCGACAGCTTTGCGTCAGCCTTATCTGAACAGCAAGGCCTGTGGCGCACTGCGGTAGCGACAGCGGTAATGCAAGGCATTCCTGCACCATGTATTAGTTCGGCACTGGCGTATTATGACAGTTACCGCTGCGAAACATTACCAGCGAACTTGCTCCAAGGTCAGCGTGACTTTTTCGGCGCTCACACCTTCGAGCGGATCGATACCCCAGCAGGCGAGAAATACCACTTAGATTGGAGCGCTAAAGAGCGCACCTTAGCTAAGGTTTAATCTAAGGTTCTGCCCGCTAACAAAATGAAAAACGCCCCTTAATAAGGGGCGTTTTTGTTTATGGGCGATGATTTTATAACGGCCTATAACTTTTTGACTTCAATTCATTTTAAGTCACTAAGCTAAATCTTAAGCTTGAAGTCCTAAGTATTGAGCTCAGATGAAAAGGCGATCAGCTTTTGCCAGAGTGCTTGGGCGACAGGGCCCAAAGGTGAGTGGGGTTTTCGCATAACATAGTAATCGAGTTGAATGTTATTTTGTCTTTCGCGTAGATCCAATGCAATCAATGCACCTTGTTTGAGTGAATCTTCAATCATATAGTGCGGCAGTTTGCCCCAGCCCATGCCACTTTGAATAAGCATTTTCTTGGTATAAAAATCATTAACATACCAACGTCGTTGCCCCGCCTGTACCCCAAACTCAATATTCGCAGTACCTGAGCCCGTATCTTGGATCACGATTTGATATTCGTTAACGAGCTCTCGTGCGTAGTTCAGTGTCGGATGGCGCTCAAGCATGCGCGGCGCGGCGACATCGAGCAGGCTACCGGAAAATAAATAGGCTAATTCTAAATGACTCGAGCGTATGGGCTCAATTCCGCCCGCGGAGATGATGATTTCGGCTTTATCTTGATTCAGCGCTTCGAGCGCACCAGTTAAAAATTCTTGTTTGAGAATGATTTGGGTGTAGGGGAACTCATTTTGAGTCAGTTCTAAAATCGGTAGAATTCGAGCGAGATTGAAAGAGGCTTCAAAAGCTAAGGTGATACTCGCTTCGTTGCCTTTGGCTAAATGTTTCGCCACTTGCTTCATTTCCTGCGCTTCATTCAGCACCCGCTGGGTATGTTGCAGCAGTTTTCGGCCTTGCTCTGTGATGGCGAGTCGATAACCTTCACGGTTAAATAAGATGAGATCGAGTTGAGATTCTAACTGTTTGATACTTTGACTAATGGCGGGTTGGGTTTTATGTAGCTTGTCACTGGCGGCTTTGAGTGAGCCCGCCTCAGCCACGGTTTTAAACATCAGCAGTTGGTCTAAGGTCACTGGGATTGCTCGCAAGTTATAAATTATTAGTTTATGAGATATTAGATTTTATTCCATATTTATTTATCTTTTATCGGCTCATAATCGACTCCATTCTCGCTTGTCGTCTGCGCATTTATGCCCAAGACTGACGGCAATATTAAGATCAATGGGGTGTGTGCGATGCGATTTTTAAACTTATGTGGTGCTAAGGGCTCAAGTATCAATGGCTTAGTTGCTGAGGCCGATACGCAGAAGCTATTCCTTTGTGCCAATACACTCAATCGCGCCGCCGCAACCGTCACACTGGCGATGAGCATAGTGTTTTTTATCTCAGGATTTGCCAAGTTATTTGGCGTGCCTATGTTCCATGTTCCGTTTACTTTGATGAATCTTCCCACCGGATTTGGCTATTTTATTGGTTTGATGGAAGTGATTGGCGCCCTTGGATTGTGTCTACGTGACTACCGAGTGCTATCGGCGAGCGGTTTGCTGGCGATTATGATGGGGGCGATTTATTTCCACTTTAATTATGAAGCGCCGATTAATGCACTGCTGGCATTGAGCTTATCGGCAGGACTCTTTCTGATTATTAAACTCGATGAAATTGTTGCGCGTTTAGTGCGATTTCAGCGGCACTTGGTGCTGAGTCGCTCCGCATTTTAAGCGATAAAATTGAGTCTGAAGTCAATCGTACAGTTATAAGTTTACCAACATGAGAAAGCCTTGATGCAAGTTAACGCGAGTCGAATGCCTGTGCTATTTGTGCCCCACGGTGGTGGTCCACTGCCTTTGTTGAATGATGCCAATCATAAAGAGTTGCGTATTTTTTTAACCTCAGTGACCGCGCCCATTGAAACCCCTAAGGCGATTGTGCTGATCACCGCCCATTGGGAAGAATCTGTGGTGACCTTGTCGAGTAGCCCTAAGCCCGGCATTTTATATGACTACTATGGTTTTCCACCCGAAGCGTATCAGCTGACGTATCCTGCACCGGGTGAGCCAGAATTAGCGGCGCAGATTGCGAATATGCTCGCGGATAAGGGGATATCAGCCCGCTTAGATCGCGAACGCGCATTTGATCACGGCACTTTTGTACCACTTAAGTTGATGTATCCCGAGGCGAATATTCCAGTAGTGCAAATGTCGTTAGTCCACAGTCTCGATCCTGAAACCCATATAGCGATTGGGGAGGCTTTAGCGCCGCTGCGGGATCAAGGGGTATTGATTGTGGGCTCTGGCATGTCGTTTCACAATATGCGGGCGTTTTTTTCAAGCGAACCCACGGTACAAAGTCGCAGCGCAGAGTTTGACTATTGGCTGACGCAAACATTAACCGCAAGCGTGAACACTGCCGAGGCCAAAACAGCATTGACTCACTGGCAAGCCGCCCCTGAAGCGCGGTTTAGTCATCCGCGGGAAGAACACTTATTGCCTCTGCATGTGTGTTTCGGCGCTGGTCACAGTGATTCATCCCAAGCGCTACGTAACTTTAACGGCATTTTGCTAAATACTCTGATCTCAGGCTATATCTGGCAATAATCTGGCAATAATCTGGCAATAGTCTGATGTTGGATTTGTGTCATCGAACATGGCAGTAAACCTAAGATTAAGCATATTCAGCCAATAAAAAAGGTTCGTATCCTCGACAGATACGAACCTTTTTTGTATTCAGTATTAAGCTTTTAGCGGCTTATAGCATTAGCCTAGCGGCTTTACTCTTATGCGGTAAACACTAAACCCACGCTAAACAAGGTACTGAAAATCATGGTTAACTTAGCCGTACGGCCGAGTAACGGATTCAACGCTTCACCAGACACCGCATAGAAATCACTGCTGAGTTTACGGGCGATAAGCAGTGATAAGCCCGCGAGTAATACTGGTAACCCAGGTAAAATCCCCAGTAGAAAGCCTGCAATCACTAAGCCGAAGGGCAGGTAAATCAGCGCTTGATACAACACTTTTGATTGTGCTTCGCCGATACGTACTGCCAATGTGTGTTTGCCCGCTTGGGTGTCGGTGCGAATATCGCGGGTGTTATTCACCAGCATGATCGCCGCATTGAACAGCCCAATGGCGCAGCCTAATAACCAAGCATTGATTGTGGTGTCACCCGCCTGCAGATAATAACTCCCCACCACAGCAACTAAGCCAAAAAAGATAAAGGCCGCGACTTCGCCCAGCCCATGGGAAGCGAGGGGATAGGGGCCACCACTGTAACCGAGTGCACCTAAAATGGCTGCCGCGGCGAGAATCGCGATAGGCCAGCCGCCGTGCCAAATTAAATAGGAACCCACAGCAAGCGCCATTAAGAGGCAAAATATCATGGCATTACGAACGCTTGTTGGCGAAATTAAGCCGCTTTGCGTCACGCGAACCGGTCCTAAGCGTTCGGCCGTGTCTATGCCGTTTTTAAAGTCAAAATAGTCGTTAGCGAGGTTAACAGCAATTTGTAATAACACAGCACACAGCATAGAAGTGGCAGCGATTAACCAACTGTAACTCTCAAGATGCAGGGCGAGAATGTTGCCTATCAGTAGGGGACCTATGGCCGCAGGTAGCGTACGGGGTCTTATAGCTAAAATCCAAGGATTCATGGTGTCCAGTCGTTATTGGTAAATGGAAATGGTATCGAGCAAGGGCTCAATTAGCGCATAGCATAACAAGATTTAACACGAAAGTGAGCACTATCTAATAAACGCTTTTAACAGAGTTTGAATTGGCGCACATATGTTCACTGATGTAGGCAAAGATTTGTCGTCATGCTCAAAGAAAATCAAAAAAGTCTGTGTTTCTATAGCAGATGTCGATGGAGATGCTGCGCCGCCCAAGACATAGGCTTAACGCTTCATCCTATGTTCAACTGGAGATACCACAGGTGCTAGTCGCCTTATGCGGGTTGTTTTTGAGCATTCATTGGCTGCGTTTTGCCGCTACTGTTATGCCGATAAGGATATATTTGGATGCGTTTCGATAATAAGGTGGCGTTAGTCACTGGGGCGGGAGCAGGGCTAGGTCGAGCCTATGCCATTATGTTAGCTGAGCGGGGCGCGAAAGTGGTGCTCGTTGATCAGCCGTTATCGTCATCCGAGTCTATTTCTACCGACAGCGCTCAAACAATGTCGGCCAACTTAGCATTGATGCAAACCTACTGCAGCATTATTAAACTCGGCGGTGACTGTCTCTACTTTGTGCTTGATGTTAGCCAGCGGGATGAAGTAAACCGCATGGTCGAAGAGGTGATCCTACGTTGGCATCGCATTGATATCTTGATTAATAACGCGGGGGTCTACGGTGCTTGTCCGTTCGAACACATTAAGCTTGAGCAGTGGCAACGGCAATTGGATGTCGATCTCAATGGCAGTTTTTATCTGACGCAAGCCGTTTGGCCCTATATGCAACAACAGGATTATGGTCGGATCATGATGACGACGGGAGCTTCGGCCTTGTTTGGTGATTTGCATCAAGTCGGTTTCAGCGCGAGCAAGATGGCGCTGGTGGGCATGGTAAATTGCTTATCGATAGAAGGAGAAATTCATAATATTCGCGTCAATAGTTTATGCCCACAGGCCGTCACAGCGATGACCGCCAAACATTTAGCGAGTGCGATTCAGCCGTTATTTTCCTTTGAGTCATTAACCGCCACAACGGCTTTTTTGGTGAGTGAACAGGCGCCCAATGGTCAACACTTGCTCGCAGGTGCGGGCAGCGTCAGTCATGGCATGTTTGTCGAGTTTCAGCCGATGTATTTTAATGAGGGGCTTTTTACGCCAGATAATCTCGCGCAGCAGTGGCCTCAGTTACACCAATCCTTTCCTGTTACTTTGCACTCCAGTGGTGAGGATAAAGTCTTGTCTTGGTCTCAGTTAAGTGCGCTAGAACACCATATTAAAATTGATTGATGAGTGACACTGTTACCCATAACTCAGCCCATGACCTCTGTTATTAAACCGCGTTAACGGGTCAAGTAAAACCCTTCGCAATACGCAGATGACACCCGCACTGAACTTGAGTCAAGCCTCGTTTAAATCCTGCATCGTGGGAGTGATGATTTCATTGTGAATAATCGATAGAAGACTGGTCAGCTTAAGGCGAACTGAGTTACCCTTTAGCATTAATGGCTAATTATGCAGTAGGATCCCATGAGTCAGGTATTAGACGATCTTTTATCATTACTTTCCCTTGAGCAAATTGAAATCGGCCTCTTTCGTGGTCAGAGCCAAGATCTGGGATTTGGGCATGTGTTTGGTGGTCAAGTGATGGGGCAAGCGCTGAGCGCCGCTAAACAAACCGTCCCCGCTGAGCGTAAGGTCCACTCATTACACTCTTACTTTTTACGTGCCGGTGACGAGAAGTTACCGATTGTGTATGAAGTCGAAAATATGCGAGATGGCGGCAGTTTTAGTGCGCGCCGCGTGAGTGCAATTCAAAAAGGTCGACCGATTTTCCATATGACCTGTTCCTTCCAAGAACCTGAAGAAGGATTTAGTCATCAAGCGATGATGCCGCAAGTACCTGGACCTGAAGGTTTATTGAATCAGCAGGAATTAGCGCTGACGATGCGGGATAAAGTGCCGCCGAGCATACTCGAAAAGTTTATGGCCGATGCGCCCATTGAGATGCGACTGGTTAATCCATTACATCCCTTTGCGCCCAAAGAAACCGAGCCGTACCGTCATGTGTGGATGAGGGCCAATGGTCCCATGCCAAATGACGCCCATATTCATGAATATTTACTCGCCTATGCCTCGGACTTTAACTTTCTGGTGACAGCGGCTCAGCCCCATGGTGTGTCGTTTTTAAGTCCTGGAGTGCGCATGGCTACTATAGATCATGCGATGTGGTTCCATCGTCCGATTAATATGGGAGAGTGGTTGCTTTATAGTATTGATAGCCCCAATGCCAGCGGTGGCAGAGGTTATGTCAGAGGGCAGTTTTTCAATCAACAAGGCGAGTTAGTGGCTTCTTCTACCCAAGAAGGTCTGATCCGCATGGTAAAAGGACGTTAGTATGTTGCTTAAGATAAGGTCGTTTGTATTAGTCTCGCTCATGGCTATTCTGCTCAATGGCTGCGTGACGGTTAAACCTGAACCCCCAATTATTATCAATGGCGCAGCGGGTTATTTAGAGAAGATCCCTTTGCCTCAAGGTTGCCAAATCACGATTGCTATCATTGATTTGAATACACCGGGTGTTATCGTTGCGCAGAAAACCTTTAACATCGCCAGAGCGCCAGTGCCGTTTAAATTTACGTTGCCCGCCAAATCGATCGATAAGAGTATTCAATATGGTGTTGTGGCAATGATCAAATTCCAAGACCAAGTGATCTTCCAAACCTATGACAGGTTCCCTGTCGTCAATAATGATAAGTTCACAACAGAAGTATTAATGAAGGCGGTTATGGCTAATTAACCACGCTTAATTATCGGCCCATATCGGTTTTGGATTGATAAAGATGTAGCCCTTTCAATTTATATTGCAAGGGCTTTTTAATGGTTAATATTTGAACTTTCATGCTGTGTCTGTGACATAAGATAGGGTTTTTCTTTATATAGAACTAAGAATATTAATGCATATGTCAGTATTTATTTATAAAAGTGGGCCATGTGGGTAAATGGTACTTGCGCTAAATTGTTTTAAAATTGATTATTATTTGTTTGTTTTTTGTTAATTATTTTGGTTGCTTTTGTTTGTTGTTGTAACTGTTTTTTTGAGGGCGCCAATATTTTTACGGTAACACGTTCCGTTTGTGTTTACATTAACTAGGTGATTAATTCTTGATTTCAAGTATTTAATTGTATTGATTATTTTGTTTTCCAGTAACTTTATATATTAGTCTGGTCTTACAGTCTATCCGACTCACTAAACAAACTATTTAGCTTTTTTATCATAAATGGACCCTGACAAATGATTTACTGGGTTACGTTCTGTTAACTTGGTGTTTTAATTTGTGTCTGCGCGTGTTACAAATTGTAGCGATAAAACTCAGTGATCATCATCACAGTAAATTGAATGGTTATTCATAAAAAATGTCAGTTACAGGTGACGTTCTTGGTTGTTGCAATGTTTTCAAGCCACCAACCTGAGTTTTATAAATCATACAACTTATAAGAATTAGGGAAGTCACAATGAAAACTAAAATAGCACTAGCAGTGTCTATGGCGCTGTTATCGTCGGCGGCAAATGCGCAAACAGTTTTATCACCCACTGGTGAAACACTTCAGTTAGATATTCCAAGTGAACTACAAGCAATGTCATTACGCGGTAATGCTGCCGGGGCTGAAGTTAAGTTTGTACCAGAAGCGGATTTAGGCGAGGGTGAATTTACTTATATCGTTCGTTTACGTGACAGTTCAGTCGCTAATTATCAAGGAACGACTCCTGGCTTTAAAGCGACGAGCTCACAGAAAGTGCAGACAAGTGGCACTTCAAAAGTCGCGGTGAATGGCAAACTCGATGCTTCAAGACCTGAAGTTAAAAGTTATGTTAGCTATTTGAAAGTCAAACAAAATCGATTTCTAGCTAACGCAAGTGCGGCTATTGGCACCAATCTGCAGCCATTAACGACCTATCAGTATGCGTTAAACGGTATGGCAGTTCGCATGACTCAAGCTCAAGCGAAGAAAATGGCTGAGTTACCTGAGGTTGCGTTTGTTGAGCGCGAGCGCATGGAACAAATGGAAACTGATGTCAGTCAAGCGCTTATCGGTTCGCCAAATGTATGGGATGGCAGTGCAACGGGCACTAAAGCCATGGGTGAAGGTGTGATTGTCGGTATCATCGACTCAGGTATTAACTCTGACCATGCTTCATTTGCGGATGTTGGCCAAGATGGTTATGACCACACTAACCCATTAGGTCAAGGCATCTATATTGGTGACTGTAAAACTGACTTCGCCAGCATGTGTAACGACAAACTGATCGGTGTCCGTAGCTATCCAGAAATCACCAATAACTTTGATGACGTAAAAGTGTATGGTGACACCCCACCGGCAAAAAATGGTGAGGATTACGGTGGACACGGTTCGCACGTTGCTAGTACAGCAGCGGGTAACATTTTAGTGAATGTCCCTTACGTGCAAGGTGAAACCGGTAAGTTAGAAGGTGATGGTATTGCGACGGGTCTTGAATTTGCGCAAATCTCAGGTGTTGCACCACATGCAAACATCATAGCTTATCAAATCTGTAATCCGGGTAATGCGGGCGACACTTATTCTGGCTGCCCGACCGCACCTATTTTGAAAGCATTAGACGATGCAATCAAAGATGGCGTCGATGTGATCAACTTTTCGATTAGTGGTGGTGGAAATCCGTGGAATAGTGCAACAGAACAAGGTTTCTTAGCTGCGCGTAATGCGGGTATTTTTGCTGCAGTCGCTGCGGGTAACACTCGTGGCGCAACAAACACGAGCCCTGCAATTAATCAAACGCCTTACTCTACACCTAAAAATGCACCTTGGTATACGTCAGTTGCTAATTCGACTCACAATCGTGACATAGTACGTGCCGTTGAATTTAATGGTAAAAACTACAATTACACTGCGGGATCGGGTCCAGTTCAAACTGAAGTGCTCAAAGGTGTGCCTGTTTATGCTGGTACAATTGATGCGGCTAATTTTGAAGCCTGTAAACCATTTGCCGCCGATGCTTTTAAAGATAAGATCGCTGTTTTAAGACGCGGCGGTTGTTCATTCGATATTAAAGTGGCAGCGGCGATGAAAGCTGGCGCTAAGGGTGTGATTGTTTTCAATAGAGATGGTGAAAATAATGCGCGCCTGATCATGTCTGGGTTAGATAAATTGGATATTCCAGCGGTATTTATTGGCGATATCGATGGCTTAGAACTGATTGCTGCTATGGCAGCAAATCCAGCGCTTGAAATCACGCTGTCTCCAACTCCTAAAGTCGTCAGTAAAGAAGCGGATGTTTTATCAGCCAGCTCCTTGATTGGACCTAACCTAACTAATGATGTACTCGTGCCTTATGTTGCTGCCCCAGGCAGTGACATCTACGCTGCTTATTCGGATCAACAATTCGGCCATGATGAAACAGGGACAGATCCTGCTGATTTCACGTTGATGTCAGGTACTTCAATGGCGAGTCCTCATGTTGCCGGTGCTGGCGCGTTACTTAAATCGCTGCATAAGGATTGGACGCCAGATAACATTCGTTCTGCGTTAATGATGACAGCAACGACAGCCCAAGCCATGAAAAAAGCCGATGGTAAAACCGTTGCAGATCCGTTTGACGTAGGCGCAGGCCGTATTCGTGTGGATTTAGCGGCAAAATCTGGCTTAGTGATGGATGAAAGTGCCTTAAACTACGAGATTGCTAACCCTACAACAGGTGGCGATCCACGTAAGCTAAACATTCCAAGCATGGCTGATTCACGTTGTATCGATACTTGTACTTGGACACGTACTGTCACTGCAACGGCTGACGGTAGCTGGACTGCAAAAGGTGTTTCCGCAACCGATAAGTTCGCGTTAACTGTGATGCCAGAAAGCTTCAACCTGAAAAAAGGTGAGAGCCAAACTATCACAGTGACTGCTGATGTGACTGACGTGGGTGCAAGTTGGGGCTTTGGTAACTTAGTATTAGCTTCAGAAGCCTTCCCAACGGCTAACATGCCGATCGTGGCTAAGATTGCTAAACGCGACTTACCTGCGGTTGTTAATGTTTCAGCCTCACGTGATGCCGATGAGCGCAATTTGGCTCACTTGAAAGCAATTGATCTACCGGGTGTTGCGGCGACAGTGACTGAACTTAAGTTAAGCGCTACTTATGAATCAAGTGTGAAACAGGATTCAAATACCGATAGTGCATTTGATGATTTAGCCGATGGCGTAAAAGTATTTAGCTTTAACGTTGAAGACAAAGCGTTATATTTCAATGCATCAATCGGTAATACCACCTCTCCTGACTTAGATATGTTTGTGATACTCGATAAGAAAGATGGTAGTAAGCTTTCTATCGCGGCATCTTCTGCGTTTGGTGGTTCAAAAGAAAGTGTGTCTATTAAGGACCCAGTGAAAGGTGAGTATATTGTCGTGATACAAAACTATCAGGCATCTGCAGCCGATGCGGATGATGCTTTTAGTTTGAAACAAGTGACCTTATACGATGAAGCGGGTGATAACTTAACGGCAAATCTTACCGGTGATCATAAAGATTTCAACGTCAACTTAGCTTGGAAACAAGCGATGTTAGTGGGCGATGCTGGCTTGGCAATGCTGACTCTGACCACTACTGATGACAAAGTCGCACCGGTTAAAATTCCGGTTATATTTGAGCGCGTCAGTGATGATGTTTTACCGCCTCTAGGTAGCACTGTTTCTGGCGAGTTAACGCCAGGCGCCGCTAAAATGATGAAGACCCGTGTCGAAGCGAACAAAACGCAAGAAACCCGCGTTTACACTTTAGAGGCGTTATTACCAGAAGGTCACGAAGTGGCTAATATCAGCCATCAAGGTACACAAGTGGGTAATAAGATCACTTGGACTATCGAGATGGTCTCTGGTGCATCGGCACAAGATGTGACGTTTGACTTAGTGCCACGTAAGGCAAGCCAAGACAACCTTGTGACTTTGACCAACAAAGTGAACAACGAGTCGGCTGAAATCTTGAAGCAAGAATATCAATTTGATGTTCCAGAAGTGGCGCCAGTGGCAGTGATTGAAGCACCGGTATCTGTTCAAGAAGGTAAACCACTGTTTATCGATGCGAGCAAGTCATCCGATGCCAACAATGATCCATTAACCTACAAATGGACTCAGTTAGGCGGCGCGAGCTTTAACTTCGACGCTAATGCAGCCAAGCTTAATCTAGTGGCGCCAGAAGTGAGTGGTACAGCTCAAACAGTGTCATTCCAACTTACTGTAGCGGACAACCATGGCAACAAAGATTCAAGTGTCGTGTCTGTGTCTGTGACTGAAACACCAGCTAAGAAAGATGATGGTGGTTCATTAGGTTGGTTAAGCTTGTTATTGCTACCATTTGCCTTTGGTCGTCGTAAACAAGGCTAATCGCTCAGGGTTAAATCGAGAGGTTTAACAGTAATTTAATAGTAAAAAGAGAAGGGCTGATATTGATATCAGCCCTTTTTGTTTTAATCGATTAAGGTTAGCGATTACTCATCAAAAAATCGACAAAGGCACGGTCTGCTTGACTGACGGGGCGTTGTTTTTTCCATGCGATATGCAGGTTCAAAAATACTGGTGGATCGAAGGGTTTCGCTAAAATGTCATCTTTTGAGCTGATTGCCATTTCGAGCACGCTGGTGATCCCAAATCCTTGGGAAACAATCTGTTTGATAAGGTTAATCAAATTAGTCTCGAAGGCGACATTGGGCTTTTTCCCCAGATCCTTGGCTTGCGATAGGATCCACTCGCGGTGGAAATAACCTGTCTTGAACATGACTAATTCATGATCGAAAAAGTCATTGAGACTGACGGCGTTATGTTCCGCTAAAGGGTGTTCGGCTCCCATAGCGATCACCATTTGCTCACGGATCAACAGCTGACTATCAAATTCGGGTTGTAGGTCTTGGGCGGTAATGATCGCAATATCCACTTCTTCCTGTTGCAACATACGCAGTGCGTCGCGCGTCCCGCCTTCAAACAGTGACAGTTTCAACTCGGGGTATTTATGCCGAAAAGCCATTAAGCGCGAGGGCAGGTAGAAAGACCCCAGCATGCCCGGTACGGCAATGCGGACTTCCCCCGAGGTGAGATTGGCCATGGCACGGATTTGCGCTTCGGCCTGCTTAATCTGTTTCAGGATCAAAGTGGCATGTTGGTGCAGGACTAAACCTTCGGCCGTGAGTGCGAGCAGCTTGTCATTCTTGTTGCTCGTACGATTGACTAAAGTCACGCCGAGTGCGACTTCTAAGCGCTTGATACTTTGGCTTAACGCCGGTTGAGCCATATTCAGTTTCTTGGCTGCGGCGGTAAAGCTGCCAGTACTGGCAAGGGCATCTAAATGTTTGAGTTGGCGGATATCCATCAATCGGGCCCATACTATTGAATAGTGGCAAGGTCGGTGTGTTGTGGCTATAACAAAAATCAATGATAGCGATAGATATTATCTATTATTGTTATGTTATGCCCAGTGATAACCTTTGTCTATCCTATGAGTGATGCTTTGTCGAGGCTCCTGTGCAAGCCGTGTTAGATACTATGATTGATCATAAACAGCGTGATACCCGACTGATGTGGGCGCTATGTGTTGCCTCTGTGGTGGTGTATATCAACTTGTATCTGATGCAAGGCATGCTGCCGCTAATTGCGGAGCATTTTGCGGTATCAGGGTCTAAAGCGACGTTAATCCTATCGGTAACCAGTTTTTCCTTGGCCTTTTCATTGCTCTTGTATGCGGTACTGTCAGACCGTATCGGTCGACACACACCGATTATTGTCAGCCTGTGGTTGTTGGCGCTATCTAACTTACTGTTAATTTGGGCACCGGACTTTAACGGGCTAGTGCTAGTGCGATTGCTGCAAGGTGCGTTACTCGCTGCCGTGCCAGCAATTGCGATGGCGTACTTTAAAGAGCAGTTGTCACCGAGCACTATGCTCAAAGCCGCGGGCATTTACATTATGGCGAATAGCATTGGTGGCATTGTTGGTCGTTTACTCGGCGGCGTTATGTCGCAGTTTTTATCTTGGCAAGAATCCATGTGGCTGTTGTTTTTAGTCACCTTAGCGGGCGTGGCTTTAGTGAACTATTTGCTGCCTTCACTTGCCGATGCGCAGGCCATGTCAAAGAGCAAAACCGAGCCTTCTTTATCAAAACGCGCCCGTTTAGCCCAAGATCTTCATGGCTTTAGCCATCATCTCACCGATGCACAAATGCGCTTGGTCTACGCGATTGGCGGCTTAACCTTTATGATGATGGTGAATCAATTTAGTTTTATTCAGCTGCATTTGATGGCGGCGCCCTATGAATGGAGCCGCTTTCAAGCAACCTTGATTTTCCTGTGTTATTCCAGCGGCACTATTGCGTCGTATTTTACCGCGAAATGGCTCGCCAAATTTGGCCAACATAAGTTATATCAGTGGTCTTGGTGTGTGATGTTGCTCGGCAGTTTACTGACCCTGTTTGATACCACTTTAACCATTAGCTTAGGTTTTTTGATGACAGCCTGTGGCTTCTTCCTCACCCACAGTTGCTGTAATTCCTTTGTCGCGATGCGCGCCAGTCGCGATCGGGCTAAGGCGACGTCACTGTATTTATGCTGTTACTACTTAGGCGCGGCGATAGGCGGCCCTTATTTAATGATGTTTTGGCATGAGGCGCAGTGGCGCGGTGTGGTAATGGGGTCGTTAACCTTACTGGCTTTGATTGCCTTGGCCATCACCCGTTTGCATTACCATCAAACGCATGTCAAACGGGTATTAGTCTAGCTTTCAATTTGTTGTTTAGTCATCGGAATTAATGTACTGCTTGCGGTCTAAATCATATTTACGCATTTTGTCGTAGAGGGTTTTGCGGGGCAGTTCCAACTGTTCCATTGTCTGCTTAATGCTGCCCTTGTTGTGGCTGAGCGCTTCTTCAATCAATACCCTTTCAAAAAACTCGACTCGTTGCAGTAAGGACATACTCGAGTGCAGGCTTGGGGTATTGCCCAAAGTGCCAGCAAAGGCAGCTTCTCCGCCCAGCAGTACAAAGCGCTCGGCGAGATTACGTAACTCACGCACATTGCCCGGCCAGTCGTGGGAGGTGAGAATGGCGTTTTGCTCGGCATTTAAGGCGATAAGCGCTTTGTGATAGCGTGCCGATGCAACTCGAGCAAAGTGCAGGAAGAGTAACGGAATATCTTCACGGCGATCCCGCAGGGGAGGGATAGGCACAGTCACCAGATTTAAGCGATACAACAAGTCTTGGCGAAATTCCCCCGTGTCACACAAGCTTTTTAAATCCACCTTAGTGGCGGCAATTACACGTATATCTAAGTTGATGCTTTTGTTTGACCCTAAGCGTTCAACCTTACGGTCTTCAAGTACCCGTAGCAGTTTTACCTGCAGTGACAGTGGTGTACTTTCAATTTCATCTAAAAATAACGTGCCGCCGTTGGCGTATTCAAACTTACCCATGCGCATCTTATCAACGCCGGTAAAGGCACCTGCCTCGGCACCAAAGAGCTCACTCTCAATTAAGTTTTCAGGGATCGCCCCACAATTGATGGCGACAAAGTTGGCTTGGCTGCGGCTGCTGTGATCGTGTAAATAGCGGGCGACGAGCTCTTTACCTGTGCCTGTTTCACCCTCGATTAACACGTCAGCGGGGGTGTCTATCACTTGATCTATGATGTGGCGCATGCGGTTGATGCCGACACTGTTACCCAAAATGCGAGGGCCTGGTACGCTCTGGCTTTCGAGATCCTTTTTAAGCTTACGGTTCTCTAGGGTCAGGCTGCGTTTATCTAAGGCGCGCTTGACCACATCGAGTATATGCTCGTTATTAAAGGGCTTTTCGAGAAAGTCGTAGGCGCCTTGCTTTAGGGCATTGACTGCCATGGCGATATCCCCAAACCCTGTCAATAGCACAACGGGGAGGTCGGGGTCCTGCAGCCGGATTTGTTGCATTAAGCTGATGCCATCTAATTGCGGCATGTTGACATCCGATATCACCATTCCCGCCCAATCCTTATGCAGGTGCTTAGCGATCCCTTTAGGCTCTGTGGTGGCGAGCGCCTTAATGCCCTCAAGTTCAAATAGCTGAACGAGAACTGTGCCTATGTGCGGCTCATCGTCGATGATGAGAACAGAATAATCTTGGATGGAATTGGGCACACTCATGAGACTAACGTTCCTCAAGCAAATAAATAGGTAAAATAATCTGGAAAATGGCGCCACCCTCTTCGGCATTGGCAACGTTAATTTGGCCTTGCATGGATTCGATAATACGCTGTGAAATCGATAAGCCCAGCCCTAATCCGTGGCGCTCGTTAGTGGTAAAGTAAGGTTCGAATATTTTTTCCATTTGGCTTTCACGCACGCCAGGGCCAGAATCTTGGATGCTGATACAGAACTTATCTTCATTGGTCACGCGGATGACCAAGCTGCGTTTAACCGATTGTTGCATAGCGACAATGGCGTTGCTCATGATATTGACAAACACTTGCTGTAATCGGACTTTATCGCCCCAAACCTGATAGTTGCCATTGGGTAACTGCACATCGAGTTCAACGCCTTGCTTGTCTATTGCAGGCTGAACTATGGTCAGCGCTTGTTTGATACAGCGGCCAATATCGGTAGCGCTATCCGTGCCTTGGCTCTTGCGAGTGAAGCTTTTAAATTGGCCGACAATATCGGCCAATCTATCGGTCAGTTCAATAATAATCTTGATATTATCCAAAGCCTTATCTTGCATATTACGGGCTAGAAAGGTTTGAGTATTTTGGGCGTAGCTGCGCAGTGCCGCAAGCGGCTGATTAAGCTCATGGTTAATGCTGGCGGATAAACTGCCGATCACTGTGAGTTTTGCCGCTTGAATGAGTTCATCCTGAGTGTCTTTAAGCTGATGGTTCGCCTGCTGCAAGTCCTGAGTCCGTTCTTCGACTCGCTGCTCTAACAGGCTTTGTGCCAGCTGCATACGCTGTAGGTTGCGGCGACGCTCGGCGCTAAACAAGATGCTGAGCGCCAGCAACAGATAAATGCTGGCTGACAGTAACATTAGTGCAGGTAAAGACGACAGCAAGGGTTTGATGGGCGCTAAGATGTGCACCCGCCAGCCAGCTTTGGCCATCAACTGATGATTATCCATGTATTGCTCATGATCTCTGCCCGTTTGTAATTGGTAGAGCATGGCTTGGCTGCCACTCTCATAGGGCGGTTTCATCAACAGTTCACCTATGGGGCGTTCCGCGTAACGCTTTGATGCATTAAGCGCATATTGTTTGGCTTGGGTAAGTGGAGTGAGTGACTTTAAGCGCCACTCATCGACGCTGGAGATAAAAACAATGTCCTCGGGGTCGCTGATAAGGAATTGGTATTGACCCGCAATGGCAATGCTCGTGCTTTGCTGCTCGATACCGCTAATGTCCACTTTGACTATGATAGCGCCGAGTATGCCTTTACCGCCTTGCTGATAAATAGGGTAAGAAAAGTAAAACCCGCGCTTATCTGAGCTGGTACCCACGGCATAATAGCGGCCTAGATTGCCCGAAATAGCATCAGTGTAATAGGGGCGAAAGGAATAGTCCTTGCCGATAAAAGAGAAACTCTGTTGCCAGTTACTGGCGGCAATCGCGATCCCTAAGGCATCAATCAGATAGATATCGGATGCCTCAGTAACATGCTGGATTTCTTCGAGATATAAATTAAGTTCTTGGATCTTATCGGGGTTTTGTTGATCGTTCAGTACATTGGCGAGCATAGGGTTCGTCGAGAGCACGTGGGGAATGCTTTCGTATCGCGATAACGCGCCATCGAGAAAGCTGACTAATTCTTTTAGTTGCTTCTCCGATTGCGCTTGGATCTCGATTTTACCTTGATGCAAATGCACCCAATAGGTCAGTTTGAGCGTTGCAAATAGGCCTGCAAGTAACACTACAGTGAGAAAGAGGCGTTTCTTGGCCTTAGGCGTCATGGGCAACATGGTGGCTATCCTGATAAAGCGACGGTATCAATCACTGAGACTGTGCATCATAAAACAAAGCGAGCCTGACTAGGCTCGCTTAAAAACTAACTGTAATCAAGGGGTAATCTCACAACCTTGCATTGCAGATTAATATCCACGCATCGAATCCAACCACTCTGGTAAGAAGAGCGAAATCTGTGGCACGTAAGTGATCAAGGTTAAGAAGGCTAACATCAGCAGTAACCAAGGCAGAACCGACTGGATGACCCAACCAATACTCTTACCCGTGATCCCCGCGGTAACAAAGAGGTTGAGCCCCACCGGCGGCGTGAGCATACCTATCTCCATGTTCACCACCATGATGATACCTAAGTGAATAGGATCTATGCCTAAGTGAGTCGCGATAGGGAAGAGGATCGGCGCCATAATCAGTACAATTGCCGACGGCTCCATAAAGTTACCGGCAGCAAGCAGCAGTAAGTTAACTATGATCAGGAAGCCCCAAGCGGGTAAGCCCATGTTAACGATATGCTCAGCGATAATATGTGGAATACGCTCAGTGGTTAATACATGCGCGAACAACATAGCGTTAGCTATGATAAACAGCAGCATGATACTGACCTTAGCACCATCACGCACTACGTTACGTATGTCTTTGTCGATAGGCGTTTTAATTAGCCCAAGGAACATGTGACCTAAGTTACGTGCGGCGGCTTTAGGTAAGCTTTCACCTTGATTGCGCCAAGCCACCTCTTTTAATGGCCCAATGTCACGGTAACCAAATACCGCAATAAAGTACGCATACATACAAGCCACAGCCGAAGCTTCAGTCGGGCTAGCAACGCCGCCATAGATAGAGCCGAGTACGATAAGGATGAGTGCTAATCCACCCAAAGCTTTGGCGCTTGAAATCCCCAGTTGTTTAAAGCCTGGGAAAGGACGCGAAGGCAAGTTCTTAAAGCGGGCGACGATGTAGATAACGATCATCAGGATGAATCCCATCATTAAACCTGGGATTAAACCTGCCATAAACATTCTTGCTGCGGACACTTCGGTCGCTGCCGCATACACCAACATCACAATGGACGGTGGGATCAAAATACCAAGTGTGCCTGAGGTTGTGATAACCCCCGCCGCAAACTTCTCGGGATATCCCGCTTTAACCATGCCCACAATCACGATTGAACCAATCGCCGCTACGGTCGCGGGTGATGAGCCTGAAACCGCCGCAAACAGCATACAGGCCATAACAGATGCCATCGCTAATCCACCACGGACATGTCCAATACTGTCCATGGCAAAATCGATAATCCGTCTCGCGACGCCACCGGTTGAGAGGAAGGCGGATGACAGAATAAAGAAAGGGATAGCGAGTAGGGTGTAATGCTCCGATGAAGACTCATACAGTTTGAGTGCCACTGAGGCTAAGGAGTCATTCGAGAAAAACAAAATGGTGAGCATGCTGGAAAAACCTAACGCGATAGCGATAGGCATACCGAGAAACATACACACTAATAGGGCGGTAAATAGGGTTGCAATCGCCATTATTTAGTCTCCTTTTCGTCAGAGACGGGTTCTTCATTGGCGTTTTTAACGCTTTCATCGATTAAATGCATACTTTCTTTCGCTTCATCGGCAAATTGGAAGCCAGTGACTTGGTCACGTAGGATGGCAATAAAGAGTTCGGCGAATCGCCAAGTTAACATCGAAAAACCAATGATCAAGATGCTCTGGGATAACCAAATCGGTACCGCGCCATCTTCAACATCAATCCGTAAGGTGTTCCAAGCAAAGTCTGGATCGAGGCTTTTTAAGAAAAATTGGGGGAAATTAATATCTTCCATAGGCACACCAATTTGATACATCTGGCTTAAGTAATCCCAACTGCCTTTTAAAAACAGTCCGCAATAGACGATACAGACAAAGGCGGTAACGAGGGACGTTATCTTTTTGGCCCGAGGCGCTAAGTTTTTAACGAAGGCATCGACACCAATGTGCGCGCCAACTTTTACCCCATAAGACATACCAAACAACACAAACCAACCGCAAAAGGTCAGTGTGAGTTCTTGGATCCACAGAAAACCCGTATTGAAGAAGAATCGTGCGACGACTTCTGAAAACACTAACAACGTCATCAGAGTGATCAATAAATTGAGCACACCTTCTTCAAAATAACCAAATATTCGCGATATCACAGCCATAATCCCCTCGCTGAAATGGCCGCTTAACCTCGGCTGAGGTTAAGCGGCTATCATCATTATTATTTATTTGCAGCTACAGCAGCATCAATCACATCTTTACCGATTTGCTCTTCAAACTTAGCCCAAACTGGTTTCATCACATCGACCCATTTTTGACGTTCAGCAGGCGTTAAAGTCACTAACTGTGAACGTTTAGAATCTAGGATTAACTGTTTGTCTTGGTTATCTTTCTCAGCGGCAATTTTGTTACCTAATGCGATAGATTCATCTAATGCTTCTTTGATGATCTTACGTTTATCAGCGGGTAAGCCTTTCCAGAAAGTGTCAGAGGTCACGACCATATAGTCGAGCACACCGTGGTTACTTTCAGTGATTTGGCTTTGCACTTCATAAAACTTTTGTGAGTAAGTATTTGACCACGTGTTTTCTTGACCATCGATAGCGCGGGTTTGCAGCAGGGTAAATACTTCAGAGAAAGGTTTTTTCACTGGGATAGCGCCGACAGCATCAAATTGAGCCGCCAAAACATCAGACGCCATCACGCGGAATTTCAAGCCGTTTGCATCAGAAGGATTTTTAAGTGGCGTGTTAGCCGAGAACTGTTTCAGGCCATTGTGTAAATAACCTAGACCGACAATCCCTTTACGGGTCATAGAGTTCAGCAGTGTTTGACCTGCTTCACCTTGTTGGAAACGGTTTACCGCATCCATATCATTGAAGAGGAAAGGTAAATCGAATACTTGTAGGCGTTTAGTGTAACGTTCAAATTTTGAGAGTGACGGCGCAACAAATTGCACGTCGTTTAACAGTAGTGCCGCTAACTCGTTGTTATCCCCAAATAACTGTGAGTTAGGAAATACACTGACCTTGTATTCACCCGGTAAACGTTGTTCAACGAGTTCTTTAAACTTAAGTGCCATTTGGCCTTTAGGCGTATTTTCTGCCACAACGTGCGAAAACTTAATTTCAATAGGTTCTGCAAATACGTTAAAGCTGGTTGCGAACACGGAGGCAACGGCGAGCATTTTGACTAAGGTTTTGAGTGGACGGGTCAATCCAGTTTGTTGATTCAATGTCATCTTGAGTTCCTTTTTCTGTTGTTAGGATTTGTCCTCAGTCTTGGTTAGTTTGTTACCAAGTTTGAGTAGGAATACAGCCTTGATTTCCCTGAGGTCTGTCTTACTAAAGGCAAATACCACGCCAACTTACACTGAATTCTGTAAGTGTTTGGTTACTAAAGTGTAGTTCATTTGATGTTTGTCACACTTTTAGTTTTGTGGGTGAGATCTCGCTCACAGTGGTTTTCTATTTGGGTGGAAACCCACCCATGGCGCGGATCTGCCTCAAATAGATAGCCCTTGGCGGTGCAGGTTTATTAAACAAACTTAGTTATTTTGAGATCAAAAAATGCCTCAAAAGTATGCGCTACGCTGAAAATGCGTGATGGATTATTTTGGGATAAGCAGTGTAGGCTGATTGTGTGGTTAATTGTGGTCAAGTCGATGGCGTTTGTCGTCAATCAAGACAAGGGGTCAGTTGGCACAGTTAATTATCATCTAAAAGGATACGTTTTAGGATCGCATCGCTAGGCAACAACTCTAAGTGGCCTTGTTCGTCAAAGTACCAACCGGTAATAAAGCCCTTTTGGCGCATGCTGACGAGATTGTGCATGACTTCCCGTGCTTCCTTGAGTGCCGTTTGCTCATCGCAAGCGTGGGTATGCTTTAAATAAGCGGCAATATTGGCAAGAGAAGCGGATTGACTGACGCTGGCCATAATGTTGATCTCCAAACAATGCTAAAAGCAGAATGAAATCAGGCTGAGTGTCGATAGAGCTTGGTATTTTACGGATTATAAAAGGCGAAAGAGTAAAATTTAGCACTCGCTGATTGAGATCAAGCATAGTTGAGTCAGCGTGTTGGTAAAGTTTATTGGGGGGATAAATATGGTGGTCGCTACTGGGCTCGAACCAGTGACCCCCTCCTTGTAAGGGAGGTGCTCTCCCAGCTGAGCTAAGCGACCTGGGATGTAAATTGTGTATTGCAGAATATGGTGGTCGCTACTGGGCTCGAACCAGTGACCCCCTCCTTGTAAGGGAGGTGCTCTCCCAGCTGAGCTAAGCGACCTGGGATGTAACTTGTGTATTGCAGAATATGGTGGTCGCTACTGGGCTCGAACCAGTGACCCCCTCCTTGTAAGGGAGGTGCTCTCCCAGCTGAGCTAAGCGACCTGGGATATAACTTGTGTATTGCAGAATATGGTGGTCGCTACTGGGCTCGAACCAGTGACCCCCTCCTTGTAAGGGAGGTGCTCTCCCAGCTGAGCTAAGCGACCTGGGAATTCTGATATTACACAATTTTTGAGTCATTATTCATTGAAGAATGGTGGTCGCTACTGGGCTCGAACCAGTGACCCCCTCCTTGTAAGGGAGGTGCTCTCCCAGCTGAGCTAAGCGACCTGGGAATGACTTTCACACAATGAGGTACATTAAGTTATATGGTGGTCGCTACTGGGCTCGAACCAGTGACCCCCTCCTTGTAAGGGAGGTGCTCTCCCAGCTGAGCTAAGCGACCTGGGATATAACTATTTTGTACAGCCATTATTTCTTTACAAATCATGTATAAAACAATGGTGGTCGATACTGGGCTCGAACCAGTGACCCCCTCCTTGTAAGGGAGGTGCTCTCCCAGCTGAGCTAATCGACCTCGCTGTGTGGAGCCGTATTATAGGGAGGTTCGATCTAGTGTCAACGCTTTTTAGTTAAAAAAGCATTGGTCGCGCTATTTTTGTTCGCATTGGCTTAATGCTAATCACGCCGCCGATCAAAGTGTTAGTTTATTCGCCTGTCAATGGCGTGCAATTTGGGTGTTTGGGATGCCGCGATAGCTAGACTCATGTTATTCGTGAGCATTTTTGGCGATAAAATGACTGGGTGTAAATGACTCACAATGATTAGATGTTAGAGATTGAGTGGATAGCGATGTATAGGCGTTGCGCCAAAGACACACTATTTATAGCTGAAGGCATGATAGGGGCAAAAGTAGGGCTGGGATCTAAGCGTAGCGAAATCAATCCATGAGTCTTAAGTCAGATAAATGGGGTGCAGGTTTACGGGTGATAGCTGTGGCACCACTTTATATGTGCACCTTTATATAGGCTTCTCTATATAAGGAGGGGGATTTAGGGTCACGATTTTACTAGATAAGTGATACAGCAGAGCTTGTCCCATTTGCAGCGCCTGCTTTGACTGTTAGAATAAGCCCACTTTTTTATCGTGATTGTCTTTATCTAGACGACTTTATATAGGTTAGTGTCCCATTATGACAACTAAGACGCGTTTTGCCCCTAGTCCTACTGGTTTCTTACATGTTGGTGGTGCCCGTACAGCACTTTATTCTTGGTTACAAGCTCGTGCCAATAACGGTGAGTTTGTATTACGTATTGAAGACACTGATATTGAGCGTTCGACTCAAGCCGCCTGCGATGCGATTTTAGAAGGTATGAACTGGTTAGGTTTGACATGGGACGAGGGCCCGTATTACCAAACTAAGCGTTTTGATCGTTATAACGAAATCATTGCCCAAATGTTAGCAAAGGGCACTGCATACAAATGCTATTGCTCACGTGAGCGTATTGATGCGTTAAGAGAAGCACAAGCCGCCAACGGTGAAGCACAAAAGTACGATGGTTGCTGCCGTGACTTACCCGCTCGTGATACTGATGAGCCATTTGTCGTGCGTTTCAAAAATCCTATCGGCGGTTCAGTGGTATTTGATGACCATGTTCGTGGCCGTATTGAATTTTCAAACGATGCATTAGATGACTTGATCATCGCCCGTACCGATGGTGTGCCAACCTATAACTTCTGTGTGGTTGTTGACGATTGGGATATGGGAATTACCTGTGTGGTTCGTGGTGAAGATCATATCAACAATACGCCGCGTCAAATCAATATCCTTAAAGCATTAGGGGCGCCGATCCCAGAATATGCCCACGTCTCTATGATTCTCGGTGATGATGGTGCGAAATTATCTAAGCGTCATGGTGCAGTGAGCGTAATGCAGTACCGTGACGATGGCTATTTGCCAGAAGCACTGTTGAACTACCTAGTACGTTTAGGTTGGTCACATGGCGATCAAGAAATCTTCTCATTAGAAGAAATGAAGCAATACTTTAAGCTCGGTGATATCAATAAAGCCGCTTCTGCCTTTAATACCGATAAACTGGTGTGGTTGAACCAACACTATATAAAGAGTCTTGCCCCAGAATATGTGGCAACACACTTACAATGGCACATGGACGATCAAAAAATTGATCTGTCAAACGGCCCAGCATTAGCGGAAGTGGTTACTGCATTAGCTGAACGCGCTAAGACACTAAAAGAGTTAGCCGCTTCTAGCCGCTATTTCTATGAAGACTTTGCAGAGTTTGATGAGGCCCAAGCGAAAAAGCATTTACGTGGTGTTGCGTTAGAGCCATTGCAACTGGTTCAACAAAAATTAGCCGCATTAACTGAGTGGACTGTAGAAGCTATCCATCAGGCGATTGAAGACACTGCAACAGAATTAGATGTGGGTATGGGCAAGGTTGGTATGCCTTTACGTGTCGCTGTAACAGGGGCAGGGCAGTCACCAGGCCTTGATATCACATTATTTTTAATCGGAAGAAGCCGTTCTGAGCAAAGAATATCCAAAGCGATTGAATTTGTAGCAGATAGAATAAATTCCTAAAAAACGAGTTGACACTTTTAGGTGCGCTGCATAGAATGCGCCACGCAGTTGAGACACAGACGAGCAAATGCTTGTAGTGCACTTAAATGTAGTTTAATAAGTTTGGGGCTATAGCTCAGCTGGGAGAGCGCTTGCATGGCATGCAAGAGGTCCACGGTTCGATCCCGTGTAGCTCCACCAAACTTACTGCAGATGTTAAGCAGGAACGTGAGTTCGAATTAATATGTCTGAGGTTACCTTCGTTCTTTAGAATAGAGTGCCTAGGACACCGTAGATGTTAAACGGGAACAATAAGTTCAAATTAATATGTCCGGGTCCCCTTCGTCTAGAGGCCTAGGACACCGCCCTTTCACGGCGGTAACAGGGGTTCGAATCCCCTAGGGGATACCAAATTTTGGTTCCTAGCAAATAACTAACG
>NZ_JAUOEQ010000035.1:0-47201 GCF_031931965.1 Shewanella sp. SP2S2-6 | reverse complement strand
AATTTGTCGCAGTGCACCCTTAAAGATTCAAACAAGCATCACACTGTAATTCACTGATTTATAAAGATAGTAATCTATTTGTATAACAATTAGGTGATTTATGTTATATGTTATATCCCCAGTCAACCTGCGTGACTTCCGTATGGGATAAGGACTCTTTTTGCTTCAATGGCTGAAAGGTTTTTTGTTTATTAGGGATCAAGACTTTTTAAATCCTGATAGAACAATATTAAAAACCAGCTTATTGCGGATCATTCTGCTCAGTGGCGCGATATTGACCGCTAGCATAGTGCTGCATAGCTCTTTAATTGCGTATCAGTTAAACCTCGCTTTCATTATCAGCATTACGGTCAGTTTTTTAACCGTACTCTTCTTAACTTTATGGTTTACCCGCAAATATTTACTCGCCAGCTCAATTAGCCTGCTGGCTATGGTCATTGCCGCCTGTATTTCTATACTCTTGTTTGTCCCAGACTTTAACTTATCCCAGGCAGGGATTACCTTCTTATATACCTTGCCCTTAATGGCGCTTTTTCTATTTGGCAGAAAAGTAGCCGTTATCATGATGTTTTTTAATGTATTGCCTTTTTTACTGCTGCTGCGTAACCAAAATATTCCCCCGATTATTGATATTGATATCAGTCTGCCTGCGACCCACGCTTATCTGAATGGCTTACTGTTTGTCTTTTTTAATATTTGCATTCCCTTGTCAGCAATGCGCCTGCTAAAAACCCAGAAAGTCCATGCGCAGCAAATGATCCAGCATCAAAATGCTCTGCAGCGTACCTTAGATCAATATGCTGAAATCTTTGAAAATAATGGTACCGCGTCCTTCTTTTGTAATGAGGACGGGGTGATCCTCAACCTAAATAATGCGGCCAAAGAAATCGCCGGAGAGGTCACACTAAACCGCACTCGCCTATGTGACATTTTTGAACTTACCGAAGATACCAGCACAAACTTACTGGCGGCCGCGTTTCCGACCCATTTAAAGAACAACAACGGCACTAAATATCTGCTGCAGAAAGCCTCATTAGAGCACCATGACACTTTGTTGTTTCACTGCCACGATGTCACAGAACAGGCTAACCATGCGATTGAACTAAGCCGACTTAAAAAGCATCATATCAGCACACATTTCTATGATTTAGTGACCGGATTACCCAACGAGAATCACTGGTATAACCCAGCCCCAAGTACGATCCACTTGGGTATGACCGTTGCCATAGTCAAAATTGATAATCTGAGTCAAATCAATGCGGCATTCGGTATCAGCGTCGGGGATGCCATCCTAAAAGCCTTTGCGACCGAACTCAAAAATCGCTTTGGGCATCACGCAAAAATATACCGGTTTAGGGGAGCCTCGTTTGCGCTTGAGTTTACCAGCCTACCGCTGATCTCCCCCGAAAACCTCGCGCTACAATTACGCGAGCGTATTCCAACGAACCTGCAGCTCAAACATGAACAACAAATTGAATATCATCTCGAGTGCCGAGTCGGTTGCAGTTCGGGTAATAAAGCCTCACCGCAGCAAGCCGCAGAGCAATGTTTAATTGCCATTAAGCAAACCACCCAAGCTAGCCCAGTCATGGTGTATTACATTGGTTTGATTAATAATCTTCTCGAAGCCTCATCGCAGAAAGCTAAAATTCGCGACGCATTGAAACACAATCGTCTGGAAATGTGGCTACAGCCTAAAGTAAGGGCCGATGGCCACATTATTAGCTTTGAAGCGCTGGCAAGAATGTTCGATGAAGACGGCACTATGATTATGCCGAACACGTTTATCCCTATCATAGAGTCATCCCAATTACAGGCGATTTTTGCGATAAAAGTCTTCAGGCAATTACTACAACTGATCCGTTCTTGGCCGAAAAATGTGCCTCTGGTCAGGATAGCCTTCAACTTATCTGGGCAGGATATATTGTCGGATCGCTTCTTTAAGGTGTTGATCCAAACCTATATGAATCACCCCGAACTCATCCCATTATTAGAAATTGAGATTACTGAAACCTCTGTATTTTCAACGCATAAAGAAACGGGCCGACGCCTAAACACCTTAGCTCGCATGGGAGTATCTATCGCCATTGACGATTTTGGCACTGGCCATGCGTCATTAAGCCAACTCATTGATATCAGTGCCGACACGATAAAAATCGACCGCTGCTTTGTCAGTCAAATGGGCATTAGTGAACGCCATACCCAAATTGTCAACGCCGCCATCCTGTTAGCCAAGAGCTTAAAACTCAACGTCATTGCCGAAGGTATCGAAACCGAAGCCCAGTTATTGCAACTCACGGCGTTAGGATGTGAACAATTTCAAGGCTATCTATTCGGTAAACCCGCACCAGCGAATCTATGGCTGAAAACCTTTCAAATGCAAACGCCCACACACTGGTTCGCCAATAAAAAGAGCGCCAACTGAGGCATTAAATTTACGCCTAGAAGCATCGCAGGTATAATTGGCGTCAGGCATTTGCCTCTCTTTGCTTTGTTTGCAAATTACTAGGATCCCCCATGTTAAGTTACCGCCATGGTTATCACGCTGGCAATTATGCCGATGTGTTGAAACACGCCATCTTGCTTCAAACCTTGCAGCTGATGCACAAGAAAGACAAACCACTCGTGTATATCGATACCCATGCGGGTGCGGGTGGTTATGCTTTAAGCGATGAATTTGCACAAAAAACCGGTGAATACCTCGAAGGTGTAGCTAAGCTTTGGGATAAAACTGATCTGCCGCAATCACTGCAGGACTATGTCGCCGCCGTGCGTCATTTTAATGAAGAAAATCCTGACGAACTCAACTTCTACCCAGGTTCGCCTGCCATTATAGACATGAAATTGGGGCCTAAAGATCGCATGGTGCTGCACGAGCTGCACAGCACTGATTATGTGTTGCTGGACGATTATTTCTGCGAAGACAGACAAGTAAAAGTGATCAAAGGCGATGGCTTAAAAGGCCTTATCGCCGCAGTGCCACCCTTAGAGCGCCGCGCTCTGGTGCTCGTCGATCCTAGCTACGAGATGAAAACCGACTATCAAGATGTAGCCGAAACCCTGATCAAAGCGCATAAACGTTTTGCTACGGGCGTGTTTATGCTCTGGTATCCCGTGGTGAATCGCGCTCAGACCGAAGGCATGTTATCGCGCCTCGCCAACAGTGGCATTAAACGTCAGCTAAGAATTGAGCAGGCGATTAAACCCGATTCAGATGAGTTTGGCATGACAGCGGCAGGGTTATGGATCATTAATCCGCCTTGGCAGTTAGATGAAATCGCAACCGAATTAATGGATTACTTAGGTAAGACGCTCGGACAAGCGGACGGTAACATCACAGTAAAATGGGAAGTCGGCGAATAACCTTCTACTCAAATGGCGGCGATGATCTCAGGTTTTCGCCGCTTAATTTAAGCTAACAAAACAGTTAAACGCCCTTCTGCTCGCGATATCGCTTCAATAGAATTTTAACACGCTCAACATAGGCTTGGGTTTCAGGATAGGGCGGAATGCCATTGTACTGCACCACAGTTGTCGGCCCCGCATTGTAGGCCGCGCAGGCCAAGGCCACATCCCCGTTAAACTGTTTTAGCATTTGCGCCAGATACTTACTGCCACCTAAGATATTTTCTTCGGGTAAAAACGCGTTTGCTACACCCATTTCTTTAGCCGTTTCAGGCATTAATTGCATTAATCCCATAGCGCCAGTACGCGACAATGCACGCGCATTGAAGGCTGATTCTGCGTGGATCACGGCGCGGATTAAGGCGGGGTCAAGTTGATGTTTATGGGCAGCACGGGTGATCAGGGCATCATAATTGGCGGTAAATAAACGGATACCATTCCAATCTATAGTCGAGTCGGGGCGGCAGGCAAAACAGTCATACAACAAAATTTGATACGGGTTATTGGCAGGGGGTTTGTCGGTAAATACAGTGACGCCATTGGCTTGTTTGTATTGATAAATCTTGAGTTTTTCTAAGCCTTCACGGCTGACTATGCCGCTCTCTGAATATCTAGCAACGATACGCGGCTTAGGCTTTACGCTTGCCTCCTCCGCTTTTACACTCACCATCAGACTCGATATCAGCCATAAACACAGACCCAACACGACAAGGCTGCGAGGCGATAAAAAGGCCGCTGCCATTTGTGTACGAGTCGGTGCTGAGCGAGTGAGCAACATCAAAGTCCCGTGTGCTGATTAAGTTTAAGTACTTCAATAATAGCAAAGAGTTGCTTCATCTCTCGGTTTATCTGACTAAATTCTGCTGAAAAGGTCGCGCCATTAAAAATGGACTGCATTTGAAAACGCGTTCTGCGATTTGGCAGGAACATAATCAACTTGTTGCGAAAGAAAGCGCATTGAATATTTCCACCAAAATGCTTGGCAAGTTCCTGTAAGCGCTCCATAAATGCCGTATTGAGCAAATAGCGAGACTCCACTTGATCCGTTGAAAACACATCGAACTCTTTTTCGAATTGCGGATCTTCAAGTTTCACTCGCACCAGTCCAGCATGGCTGTCAGACAAGAAATTCGCTAAACCACCGCGATCCCTCAGCACCACAGTGTGGCCGATAAACGCTTTATGGCTACTCAGCTCAACCACTAAGCCACTAAACTGGGTTTCGGTGCGAGTAACGGTTCTGCGCCTATTGGTGCTGGCATCCAGTTCTTCGACTTGCACATTCTTAGTCAAGGTGAGTTCATTGACCGTCAACTCAACGCCTTTATAGCGGCCTTGAATATAGTCACCGAAACTGACTTTATCGTATTGCGGCAATACCTTAGCCGCAACGAGTCTATTCATATCGAGGCGCATTTCGCGGCTATAAACAAAATCATCACCGAAATATTTAAACATCAGTGGATAAATATCCCGCTGAACCAGATGTTTAAAATCTCGAGTCGGCGCAAAGCTCCACCAGCTCAACCCAACTAAAGCAAGCAAGGGTAAAGGCGGGAAATAAGCAACGCCGCGGTAATAGCCAATCACAGTCAGCAAGCTCAGCCCAAGTACTATCATCAAACTCAAATATAAACGTTTACGCGCCGCCTTAAGACAGGCCACGCGCTTAGTTTCATATTTACGACTAATGGGGGCTAGGTGTTCTTCGTAATACGCTTCGAGTTGAGGAAGTTCATCCAAATCCGCAGACAAACTAACATGACCCCGATAAGTCCGAATCGGGCTACCTAAAATAAAGATAAAAATATTCATATTGATATCATAGTATTGCAGGGTGAACACTCACCCTGCGCAACTAAGCTTACAAGTATTCGGCCGCATCTACGGGCGCTTTTGCCGCTTCGCTTACCTCATAGAATGGCATCACTTTAATGCTCGCCATAGAAGCGATAATCGAGCCGGGGAAGATTTCGACCGCAGTATTAAGCTCTGACACTGCCGAGTTATAGAAACGCCTCGCAGCGGAGATATGCGCTTCGACCTCGTTATAGGTCTGCATCGCCTGCAACATAGTGTTGTCGGACTTGAGCTCGGGATAGTTCTCCACATTCACCATTAAGGCACCCATTTTGTCGTTCAACCGCTCGGCCTGAACTAAATGCTCTTTAACGGCACTCGGATCGGCCTTGTTGTAATTATTGCTGAGCTGAGTGCGTAATTCGGTGATTTCAGTGAGCAGCGACTTTTCATGATCCATAAATCGTTTGGCGATTTTTAGAATATTAGGCACAAGATCGGCACGTTTGGTTAGCTGTACATCGATACCCGACAGGGCCTCGAGTGCAGTATTGCGCTTTTTGACTAGGCTGACGTACCAAAGATAGGTAACGATAAAAATCAGCGTTAATCCCAATAACAATTTTTCCATCTTCCATCCTTAGGTTTCTTATTCTTGTTAACAGGATACAGCTAATCATAAATGAGTGGAAATTTCACCTATGGCACAGGTTAAGACGATGAAATTATTCGCTGGTCAGAGCTGGCAATGGTGAAAGTAGTGATCTGGAGCTTCAACCACCAGCAAAACTCGCCTCTTTAGGCGGTAAACTGTGATCCGCCACATTAAAAAGCGCAATTAAAATATAAATTTAACGATATTCAGCTCCGATACAGCAAACAAGGTCTATAGTGTATTGGCACAACATTAGAGCATCCAATTTTGCTCGTGAATACTGGACTCCTCGAGAGTCCATTTTTTTTATCCCCATTTTGCCCTCATCACTTTCACGCCGCCAATCGCAACATTTAAGTTTCAATTAAAACTTAACAATCATACTTTCCGGCTAATTTTTTAACTTTTACCTTAGCTTACTCCCAGAGTACTTGCTGCCAGAGTCATCCCCTCAGCCACCTTATTCGCAGTCGGCCGTCGGCAATGCCTCGCGTCTGTTCTAGGGTCAAAGATAGTGCGCTGCGCAAAGGTCGACATAAAGGAAGAACGATGAGTTTCAATTCCGGCGATATCCCCCCAAAAAAGGCCTCGGAGCCAGATCCACAACATGGCGATATCAGCGCCAGTGGTTGGTTTGTACGCTTTCTCAATATTGTTGAACGCTTAGGTAATCTTCTCCCCCACCCAATAACCCTATTCGCGCTGTTCTGTGTCGCTGTGGTCGTCATTTCAGGCATCGCAGGTTACTTTGGCCTGACCGTTGTCGACCCAAGACCCATTGGTTCCCATGGTCGTAGTGCCGATGGTTTAATCCATGTGGTGAGCCTAATGAACGCCGAAGGCTTGCGGATGATAGTGTCGCATCTGGTGACTAACTTTACTGGCTTTACGCCGCTTGGCACTGTGCTCGTCGCACTGCTCGGCGTCGGGATTGCAGAACGTTCCGGCTTATTATCCGCCGCTATGCGCGCCCTAGTCATGGGCGCCTCAAAGCGATTGGTTACTGTGACCATAGTCTTTGCCGGCATTATGTCCAACACGGCCGCCGAGCTTGGCTATGTGGTATTGATCCCTATGGCGGCGATGATTTTCCACTCCCTTGGTCGCCATCCTCTAGCCGGTTTAGCCGCCGCCTTTGCGGGGGTTTCAGGAGGCTATAGCGCAAACTTGTTACTGGGTACTGTCGATCCCTTATTATCAGGCATTACCGAAGCTGCGGCGCGCATGATAGATCCTGAGTACAACGTCGGCCCAGAAGTGAACTGGTACTTCATGTTTGTCTCCACCTTTGTGATCACTTTCCTTGGCGCCTTTGTCACCGAGAAAATCGTCGAGCCTAAGTTAGGCAAATACCAAGGTGATGATGCGGATGAAACCGTACTGCAATCGATGGAGAGCGTTAGTGAGATTGAAAAGCGTGGCTTAAAATGGGCGGGGTTATCTATGTTAGTGCTCGCCGTTATCCTAGCGCTTTCAGTCGTACCAGAAGGCGCGCCGCTGCGTCATCCAGAAACTGGCCTTATCTCAGGTTCGCCATTCCTCAAGGGCATAGTCGCCTTCATCTTTATCTGTTTTGCCATACCGGGCTTTATTTACGGCAAAATAGTGGGCAGCATCAAAAATGATAAAGATGTCATCAATGCCATGTCCCACAGCATGAGTACTATGGGCATGTATATCGTCCTCGTCTTCTTCGCCGCGCAGTTTGTCGCCTTCTTTAACTGGAGTAATTTAGGTGCGGTACTCGCAGTGTTAGGGGCCGATGGGCTGCAATCTATAGGCTTGACTGGCCCTATTGTGTTCCTGTTCTTTATTATGCTTTGCGGCTTTATCAACTTGATGCTCGGCAGCGCCTCGGCACAGTGGGCCATTACCGCCCCGATTTTCGTGCCTATGCTGATGCTGGTCGGTTATGCGCCCGAAACAATTCAAGCGGCATACCGTATTGGGGACTCAGTGACTAACTTAGTCACGCCTATGATGAGCTACTTTGGTTTGATATTAGCGGTCGCCTGTCGTTACCAGAAAAACCTCGGTATAGGCACGCTGATCGCCACTATGCTGCCGTACACGCTGGTGTTTTTCGTGGGTTGGACAGCGTTCTTCTTCCTGTGGGTATTTGGTTTTGGTCTGCCCGTCGGGCCGGGCGCAGCGACTTACTACACGCCTTAATTTCAATAAAAAGGGCGTCGATGATCAAGTCGATGCCCTTGCTTTATCGGGTTGATCCACTAAAACCCGTAGATTTAGTCGTATAACCATTCCATCAACAGACTGCAAATGAGCAAAAACATACCTAGATTAAACACATAGGTCTGCAGTGTGGATTTTTCTGGCGTGTCTTTGGCTTGCGACACGATTTGGCTTACTGGCATAAAAAAGAATTGCGGTGCTAATCCCATTCCCACAAATAACACGCCAGCGCCAACACAACGGGTTAACTCGGGCACTGCAAGCGACTCTAAATAAAACGCATAAACGCCATAGGCCAAAAACGCCAGCGCGATACTATGGCATATCATCCCAACGATAAGTTGCTTAGCGGCAAGATTACCCCACGAAAACACCATGTCACCCCTATACTCAGCTTAACCAGAACTATTGATGCTATTGAGCGCGCAGTTTATCTCGCTTACGATGAATCTGCACCCACGCAAACCAACCAAATAAAATGCCGCTAATGGGATAAATATAGAGTGCCCTTTGCAGTTCCGCCCAGAATGGATCGCCCAAGATAAAATAATGGATTAAGGCGACCACGAGGGACGTCAGCATACCCCAGTAAAGTACGCCAAAGACCAAAATAAAGTACCACTTACCCTTAGCAAGTAGCGCATCTAGTTTTTGCAATTCCAATGCTGCATCATCCATGTTTCGTCCCCTTAACGGCCTAAGCACAATATGCCAGAACTCGCGCACAGTGCCTATCCATCTTTATAACTAACAGCATTTAAATAACAAAAAGCCCCGCAATTGCAGGGCTTTAGTTTAGAAACGACTGAGCTTACTCAGCTGAGCTTGGCTTCTCTTCCTTACCTTTCTTCTCACGCTTACTGAAGATACGCTCCACTATCACGAAGAATAATGGTACGAAGAAGATACCTAGGAAAGTCGAGCTCATCATACCGCCAAGTACCGCAGTACCGATGGCGTTTTGGCTACCAGAACCCACACCCGAGCTAATGGCTAACGGCACAACACCTAAACCAAAGGCAAGAGACGTCATCAGAATAGGACGCAAACGCACACGTACCGCATGCAAGGTCGCCTCGACTAAGCCTGAACCTTTCTCGTAGAACTCTTTCGCGAATTCCACAATCAAGATGGCATTCTTGGTTGCTAAGCCCACTGTGGTTAACAGCCCCACTTGGAAGAACACGTCGTTTGGCAAGCCGCGACCGTTCATTGCAACTAAGGCACCGATGATCCCGAGTGGCACCACCAGCACAACAGCAAACGGCACCGACCAGCTCTCATAGAGTGCCGCCAGTACGAGGAACACCACTAAGATCGACAGGGCATACAGCGCAGGCGCTTGGTTACCCGATAAACGCTCTTCGTACGATAAGCCGTTCCACTCAACACCAAAACCAGGAGGAAGCTGCTTAGCAAGGTCTTCCATGATTTCCATCGCCGCACCGGTACTGAACCCAGGAGCCGTAGCACCCTGAATGTTCATCGACGGTAAGCCGTTAAAGCGCTCTAGACGTGGTGAACCGAATTCCCATGTACCCGTCGCAAAGGCAGAGAATGGCACCATGTCACCCTTGTTGTTACGCACGTACCAAGAGTCTAAGTCTCCTGGTTGCATACGATACTGGGCATCACCTTGCACATACACTTTCTTCACGCGGCCGCGGTCAATAAAGTCGTTAACATAAGAACCACCCCAAGCCGTTGCAAGTACACTGTTCACATTGGTGATTTCAATGCCTAACGCGCTTAACTTAGCGTGATCTACATGTAATTGATAAATCGGCGCATCTTCTTGACCGTTAGGACGCACGCCCACCAGATTTGGATTCTGTGCCGCCATGCCCAGCAGTTGGTTACGTGCCGCCACTAACTTCTCGTGACCTTGGCTGTTCTTATCCTGCAAGTACATGTCGAAACCGTTCGCCGTACCCAACTCGATAACCGCAGGAGGCACGAAGGCGAAGACTAAGGCATCTTTCATCTGGCCGAACACACCCATGGCACGACCCGCAATAGACTTAACGTCCATGCCAGGCGCTTCACGCTCAGACCAATCCTTCAAGCCAACGAAGGCGATACCCATGTTTTGCCCTTGACCAGCAAAACTGAAGCCCGCCACGCTAAATACCGATCTCACGCCTTCTTCAGCCATAAAGTGATCAGAAACTTTCTCCAATACTTTTAGGGTGCTTTCTTGGGTTGAGTTAGTCGGCAAAATAGCTTGGGTAAACAAAATACCTTGGTCTTCGTCTGGCAAGAAGGCGGTAGGCATACGGATGAAGATCCAACCCACTGCAATGACCAGCACAACGTAAATCGTCATGACTCTGAAGCTGCGCTTGATGATACCAGCCACGCTCGACTCATAACGATTAGTCAGCTTGTCGAAAGTACGGTTAAACCAACCGAAGAAGCCTGTTTCTATGTGACCATGGCCCTTCTTGACTGGCTTGAGCATAGTCGCACACAGTGCTGGCGTTAAAATCAACGCCACCAGTACAGACAGCGCCATCGCAGAGACGATAGTGATCGAGAACTGACGGTAGATCACGCCCGTTGAACCAGACATAAATGCCATAGGTACAAACACAGCGGATAAGGTCAGACCAATACCGACTAAGGCACCGGTAATTTGGTCCATCGACTTACGCGTCGCTTCGAGTGGACTTAAGCCCTCTTCGGACATCACCCGCTCGACGTTTTCCACCACCACAATCGCATCGTCCACCAGCAAACCGATGGCGAGCACCATAGCGAACATGGTTAGGGTGTTAATCGAGAACCCTGCCATCGATAGAATCGCAAAGGTACCCAGCAATACCACAGGTACCGCAATGGTCGGGATCAAGGTTGCACGGAAGTTTTGCAGGAAGAGGTACATGATAACGAACACAAGTACGATAGCTTCAAGCAAGGTATGCACCACACCTTCGATAGATTGCTCAACGAAAGGAGTTGTATCGTATGGATAAACAACTTCTAATCCCTGCGGGAAGAAGGGCTTCATCTCATCGATTTTTTCACGGACTGCTGATGCTGTATCCAGCGCGTTAGCACCCGTTGCCAGTTTAATCGCTAACCCTGTTGCAGGTTGGCCATTATACAGTGACACCACGGCATAACTTTCAGAACCTAACTCAACTCGCGCCACATCACCGAGGAAGACATTTGCGCCTGAAATATCCGATTTAAGGATAATCTTGCGGAATTCTTCCGCCGTTTGTAAGCGGCTTTGCGCCGATACAGTCGCGTTCAGCTCTTGGCCAGCCACAGATGGCGCGCCACCTAACTGTCCAGCGGAGACTTGAGCGTTTTGAGAACGAATCGCCGCAATAACATCTAAGCTGGTTAAGTTATATTGAGTCAGCTTCAACGGATCTAGCCATATACGCATCGCATATTGGGCACCGAACAGCTGAATTTCACCTACACCCGAAACACGGCTCATAGGATCTTGAATGTTCGCACCCACGTAGTCGGCGATATCGCCTTTATCTAACGAACCGTCGGTCGATACGAAGCCTAATACCATTAAGAAGCCTGAACTCGACTTGTTAACGTTAACCCCTTGCGACTGCACTTCTTGCGGTAACAGGGTCATAGCGCCCTGTAACTTGTTCTGAACTTGAACCTGTGCAATATCCGGATCTGCTTCGGCGTTGAAGGTTAAGGTAATAGACGCATTACCAAAACTGTCACTGGTTGAGGAGATATAACGGAGGTTATCGATACCCGTCATACGTTGCTCAATCACCTGAGTTACAGAATCTTCAACGATCTTAGCGGAAGCGCCAGGATAGTTAGCACTGATCACCACGGTAGGTGGTGCAATGTTAGGATATTGAGACACTGGCAGCGAGCGGATCGAGAGGATCCCCGCCAGCATAATAATCAAGGCGATCACCCACGCAAAGATGGGGCGATCAATAAAAAAACGTGCCATAGCTATGCCCTATTGTGCTTGCGTTTCAGAAATAACTTTGGTGGTTACTGGAGCGCCTGGACGAATTTTCTGTAATCCTTCCACAATCAGTTTATCGCCCACAGCTAAACCAGAAGTGACTCGCCATTGGTTGTTAATCACTTCAGCGGTCGTTACAGTTTTCGATTCAACGACACCTTGGTCATTCACAACCATAGCCACTGCTTGACCCTTAGAGTTACGCGTGATGGCTTTTTGTGGAACCAAGATAGCCTGTGGATCGGTGCCCGCATTCAACATAGCGCGAACATACATACCAGGTAACAAGATACCTTCAGGGTTCGGGAACTCGGCGCGCAGAATCACAGATCCAGTGTTTTCATCCACACTCACTTCGGCGAACTGCAACTTACCTAGATGGCTGTATTGAGTGCCATCTTCGAGCAACAACTGCACATCAGCATTTTCTGAAGCTTGTAGCTTACCTTGCTGCAACTTAGCTTTAAGACGTAACAACTGCGCACTCGATTGCGCGATATCCACATTGATAGGATCAAGTTGTTGAATCGTCGCCAGCGTTTGGCTTTGGTTCGCTGTCACTAACGCACCCGCAGTCACACTCGATTTACCGATACGACCAGAGATAGGCGCTAATACTTCAGTGTATTGCAGGTTGATTTTAGCTGTGTTAATCGCAGCTTCTGCCACGGTGACATTCGCTAATGCTTCTTTATATGCCGCTTCAGCTTCATCAAATTCTTGCTTACTGATGGCGTTGGTTTTCACCAGTTGCTGATAACGTGCAGCCTTAGCTTTTGCTGAGGCTAAACCCGCATTGGCTCTGGCTAAATCGGCATTGGCACTCACTAATGCGGCTTTATAAGTTGCAGAGTCAATTTGATACAAGGATTCACCCTGTTTCACATTGCCACCTTCAACAAAACTACGCTTAGTGATAATACCGCTCACCTGTGGACGAACTTCGGCCTCGAGGAAAGCTTTACTGCGTCCTGGTAACTCCACCTGAATCACTTGTGGCTGGGCAACAACATTAAGGATTCCCACTTCCATACTACGTGGGCCAGCGCCCGCCTGAGCTTTCTCTTCTTGAGGGCTGCAAGCTGCCATCCATAACGCCACGCTTATAACTGAGGCAAGTTTAATTGTCTGCCGCATGAGAACTCCTTCAAATATTAACTGCCCACATACCAGTACACTTATTGCGCTGACACGAGCCGTAATTGTAACTAAAATCAAATCCGTTATTTATCTCATAGCCTATATGAATCAACAAGGAAGATAACGAAACTAAATTGTAAACTAATGAAAATTTTCACTCATTCGGCATTACTATATTCATCGAATTGTTATTCGATTTAAAAAGCCTGTTAACTTTGAGCAACATTGTTAGAGGGATATGCCGTAAAACACCCAATAAGCCTACTCCATATTGAATATGTTGCAAATCTGTTCATATTCTAAACTTACCGCAGGCCAAGGCCCACAGCTCAATAGCGTTAGCTTAACCGCCACTTGTTGCAATAATTTGTACATAGAGACGAAAACGCAGCACTGTTGTTTTTACTCAGGCCACTCTCAGCATCAAGTCGCTAAAAACGACCTATCAAGACTGACAATACCGAAAGAGAGTAAACAAGGAATTGGCTTCAGACTGCCTACGCGTAAAAACATCATTTAGCGGATTAATGTGCAGTTTGTTACCTCAAACATATGGCCGAAATACGGCGCCAATGGCTTGAGTCAAACCCACAACAATAAAAGTAACCGTCTCAAATCATACTGAGCGGGTTATTTTAGTGGTTAGCCATAGGCGGAGCAAACCCGAAATCCAGTTTAATACCCCATTAAATGAAACTCAGACTCCCACAATTAACACTTCTTTAATGACGAATATTGCTTACAAAGCTAAAAATTCCTCGCTTAAAAACGCATTTGTTCATATTCATTCACATATTTTCGTGATTGGTTCATTCCAAGCATCACGGCTATTCACAAGTTATTTTTACGATAATGGTGCGCTAACAACTCCCAATAATTTGAAATAATTTTGAGATGATGATTATGAAGACTCGCACTAAATTTCTGCTCAGTGGGGCGTTACTTTCCCTTGCTATGACTGCTCAAGCGGCCGATGACAACCAGCTCTTTGGCGGTACGATTAATGCCAATGTTAACTTTGCCTCCGATTATGTGTTCCGCGGTGAATCTGAAACCTTAGACGGCGATATCCCCGTAGTGCAAGGCACCTTAAGCTGGAATCACGATGAAGGTTGGTATGCTGGGGTATTTAGCTCCAACATCAAGTTTGCCGATCCTAATTTAGAGATCGTTACCGCGCCTTTTATCGGCAAAGCCGGTGAATTTGGCGACTCAGGATTTACCTATGATGTGATGCTGTTTTCATACCTCTACCCAGGTGCATCCTATTCAAACTACACAGAACTCTGGCTCAAAGTGGGCAAACAGTTTGGCCGCGCCAATCTGCAATTAGAAGTCACACCCACAGTCGATGACTGGTTTGGTGTCGATGGCTGGCACGGCGTGAACTATGCCTTGCACCCAAGCTACAACTTCGATAATGGCGTAAAAATCTCAGGCTCAGTCGGTTATCAAGACTTGAGCGGTGAAGGTGCCGAAGGTTGGGGACACTGGAACTTAGGTCTAAGCAAAGTATTCTACGGGTTGAATTTTGATGTCCGTTACCACGGCAGCACAGTGGATACCGACCATAAGGTCTATGGCACTCAGACTGAAATTTTCGATGACAGATTTGTCGTGGGCATCAGCAAAAGTTTTTAAGTGAGTTCGTCGCGTTACCCGCTCATCCGCTGCTTCCCTGCGGCACTCCAGTGGCTTGATAAATAGAGCCTTGACCAGCCCCCGTGGCTGGTCTTTTTTATGTTGCGCTTAAAAATGCTAAATCTAAACGTCCTAAATTCGATTATCCCCCACGCTGCAAGCCAAAATACGGCTGATATCGGCCAAACAACGCCCTGATTCCTGTTGCCACTGATTAAATACAGCTTGTACTTGTTTAAGCGCCGTCTGCGACGTAAAACCCGCATCGACTAACTTGTGTGCTTTAAAATAACCTTGCACATCATCGGTTAACAAAAAGGTATCTTTGCCAATGCCGCGCAGAAAATAAGGACCTGTGTTGCCGCCCAGTCGGGTACCGCGTTTCTTTAACAGTGCCCACAAACCGATAATATCCTGCGTCGGCCAAGCCGCGATCAGCTGTGCCAAGCTGCCATGTTCGCGAGCAAGATCGTGGATCATTAAAGCGTTGTCATAAATAGCTTGGGTCTTTTTTAGATGGCGGATCAGTGTCGCATCACTCGCCCGCGCTTGAATTTGTTCAGGGGATAACATCAACACTTTATGCGGTTCAAACCCAAAGAATGACTTCTCATATTCAGGCCATTTATTAACAACCACCCGCCATACAAAACCACTTTAAAACACCTGACGGCTCATCGCTGACAATAATTCAGCATCACGATACTGGCGAATTTCATCATCGGACAGGCAGCCAGACAACAAGGCTTCGAGTCCCGCAGCCCCGCCTTTGCGCTCACTGGCTCTGGCATAAATAGATGAAAAACGCTCTAACTGGCTCATATTATTACCTTTAAAATGATTAAATCCCGACACTTTTGATATGTCGTTAATAATACCGATTTTTATCCTTGATGGATCATTTGGCTTTGCCGCTAAAAATTGTGTTTATCCCTGCATTTTTTAGAAAAACTCTTACAGCAAGCACCTCAATTACGACTAAAGTTAAGGCGTAAAGTCAGTAAAATTCAGGGTTTGGAGTTAGTGCCTATGGAGCTTTTTTATCACCCCTTATCTCGCTATTCACAAAAGGTGCTGATCGCACTTTATGAAAAGCAGGCCAATTTCTACCCCAGAATCATAGATCTGCGCGACCCTTTTTCACGCAAGGAATTTCACCAAACCTATCCGCAGGCGAGAGTTCCCCTGCTCAAAACCCACGATGAGCTGCTTGTTCCCGAATCCAGCATTATTATTGAATACTTAGATAGGCATTTTAATAACAGTACCCAGCTGCTGCCCCAAGAACCGCAACGCAACTTACAGGTGCGTTTGTTCGATCGCATCATAGACAATGATATTAATAACCCATTATTTCAATTAGAAAAGTTGAAGCATACCGAGGACAGTAACGAGTTCGAAATCAAACAATTAGAGAAACAGCTACTGGCACAATTTCAACGCTTAGACACGCAACTCACGCAACACCATTGGGTTTGTGGCGACAGTTTTACCTTAGCCGACTGCGCCCTAATCCCTTGTTTAAGTTATAGCTTTCAACACTTAAATCTATTGGATTTGGATGAAATCGTGCGCTATTGGCAGCAGGCACAATTGCGCGGCGCTTGGATGTTAGTACAAGAAGAGGTGTTGCTGGCTGAAATGGAGGAAACGGCGGGAATAAGAGGCATACCTTAGCGGGGTAAGTCACGCCTCAACAAGATCACATATTGCGTTCTTTCTTCAACTGCAAAAATGCTTTCCACTTCACGACTTCGGGCGGCAACTCAGGTGCAGCATCGGTATAACCCGCCTCTTTCACTAACACATCGAGCGGCACTTGCTTACCTTTACACACGAACACACCGCGCACATGCACGATACAATGCAGGCCACGTTCGCTCACAAAGCGTTGTTCAATATAGAAATATTTCTCATCCCAACCGACGACTTTGGTTTCAATTTCAAAGGTTTTTAGCGGCTTGATATCGCGAATATAGGTAAACTCGGCGGCGTTAACTATCGGCATCCACTTCAACTTTAAGAAACGTTTCAGCAGACCCATCTCGGCCAACATATAAGTCCGCGCCAGATCCATAAACGCAGGATAGCGGGAATTAGTCAGATGGAAATTGATATCGCAGTCGCTCGGTAAAGCACGGTACGTGATACGGCTTGTCCCTAGAAAATCGATCTTACGGCAGTGACGCGTGCGCCAAAATAACAACCAAAACAAACGAAAATACAGATTCATAACGAGTCGCCCTTGAAATAAGAGCCACAGGCTAACAGAGGTCATACCACAGGGCAAGCGAGATCTATGTCACAAAAAAAGCGCCGTTAGGCGCCTTTTTATCCTTTAGCAAAGCTAAATGCTCAGAGAAAATCAGCCCGTTCAAATGGGTTGATTTATCAAGGCGAACAATTACTTATCTAGCCTGCTTATGCAGCAATACCTGAATGTCTTAACAGGGCATCAATATTCGGCTCGCGTCCCATAAACTGTTTAAACAAGTCCATCGGCTCGGCTGAACCACCCATTTCGAGGATATTGTGCAGGAAACGACGACCTGTTTCAGGATTGAAAATCCCTTCCTCTTCGAAGCGGGAAAACGCATCCGCCGACAGCACTTCAGCCCATTTATAGCTGTAATAACCCGCAGCATAACCGCCCGCAAAAATGTGGGCAAAACCATGTTGGAAACGGTTAAAGTCTGGCGGCGTTAATACGGCGACCTGACGACGCACTTCGTCTAAGGTTTCTTGAATGCGCGCGCCTTTAGCGGGGTCGTATTCGTGGTGCATTCTAAAATCGAACAACGAGAACTCAAGTTGGCGCAGCATCATCATGCCAGATTGGAAGTTTTTCGCCGCCAGCATCTTATCTAACAAGGCTTTAGGTAATGGCTCGCCCGTTTCGAAGTGACCAGAAATTTCGGCTAAGGCTTCTTCCTGCCAGCACCAGTTTTCCATAAATTGGCTCGGTAACTCGACCGCATCCCAAGGCACACCATTGATACCCGACACGCCTGCGACATCGATTTTGGTCAGCATGTGGTGGATACCATGGCCAAATTCGTGGAACAGGGTTGTCACTTCATCGTGGGTGAATAGCGCAGGCTTGCCATCGACCGGACCATTAAAGTTACAGGTCAAATAGGCCACTGGCTTTTGCAATCCATCGGCGGTTTGACGGCGCACACGGCAGTCATCCATCCAAGCACCGCCACGTTTACCTGTGCGAGCATATAAGTCGAGGTAAAAACTGCCTCTGTGTTCGCCGGTTTCGTCGAAAATATCGAAGAAACGCACGTCTTTATGCCAACGATCAAGGTCTTTTTGCTCAACGATTTTAAGGCCGAACAAACGCGAGACTGTGTAGAACAAACCAGAGAGCACTTTATCTTCAGGGAAGTACGGACGCAGGATTTCCTGTGAAATCTCATACTTATGCTGCTGCAACTTCTCGGCATAGAAACTTAAGTCCCAAGATGCCATTTCGCTCACGCCGTATTGTGCCTCGGCAAACGCTCTCAGCTCGGCCACTTCTGCCTTAGCCTGATCCTTTGAGCGCAGCGCTAACTCATTTAAAAATGCCATCACCTGCGCCGGCGCTTCAGCCATTTTCGTCGCTAGGGATTTGTCGGCAAAACTGTCAAAACCGAGTAACAATGCGAGTTCGTGGCGCAGCGCTAGGATTTCGTCCATCAGCGGGCTGTTATCAAACTCGCCAGCATTAGGACCTTGATCCGAGGCGCGAGTAACGAAGGCGCGGTAACACTCTTCGCGAAGACTGCGGTTTTCGCTGTAAGTCATGACAGGTAAATAAGAAGGGAAATCTAAGGTAAACAACCAACCGTCTAACTCACGCGCATCGGCCATCGCCTTAGCGGCGGCTTTGGCAGACTCTGGCAGGCCCGCAAGCTCAGCTTCATCTGTGATCAACTTAGTCCAAGCTTGGGTCGCATCCAGTAATTGATTCGAAAAGCCACTGGTGAGTTCAGAAAGACGTTTGACCATTTCGCCATAACGCACTTTTTGCGCGTCATCTAAGCCAATACCCGATAGTTCAAAATCGCGCAGGCTGTGTTCAATCACCTTCTGCTGGGCTTGGCTTAATTGTGTAAATTCATTCGATGCACGCAGGGCTTTATAGGCTTGATACAAACCTTGGTGTTGACCAACATAGGTGCCGTATTCCGACAATAGCGGCAAACAAGCATCATGAGCAGCGCGCCATTCATCTGTGCTGGTCACTGAATTCATATGAGAAACGGGCGACCAAATTTGGCTCAGCTCATCGTCAACCTGTTCTAGTGGCGCGACCAAGTTGTCCCAAGTGTAAGGACCTTGATTCTGCAGCACTTGATCAATCTTAGTGCGGCACTGAGCAATGGCATGCTCAACGGCGACTTGAATATGTTCCGGTTTAATCTGTGAAAAAAGCGGTAATTTTGCGCCGCTAAGCAAAGGGTTGCTCATATTGACTCCTCAACAATCTGTATCACTTATAGATAAGGGCTAACGGGCTATTTATCAAGGCAAGAAAACCGATTGCCCCCTTCGAACGCCTTGCTAACGCTATTTCTGCTTAAAAAAAGTGAACTCGTTCGCATTTAGCATTTACGCTTAATGTACCTAAGCATTATTGTCGGCTTGATCGCAAATCGAATCAATTCGCATTAACACTTATCTATGGGGAAGGTATTCTCGCCTTAACAAACGCATTTCTACCTAAATCAGCAAAAATATGGCAACACACTCAGTAAAACTGATGGCGAGCATCCTCTGCACTTTAGGCATCAACGGCTTGAGTGACAACGCATTCGCCAATGAGAGCATCGAGAGCATTTCAAGCGCAGGATTGCCCAGCCAGAATAGCCAAGCCTTAGCTGTAACACTGGATTTAGGTTGGGACAGTCAATACGTCTCACAGGGTCGCAATAATCTGCAAGATGGCGGCATCTATTGGCTGAATACCGCAGTCCAGCAAGACAATATCACCGTCTACGCTTTAGTTGGCCGCGGCGATAGCCAAGCCTACACTGAGTGGAATATAGGCCTTGAATATGGGTTCGATGTGGCCGAAAACCTAGAGGCTAATGTGGGTTATCAACGCATTGAAGGCTACAGCAATACCCGTTGCCACGATAACGAGCTATTTGCCGAACTCGCTTACACCGCTGAACCTTGGCTAGTACCATCGGCAAGTTATGTCTATTCCAACGAGGCTGCGGGTTACTTTGTTGAAGTGAGTTTACACAGCTATTGGCATGTCACAGATCAGCTCAGTCTCACGCCATACATCACTCAAGGGTTTGATTTTAAATACCGCACAGAAGAACACGATGGCCGCAATAACTTGCAATTTGGCCTCGAAGCCAGTTATCAGCTGTCATCCTACATGAGTATCGATGGTCACATCAGCCACAGCATTGCCCAAGGAGATATTGAGCAAGAAGCGATGGCGAATGGCGATATGAGTTCGCAAGATGAGACCTATGCCGGCATCCACTTTGCGATAACGTTTTAACTCCATTCTTAGCGCCGTGGTTTTAGCGCTGTATTACAACCTTCCTCAGTCAATTTATCCCGCTCCATTTGGCAAAATAGCGCTCACTAACTACACTCAAAAAGTCGACGGAACGACTCACCATTCATATCGATTTTGCCGAGGAACAGGGAATGTTAGCCCAGCACTTTTATCTCATCCGCACCGCCGTTATTGCCTTACTTCTGCTTTTTCTCCCAGTCATACACTCGGCTGACGCACGGCAATTACTTGAACTTGAGCCTGAATCTGAACCGAGTCTAGAGTCCCTATCACAATCGACACAAACCGCGCCTTTGCCCCTAGGCACCTTGCTCGACAGTGAGGGCAAACCGATTAATCTGCCTAACCAAGAGCAAAGCAGTTTCGAGTATTCGGCTCCCACTCTCACGCCAGCAGAGCCATCCAAAGCCACTAAATCAACTAAAGACACGCAATCGACCAAAGCCACTAAGAGTAAAAAACTCAGCCGCAAGCAACAACTTGCCAGCCGTGAACACGTAGCCAATGATCCCAACTGCCGCTGGCTCGATAAGCGTATGGATCAGTTAGAAGCGCAACTCGGCGGCAAACAAGATAACGCCGCTACGCATCAAGCCGACGAACTCAGCGCCCGCCAAAAGGAATGGCAATGTTTGAAATGTGGCGCAGAAGGTCCCGCTCAAAACGATCACTCTAATTGCCAATATCGCCGCTAGACGGCGACCCGATGAACAGCTAATGCCCAGTTCGGGTAAGTGTAAAGCTCAGAATCTTTTTCAGTCAAAGTACGGTCTTATGCGTTAGTCATGCAATGGGCTGGTCTGTTATCGCAAACACCCCTACAATGACCTTCTGCTGTAAAGCATCTCATCCTTGAAGTAAGACGGAGAAACTCATGGCTCAACATTTTGACTATATCTGCCTAGGCGCAGGCAGCGGCGGTATCGCCTCAGCAAACCGAGCAGCAATGCGTGGCGCTAAGGTTCTACTCATCGAAGCCAAACACGTAGGTGGCACCTGTGTAAACGTAGGCTGTGTGCCGAAAAAAGTCATGTGGTATGGCGCCCATGTTGCCGAAGCGATGAACCTTTACGCCAAAGATTATGGTTTCGACGTCACTGTTAATAAATTCGATTGGAATACCTTGGTCGAGAACCGCGAAGCCTACATTGGCCGCATTCATGATGCCTACGGCCGTGGTTTTGCCAACAACAAAGTGACCCTGTTAAATGGCTACGGCCGTTTTGTCGATGGCAACACTATCGAAGTGGACGGCGAACATTACACTGCCGATAACATCCTTATCGCCACTGGCGGCGCGCCGACTATTCCGAACATTCCTGGTGCCGAATACGGTATCGATTCCGATGGTTTCTTCGCCCTACGCGAGCAACCAAAGCGCGTTGCCGTTGTTGGCGCGGGTTATATCGCCGTTGAAGTCGCTGGCGTGTTACACGCTCTAGGCAGTGAAACTCACTTATTAGTGCGTAAACATGCGCCGCTGCGTAACTTTGACCCCATCTTAGTCGATGCCCTCGTTGAAGCCATGGCGACCGAAGGCCCAACATTGCACACCCATAGCGTACCCAAGGCTGTGGTTAAAAATGCTGATGACAGCCTAACACTGAGCTTAGAAAACGGTGAAAGCATTACTGTCGATTGCCTAATTTGGGCAATTGGCCGTTCACCAGCGACGGGCAATATCGGCTTAGAAAACACCGAAGTGCAAGTAGATAGCAAAGGCTATGTCATCACTGACGAGCAGCAAAATACGACCCACAAAGGGATTTACTGTGTCGGTGACATTATGGCGGGCGGCGTAGAGCTCACCCCTGTTGCGGTTAAAGCGGGCCGTTTGTTATCCGAGCGTTTATTTAACGGCATGACAGATGCCAAAATGGATTACAGCCTGATCCCAACCGTCGTGTTCAGCCATCCACCCATTGGCACTATGGGCTTGACCGAACCAGAAGCGCGTACTCAATACGGCGATGATAACGTCAAAGTGTATACCTCGACGTTTACCTCAATGTACACCGCCGTCACGGCCCATCGCCAAGCCTGTAAGATGAAGTTAGTCTGCGCTGGCAAGGACGAAAAAGTCGTCGGTATTCATGGTATTGGTTTTGGTATGGACGAAATCCTCCAAGGTTTCGGCGTCGCTATGAAAATGGGCGCAACTAAGGCCGATTTCGATGCGGTTGTTGCTATCCACCCAACGGGCGCTGAAGAATTCGTTACCATGAGGTAAAAGCGATTTTTGCTTTGATTTCATCATATTTAGGGCCAGCTAATGCTGGCCCTAATTGATCACAGATAGCATAAAATCATTAACTCTCACGCGACTTTCCTATAATCTCGACTGAGTACTTTGCATTTTAAACACATAGCGCGGTTATCGCTGCGCCACTGTAATCGGGATGAATAGCGTAATGCTTAAAGAACTCGCGTTCGATGGTTTGTTATTTAGTCCATTAATTATCTTTATCCCCTTAGCTTTTCTGCTTTCCTGCATCACTCGCTTGGTACTCTATCAAACTGGGCTCTATCACAAGCTGTGGCGCGAAGCTTGGTTCGAAGTTGGGCTGTTTATCTGCTATCTGGCGTTGGTCATTTACTTGCTTGGGAGTTGATTGTTCATGGGAAAAATCTTTCGTATCAGCCTCACCCTCATTGTGGTCGCGGTTGCAGGTATCGCCGGACATTGGATATGGTCACACTACCTTTATTCTCCTTGGACTCGCGACGGCCGAGTTCGCGCCGAAATCATTACCATAGCGCCAGATGTGTCCGGTTGGGTGAACCAACTGAATGTAAAAGACAATCAAATCGTCAATAAGGGTGATGTGTTGTTCACTGTGGACGATACCCGCTACAAGGCCACGATTGCCGAATTGAATGCCAAAGCGGAAAGTCAAAAATTGGCATGGGAACTGGCAAAACATAAGTACAAACGTCGTATCGGTTTGACCAATGACAACTTGGTCAGCAAAGAAACCTTCGACGAAGCCTTTATCAATACCGAACTGGCACGAACCAGTTATGAGCTCGCACAGGCGCAATTGAATACCGCCCAAATTGACTTAGCGCGGACGCAAATTCACGCTCCCGAAAACGGTACTCTGATCAATTTAAGTCTGCGTAATGGCAACTATGTCAGCAAAGGCAACTCGGTATTTTCGCTGGTCAAACAAGATTCTCTCTATATCACAGGCTATTTTGAAGAAACCAAAATCCCCTTGGTTCACATAGGTCAAAGCGCCGATGTCAGCCTGATGAGTGGCGGCCATGTCTTGCATGGCAAAGTGACCAGCATAGGTAAAGCAATCGCCAATACCAATGTCACTACTAATGGACAGTTATTGCCGCAAATCGGCCAAACCTTTAATTGGGTGAGGTTGTCGCAACGTATTCCGGTCGATATTCAGCTAGATAGCATTCCTAAGGACATAGAGCTGAGCGTCGGCATGACAGTTTCCATCCAGCTACAGACTGACAAATAGTCATTATGACGCTGTTACTGAAGAGTTTATTCTTTCCAGACCGAAGAACCCTCATCTTCGCGATTAAAGGCGTGATTTCGATGGCGCTCGCCTTATATGTGGCCATGTTCTTAAATCTAGAACGGCCATATTGGGCGCTGGTGTCGGCGGTATTTCTGCAAATCCGCCCTGAAAGCGGGCTAGTGATCGAAAAGGGCTTATGCCAAATCGGCGGCACCTTAGTCGGCGCGCTCGCGGGGATTGCCATACTCAACTGGTTTACGCCCTATCCCGAACTCGCCTTAGGATTACTCGCCTGCTGGATAGGGCTAAATTCTGGGTTATCGGCCATGGTGCGCCAGCAAAACTTTGTCTATGCCTTTGCTATGGCGGGCATGACCGCCTGCTTGATAGTGCTCATTGTGATGGCGAGCCCAAGCACGGCCGATAGTGCAAAAATATTCGATGTGGCACAGTCGAGGATCAGCGAGATTGTCGTCGGGGCGATTTGCGCCGTTTTAGTCAGCTCGCTACTTTGGCCGACCAAGGTAAAACATAGTCTACAATTGCATGCTAAAAACACAATTAATCATTCGCTTAACTATCTTGCATTAGAACTCGATTTACAGGGGGAACATGCGAGTCGCCATGAACATATCGACACGATTATGGAGTCAGTATCGGCGCTGAGTGACGATTCCAGCGCAGTGATTTATGAAGGCCCCGAAGGACGCGGGCAGAGCCATGCGGCGAACTTTCTCTGCAATAAAACCCTTTCGCTATTGGCGGCAATCCAAATATTTGGCCGGCTGCAACGTAATCATTCCCATCTTGTTAGCGAACCACTCGCGAAATCCTTAGCCAATATGCGCAGTAGTTTTACATTGATGGCGCAATCCAGTGATTACCAAGAATGCTACAAAATGGCGCGCACCTTGAGGTATCAACTCCAGCAAAACCTGATGCAATACCGCGGCCGCGCGCCGTTAGAGACGCGCTTACTCAAAGTCGCGATGGAATTAAGCGCCGATCTGATCATGGTGCTCAAGAGCTACAACGTGCTGACCAGTCACTCTGCGGTGCAGCTCAACGCGCCGCCGATGGAGTTTCACCGAGACCCATTAATAGGCGTTACCACGGGCCTGCGCAGCATGGCGGTGTTTGTCATTGGGGCTTCACTGTGGATTGGCACAGGGTCGAGCGCGGTCCTCATGATGATCCTGCTGCCCGTGGTCTTTTCCATCATGATGGCACGCCAACCACTGCCGATGTTAACCACGATTTTGCGCCGTATTCTTGTCGGCATCACTATCACTGTACCGCTCACGGTATTTTACGCTTTACCTTTGCTGGCACAGAGTAGCGGCGATTTCGAAATCCTCGTTTTAGTGCTCGCTGGGCCGTTTTTTATCGGCTTACTCGCCTTGGCGAATCGACCGACCTTGCCCTATGGGCTCGGCATTTGCGTGCCGTTTGCTGTGTTAGTGCAGCCCAGCAATGCCATTTCATTTGCGATAGAAAACACCGTCAGCAATGCCTTAGCGATTTTTGTCGGCGTTACTGTGCTGTATTGGTTGTTTAAATTGATTACCGAACCTAGCCAGCGGTTGATGCAATATCGTCTGCTGCAATCCATCCAAAAAGATCTAGTGCATATCGCACAGCATGATGATCCTGAGCCTTGGTTTAACGCCCGCATGGGCGATCGACTGCTGCGGATCGCCAGTTACGAAAAAGGCTCGGGCAAGAGTTCGAGGGTATTTACCGATCTGGTGTTTACGGCACTTAATCTAGGCCATGTGTCGATTCGGATGCGGCGCATGTTGCAGGGCATTTCAGATACGCACTTAAACTTAGGCTTAGAAAATGCACTCAACCTCTGGCAACACAATTTAGGTCAGGCATTTATCGCCTGCGCCCACGGACAAGTCGCAGAAGAGTTTAAAATCAGCAGCGAGGCATTATTAGAAGCGCTGGCCCAATGTCCGTTACCCCACGAACAATTCACTATGATTACTGGGATGTTTGAACGCATCACTTTAACCTTCGAACGCACTGCCCACAGTATCGCAGAGCAGAAAAACACCTCAGAAAAATAGTCAGTTCTCAAACTATTTTCCGCCCCAAAAGCCACTCTTTTACTGCCACCAAAACCATTTAAATCCAATAGAAGCTTGATATTTGGCCGATAAAATGCCTTAATATAGTTAGATCACTAACTATATTGGTGATATAAATTCAATTATCAACCAAGGAGAAATTATGTCTACGGAGAACCCACCAGAGGAAAATCTCATCTCGCAAGTAGCAAGCTTTACCCGATTACACGCTAAGGAATCAATGCAGTTTATGTGTTTACTTGCAATATTAAGCACCTATCTCTTTGTCATTTTGAAACCGAGTATTATTCAAAATAACAAAGCGTTAGGAGAAAAATAACCAATGAATTACCTCGCTTACATTTCCTTAGCTATCTACTTTATCGTTATGCTCGCCATTGGCTTATTCGCTTACAAAAAATCCACCAGCGATGTGTCAGGCTATATTCTTGGCGGCCGTAAGGTAAGTCCACAGGTCACCGCACTCTCAGCGGGTGCGTCTGACATGAGTGGCTGGATGCTAATGGGTCTTCCCGGTGCTATGTTTTTGGTTGGTTTCGAAACCATTTACATCGCACTTGGGCTATTGATTGGTGCTCTAATCAATTACTTGGTCGTCGCACCAAAACTTAGGGTTTATACCGAGGTGGCGGACAACGCCCTCACTATCCCGGAGTTTTTTGCTAAACGCTTCGGCAATGCTAACGGCAGTATCCGTATTATCTCGGCCGTGATCATTGTGATCTTCTTTACCTTGTATACCTCAGCGGGTTTAGTGGCTGGCGGTAAATTGTTTGAGTCAGCATTTGGCCTGAACTACGACATAGGTTTAGTCGTCACACTAGCGGTTGTGGTTTCTTATACCCTGTTAGGCGGATTCTTGGCAGTGAGCCTCACTGACTTTGTCCAAGGCTGTATTATGTTTGTCGCCTTAGTCTTAGTTCCTGTCGTGGCATATCAAGAATTTACCAGCGCTGACACTATGTTGAACTTTGCGTATCAGTCGATTCCACACTTCACCGATGCGATGCAAAACGTCACTATGTTAGGGCTTATCTCAAGCTTATCTTGGGGACTCGGTTACTTTGGCCAACCGCATATTATTGTGCGTTTTATGGCGATTCGTTCAGTAGCTGACATTAAAACCGCCAGACACATAGGTATGGGCTGGATGACAGTGACCATCGTGGGTGCACTGGCAACAGGTCTTGTCGGTATTGCTTACGCCAATAAATTTGGTATGAAGCTGACCGATCCTGAAACCATCTTTATCGTGTTTTCTGAGTTGTTGTTCCATCCGATCATTAGTGGCTTCTTACTGGCCGCCATTCTGGCCGCGATCATGAGCACCATTTCATCGCAGCTATTAGTGTCATCAAGCTCGCTAACGGAAGATATCTATCGCGTGATGTCGAAGAAAGAATCTACCGAAAAAGACATGGTGAAAATGGGTCGCTTTGGCGTAGCAGGCGTGGCAATTGTCGCGAGTCTACTGGCGCTCGACCGCTCTAGCAGTGTGCTGTCACTGGTGAGTAATGCATGGGCAGGATTCGGAGCCGCCTTTGGTCCATTAGTTTTGTTTAGCTTGTATAAAGCTAACTTAACTCACAAAGCCGCAATTGCGGGCATTGTCTCTGGCGCAGCTACCGTTCTATTTTGGATTTATGCACCGGTATTGGCAGATGGAAAAGCCCTAACCACAGTAGTGTATGAAATGATCCCCGGCTTTGCCGTGAGCAGTGTGGTGATTTGGGTTGTCTCGTTACTCGATACTGATCCCTGTGCCAAAACCACTAAATTATTCCACAAAGCTGGCCGTGTTTTAGCCGAAGACAGATGAGGCGCGCAGGTATGACTGACTTACCCTGGAAACGCATTGTCGTTAAGGTAGGTAGTGCCCTGATTGCACCACACAAGCAAGGTTGCAGCAGCCACTACTTACTCGGCATTGCCCAATTTATTACTTATTGTCGTGCCCAAGGGATCCAAGTTGTCTTGGTCTCTTCGGGCTCAGTCGCCGCGGGATGGCATCACTTTGGCGTGGTGGATAAACCGAGTGTCACTGTGAAGAAAGCCATGGCAGCAGCAGGTCAGGCCGATATGATGGCCACATGGAACAAGTTATTTGATTTCCCGACCGCACAGCTACTGTTAACCCACGGCGATTTACGCAATCGAGATCGTTACATCAGTATTAAAGATACGATTTTCAGCCTACTCGAACATGGGCTACTGCCTATCATCAACGAGAACGATGCCGTTACCGCCGACAAGCTCAAAGTTGGCGATAACGATAATCTCTCGGCCATGGTAGCCGCGGCGGCCGATGCCGATACCCTGATTATCTGTTCAGATGTGAACGGGCTTTACACACAAAACCCCCATGAAAATCCCGATGCACAGCTTATCAAGCAGGTGAACGAGATTAATGCCGAAATCTACGCCATGGCAGGCGGCGCCAGCAGCGCCAGCAGCGCCAGCAGCGCCAGCAGCGCCGTCGGCACAGGTGGTATGCGGACTAAGATACAAGCCGCCAAGAAGGCGATTTCCCACGGGATTGAAACCTTTATTATCAATGGTTTCGATGCTGACTCATTCAACCAACTGTTGAAGGGGCAAAATCCGGGCACACTCTTCACTTCCCATGAAAAACCCATGCAAGAACATCTGCATTGGATGACACATACCTCGCAGGCTCAAGGTGAAGTTATTGTCGAAAATGACTTTAGTATCGACCTAGACGAACATAGCGAGCAATTGACCAGCGACGATGTCGTTGCCATCAATGGGGACTTCTCTGCCGGTGACACCATTTTAGTACGCAAAGGTGATGGTACTAAATTGGCCAAGGCCAAATCCAATTACAGCAGTTGTTTACTTAGCTTTATTACGGACCAAGACGATCGCGAGTTTGCCAGTGAATTTCAGCAAAAGACTGGACCGATCATTTCCGAGAAAAACATCGCCATTCTCGAATAAGCATCAGCCGAATAAAACTAAGCGAGTAAACATCTAAGCGGAGTAAATATGACTTTAATCAAAAACTTATCTCAAGAAGCTGCTAAAGCGGCTCTTATTCTCGCCCAAGTTGACGAACAGCTTAAAAATACTGTACTCCTCGACATGGCGCGTTCATTACGTGAAAAGTCCTACGAAATCCAAAGCGCTAACTTGATTGACCTACACAGAGCAACTGCCGATAACGTTGCCCCTGCTATGCTCGACCGCTTAACGTTAACACCAGAACGCGTAGAAGCCATGGCATTAGGCATTGAAACCATCGCAGCCTTGCCCGATCCGATTGGCAATGAACGTTATATTGGTCAACGACCTAACGGCTTATCCATCAGCAAGATGCGCGTGCCATTAGGCGTGGTTTGTATGATTTATGAAGCACGTCCGAATGTTACCGCCGATGCGGGTGCCCTGTGCTTTAAATCCGGTAATGCCGTGATTTTGCGCGGTGGCAAAGAGGCGCTGCACACCAGCAAAATTATCGCCACCATTTTGCAAAGTGTATTGAAACAGTACGGCTTGCCCGAGGCGTTAATCACAGTAGTGCCCGATCCTGACCGTGCACTGATGTTGGAACTGATGCAGCAACGAGATTATATTGATGTAATCATTCCCCGTGGCGGCGAAGGCTTGATTAACTTTGTGTCTGACAACAGTAAAATCCCAGTGATCCAGCATTTTAAAGGCGTGTGTCATTTATACGTCGATAAAGATGCCGATCTGGATATTGCTTTGGACTTACTGCTCAACGGTAAAACCCAGCGCACAGGCGTGTGTAATGCCCTCGAAGCCCTATTAGTGCACCAAGAAATTGCTTCGCAATTCCTGCCTAAAGTGGCCAAAGCGCTGGCCGAGCATAAGGTTAAAATCAATGCTTGTACCCAATCCGGTGGCTATTTTGAAAACTGTACTTATATGGAAGAAGACGATTTCGGCCAAGAGTATTTAGATCTCGAAATCGCCATTCGCCAAGTCGATCACTTTGACCATGCTATCCAACACATTGCCCGTTTTGGTAGCCAGCACACCGAAGTGATTTGCACCGAAAACGAAGTCACTGCAGCACGCTTCCAACGTGCAGTCGATGCCTCGGTAGTGATGGTCAATGCTTCTTCGCGCTTCTCCGACGGCAGCGAACTCGGTCTTGGCGCCGAAATCGGCATCGCGACCTCTAAGCTACATGCCTACGGCCCAATGGGACTCGAGTCCTTGACCGCTGAGAAGTATTTAGTCTCAGGTACAAGCCAAGTACGGGCGTAATAGTTACCGCCTTAACGACCCAATACGTGAACACAAAAATCGAAAGCCCTGAAGCAAAATACTTCGGGGCTTTTTTTATGGCAACAGTGAAATAAGAGTGCTTAATAGCAACCACTCACTAAATCCTTTATAAAACTTCCCGCGACATCCTTTACGCTACTCCATCACACTGTGACTTACCCGCTTGATAGCAACTTGGTTGACGTGGACACACGGCGCCGCGGGAGCAAATCAGGCGGGCGTCGTTTTTGATCCCGCGCTCTATCCAGTTGATATTGAGAATTTTTGCGACGCTCACCAGATCACTTTTAATGTGTTTTGGAATAGTGACTGAACCGCCACTGGCGACACAGGCATCTTTCAAATCGTGGGCGATAGACAGGGCATCTTTACCTTGGGCTTCAATCGCCGGATTCAAATCAATACCGGCACAGAGGACATGCGGGTTGCCAGCCGAATCTTCGACTTTAATCGACTCACAGCAGTAAATGCGTGGTTCGTTGCCGACGTTTAAAATCGAAATCTGTGCCGAAGTGCCGACCGTTGGCTCGCTGATCATCCTAAAGACGGCCCAATGCTGGCAGGGATCTTCCACTAGTCGCATATTGCCCCAAGGCAGTGGGATCCCGTTGCCGCGATAAACCGCCTTGAGCTTGCCCGGTGCGTAAGCGTCGAAATAATGCCAATGGGGATAAGGAGATACGACAGTCATGCGCCGCATGGCGACCGAGGCTGATACTTGCAGTTGCTTGTGTACTTCAATCTCGTAACCGTGGCGGTCGAGTAATTGGCGATAAGGCACTTTAGGGCACAGCAGCGCACCGGCGAAAAAGCTCGATTCAAAGTCACGCCAGGCATGTAAAATATCCTGCGCGTTCAAAGTATTGGACTGCATACCCGCTTCTTCGTCCACTTCCTCTTTACGGCCTGAGGTCATCACACTCTTGAGGCCGTCTTTGTTGTGCAACACACAATGACCTATGTGCACGGCTAAGTCATATTTGAGTCTATTAGGACGATTTTTAAGGATTTTATTCACATAAATTGTGCTGGGCGGCTCAAAAAATGAGGTGACTAACTGGCGTGAACTCACGCCCATATCGTCGATCACTTCCTGTGGTGTGCTATCTATCCATTTGATTTTTAATCCCATGCCCTTAGCAATATCCATCATATCGTCCAGAGATAAGGGCATACGCTTGAGACCGACTTCTTCGGCGGCACGCTCAAGATCGGGGAAATGATTTTGATGGTGTTCTTGATGGGCGCGGATCAATAAATGGGCAAACTGCCGACCGGAGATCCCCGTCTGCGACAACATTTCTGGTATCGCGATTTGCAAAATATCATTGGAAAACAAAAAGCTGGGTTCGAGCGCCATACCGCTTATGCCACCACGGCGGCCCTTATCTGGCGTAATAGCGCTCTCTTCGGGTACATCGTCGAGGAACCAGTCGGCGTCTTTTTGAAAAACAGCGGCGATCACCGCCAGCATTCCGGCACTCGGCACTCGTTTTCCACGCTCGATCATCGACAAATATGACACAGAGGGCGCACTTCCGGCGTCGACTCGAATGCAGCGTGCCGACAAATCTTCCATGGTTAAGTTATTACGTTTCCGTAGGTTACGTATTTTTGTGCCTAGGAAGTGTGATTTTCTCATCAAGCTCTGGTCATTGCGCATTTTGTAAAATTCACAGTGTAAAATTTTTATTGTGAAATTGTAGTCAAAAAAAGACTAGACTACAAATTAAGCAATCAAGAAACGACTCAAGCAAACCAGCGGAGTCAGCAATTCAAGAAATGCTTAACCACTAACCCTTAAAGCGGGCAAGCACTTAAAGCGGACAAGCCAAGTTGAAAACAAACTTTGATAAGCCAAAAGTTAAATCAAAACCCTGAATTTTTAAATTGAAAGAGTGAGAGGAACGAGCGATGAATATGTCAATTATCAAGAGCAACCAGATCCAACCGAATCTAAACAGCCTCATCGCAGAAGAAGTGCTAGCCGTGGCCCAAGTGAATGTCGCCGAGCACGAGAAGATCGCCAATGCGAAACAATTCCTCGACCGCCTCTTTCCACTTAACTCTGGTTCACACCAAGATGTGAGCAGCTATGTGGTTTACTACCAACACCTGTTGGCCTTTTTCGCCGACGGCAGCCACAGCGGTTTACGTCAGCCAAAACAGTTCGTGGCTTTTAATGGCACTAAAGATGCGCCCTGCGCCATAGTGTTGCAGGACCTAGGTTGCCACGTTGAACTCAGTTTCGACCGCAATGGCATGATAGGGGCGAGAGACGTTGCCAATCTGGAAGATATCCAAATCGAAACGTCATTAAACATGGTCGTCGGAACACCAGAGTCACGTTCAGCCGCATCGCGCCATTGGCTCAGCCTATTACATGCGGGTATGTCTAGCGCTAACGACACCCAAGATAAGTTGTTTACCGCAAAGGATGGCAGCGATTACAATTTGAAAAGTATCGTAAATTTATAATTTCACGCTCTGTAACCTCGCCATTTATAATCCAGCTAAGAAGATGAACAGAGCACAGTTCATCTTCTTCGATTTACACTCCTGCTTTGCACAATCCTCTAAGAGTCAATAAAACTGACTAACTAGATAAGTTTAATTGATTTTATTGAGGATAATACTCACAGCTATAATGCCCCCTTGCATCTGTCTCCATGATCAATCCCCATTGATCGCCATTTTGTATCCGTCGCTTAATGTGAAGATCTATGGTTGGAACGATAAAACCGAATCGCTCGAGCCTAAGGCGTTATGAATTCTTCATCTACATCACAGCAAGATAATAAGACTCATCGCATCGTTTTCATCTGTGCGGGCTTGTTATGCCTCGCGCCTTTTATCTCGTCGCCCATGGCGCTAGTGTTAGGTTTTACCTTAGCCAGTCTTGGCTGGGTGCCAGTGCAATGGAATATTGCCGCGCTCACCAAAAAACTCCTGTCTTATTCGATTATTGGCTTAGGGTTTGGAATTAATTTAAACGCGGCGATAGAGGCGAGCACCCACAACTTCGGCTTGATAGTTGGCTCAATCTTTTTCACCCTCAGCTTAGGATTTGTGCTCACCCGCGCCCTGAAATTTGATCATGTCACGGGCCACTTAATCGCTTCTGGTACCGCTATTTGCGGTGGCAGCGCCATTGCCGCAGTCGCTCCGGCCATCAATGCGCGTAACGATCAAACCGCCACTGCATTAGCCTGCGTATTTGTACTCAATTCAGTCGCGCTATTTTTATTCCCCGCACTCGGCCATTTGCTCAATATGAGCCAATACGATTTTGGTGTGTGGAGTGCCATCGCCATCCACGATACTTCATCGGTTGTCGGCGCGGCTTCGGCCTATGGCGATGAAGCCTTAAAAACCGCCACGACCATTAAACTCGCCCGCGCCCTGTGGATTATCCCGATCGCACTGGTCAGCGCTATGCTGTTTGGTGGTGATAAGCGCAAACTTAACCTGCCGTATTTTATCGGTTTTTATTGTTTAGCCATTGCTGTGGCGCATTGGTTACCGCAGTTTAACGCTGTTTATAACGCCTTGTTTATGATGTCGAAACGGGCATTAGTCCTGTGTTTGTTTTTGATTGGTGCAGGAATTACAGTGCAGAAAATGCGGGCGAGTGGCCCCAAACCTTTGTTGCTTGGGGTCATGCTGTGGGCAGCGATTGGTATCACGTCTTTGGTGTATATTCTTTATTTTCAATAGCTAAGATTTGCGGAAAACCAGTCTACTCTGCCGTCAGCTTCATTCGCCAAGCCCAGCAGAGGACGCCTACAAAGGCGGAGAATTCGATAAGTGAACGCACGAGTCCTGTGGTTTGCGTCGAAGCGACCAAGGCAATCAGGCAAAACACGATAATCAGCCAGTTTTTCAATTGCATCTTCCTGCAAACTTAGGGGATGCTCATTATTGTTTAGAACTAAAAACTCAGCAAATATCGATTTTAAATAACAAATAGCTATAACAGCTAAGCCAATCCAGCGCAGATTAAGCCGCCTTAGAACTTGATGCCGCTTCATTCGCAGCAAGATCTTGATTATGTTCTTGAATAAAGTCTTCCATAAACCAAGCACAGAAAGTGTGGCGTCCATCCACAGCCGCTTTGCCATAAATGGTCGATGCCTGTTGTCTGACGGTTTTTTCTTTAGTCTGGCGCACTTCGGCAATTTCTTTAAAACTTAAGCCCTTAAGCAGTAAAAATGCCACTTGCTGCTCACTCTTAGTAAAGCCCCAAGTCTCGAATTGCTGCGATACCGCTTGGCTGTATTCTTGTCTGGCAGAACGCATTTGCGTCGACATATTGTCGATTTTCTTATCCGCATGCTCCAACCGTTTAGCCAACGCTTTCACTTCGCGGGAGCGACGAATAAGGTCATAACTTAAGTACATGGCACCAATCACAGTGAGCACTAATAACATGGCTTCCTGGGCAATATGCCATTGGGGAATGCCCAATTGAATGTCGGATGAGATGTCAAAAAGCTTAAAGCATATGATCAAGGCCAACAGACCAATAATGACAAGATCCTTCATCGAAAAACTCCTAAATAAAAGCAAAATCAACCAATTAATTTATGGGACATATGTACCATAGATGGTTTTATGATACATGTCCCCCACGACTTTCGCCCACCAATCCCTACACTGACAGCACACTTTATTACCATAGAATCGTCCTATGTCTGTCAGTACGTCTTGTATCAAGTTATGTCTGTTGGCGACCTTAGTCAGCAGCAGTTTCCTGTGCCACGCCGCGAATTCCGAGCTATCTCAAGCACTCTCCACCAGCCAAGCTAGGTTACATTCTCTATCTCAATCGGGCGGCCAGTTACCGCAATCACAAATAAGCTTAAGCAGCTCAGCTTGGCTCAATGGCCTGCCGAGCATTAGCTTGAGTCACTTAGGTAGCCTAGATAATGGTAACAGCTACGAGCAGGAACTCTCACTCAATTTGCCAATAAAATCCCCTGCTTTGCACAGCAGCGATAAGCAAATTAAACAACTCACCCAAGGCATTCAGGCGCAACAAGTCGCGCTGCAAGGTCTGTATTTATCGGGATTATTGCGACAAAGCCTGTGGGAACACCGTCTTGCTGCAGTGAAACTGGCCCAATTAGATCGCAAGAGCCAATTACTCGACAAACTCCATAGTCAGCAAAAGCAACTCACAGATGCGGGCGAACTGCCGATAGCCCACATACTCTTGTTAGAACGCGAACTGGTGGATATTGCACTGGAACGGGTCGATCTTAATCAGCAACAGGCCGAGGCGCTTGCCCTCTATCAACAGCTGACAGGGCAAGATCAAATACCGCAGGACATAGCCGAAACGGCACGGCCGCTTTCAGCCAGCAGCCAACCCAATGACATGCTCGCGCAGCATCCATTATGGCAATTATTGAGCCTGCAGAAGCAGCAACAGCTAATGATCATCCAGAGCCAGCAAGCGGGGGATAAAGACCCTTGGACAGTCTCACTCACGGCTAAAAATACCGCCGATAACCAAGTTGATGATCAACAGCTTGGCATTGCCGTTTCTGTGCCACTGACTTTAGGTTCTGCCCTATCGCAAACCGAATTATCCCAATGGCAACAAGCCAATACCGAGCACACGCTCAACCTCGACCGTACTTATATCGAGCTAAAAACCCTGCTTAAAAAGCTAGAGCAACAGCAACAAAACTTACTCGACCAACAGACATTGCTAACCCAAGCCTTACACCTTAGCCGCACCATTACTGAAGAGCTGGCCAAGGTCAAAGACCAAAATCAAGTTAGCTACGAAGTCTGGCTGCGCCGCTATATGGATGCGCTCGATACCGAATCCCGCTTGGCACTGAACCAAGTCGCGCAGCAACAACTGCACTCCCAACAACTGCAAGCCTTAGGAATTTCATTATGATGGCCAAGTACGGCGCATGCCTTTTCTGTTTATCCGCCAGTGTAGCCACGTTAGCGCAGGCTGAATCCCTAACAATTAGTTCCCTCGGTAATTTAGACCTGAGTTATGTGCAACCACAGAAAGTCGCCAGCTATGAGGGCAGCCCATTGCCCGCGCAGGTTGAAATCCTCCCCGGTAATGATTACTGGATCAGCACGCCGGAGAATATCCAGCAGATCAGCTTCCTCGTCGGCCAAGGCCAGCTCGTTACTAAGGGCCAGGCGATAGTCAAACTGACAGGGCCAGAAGTGTTCCACTACCTTGCCCAAGTCGAAGCCGCTGGCAGCTTATATCAACTGGCAAAAAGCCGTTATGAGCGTAATAAACCCTTATTAAACAATGGCAGTATCAGCGCCGAAAAGTGGCGCGAGATCAGCCAAGACTACTTCAGCACTCACCTCGAATACGAGCACATGCAGCATTTTATGGAGATAGTCAAAAGCACAGATGCCACCACAGACTCGCTAGTGGTGGGCACGCCAGTGGCGGGGATCGTTAAACTCAACCAAGTGAATGGACCTTATATGGCGGGTTCACAGCTATTCTCTCTGGTGCCCAGCGACAGCATTCGCGTCAAAGTCAGCGTGCCTATGAGCCAGTCACACTCGCTTTCGGCGGTCAATATCAATCAGTGCCATATCGCCATTGAGTCCATGTCGGCCATCGCCGAAGGTGCCTTCGTGACCGCTTGGTCATCACCCGTGCCGCAGGAATGTAACTTACTGTTAGGACAGCAGATCACTGTGATACCCGAGTATCAAAAGGCGGTGTATTTATTGCATAAAAATAGTGTTTTTAGTTGGGAGCAAGACAGCCAAGTCTTCACTAAAACCGCCGACACGCTCACCTCGATTACGATCGATATTCTCGGTTCAACCCCTGAGCAATATATCGTTGAAAGCGATAAAGATCTGAGCCAAATCCAAGTGTTATCCCAGTCGGTTGCCGCAGTCAAAGGCATAATGCTTGGCTTAGGAGGCGAATAAGATGTTGTCCTCAGTCATCCGCTTTTCGCTTACGCAGCGCTTATTTGTGCTGATTGTGGCGCTGATTATTATGTTAGCGGGAGCGCGAGCCTGGTTTTCCATTCCCTTGGATGCCTTTCCCGATATTTCGCCCACCCAAGTGAAGATCATCCTCAAGGCGCCCGGCATGACGCCGGAGGAAATCGAAGCGCAAATTACCGTGCCGATTGAAACCGAACTGTTAGGTATTCCCCATCAATCGATTCTGCGCTCGACCACTAAATACGCCATCAGCGATATCACCCTAGATTTCGACGAAGGCACAGATATCTATTGGGCGCGCCAGCAGGTGAGCGAACGCATCGCCGCCGTGTGGGACAGTTTTCCTGAAGGTGTAACGGGCGGTGTGGCGCCAATGAGTACGCCGCTCAGCGAAATCTTTATGTTTTCACTCGAAAATCCCAATCTTTCGCTGATGGAAAGACGGCAGTTGCTCGAATGGGAAATCCGTCCGCTACTGCGAACCGTTGCGGGTGTCGCCGATGTCAATATCCTCGGTGGCTATGCCAAAAGCTTTAGTGTGACCCCCAAACCTGCGGCTATGGCGGCTGCAGGCGTGAGCTTTGCGGCGCTGCAACAGGCGATCGTTGAGAATAATCACAACGAAGGTGCAGGCAAGCTCACCATTGGCACAGACACCATAATAGTGCGCGCCGAAGGCCGCATCGATGATATCGACGAACTCAAACAATTAGTGATCAAGGCCGATGATGCCAGAGTGTATCGACTGCAGGATTTGGCCGATATTCAAATTGGCCACTTAGCCCGCTATGGCGCAGTCACGAAAGACGGCAACGAAACCGCCGAAGCCTTAATCATCGCCCTGAAAGACGCTAATACCGCACAAGTGGTCAAAAATATTAAGGAAAAGCTCGATCAAATCAGCCTAACCTTACCAGAAGGCAGCCAGATAAACACCTTTTACGACCGCGCAAATCTGATCAATACCGCGATTGATACCATCTCCAATGCCTTGTTCGAAGCCGTAGTGCTGGTGATCATCTTGCTGGCGTTGTTTTTAGGTAACGTGCGCGCCGCATTAGTCGTGTCACTCTCGCTGCCTCTTGCCGCGCTGATGACGTTTTTGATGATGGATTACTTCAATCTTTCTGCGAACTTAATGAGCCTAGGCGGGCTGGTTATCGCCATAGGCATGTTAGTGGATTCATCTGTGGTCGTGGTCGAAAACATGGTGAATCTCATCGCTACTAAGCAGAGATTACCCCGGCTGCATTTGATTTTTCGCGCGACCAAGGACGTTGCCATTCCCGTGGTGTCGGGCACAGTGATCGTCATGATAGTGTTTTCGCCCTTGCTGACCTTGAGCGGGCTTGAAGGCAAACTCTTCACCCCAGTTGCGGTCACTATCGTGTTTGCCATGCTGTCGGCGCTGGTGTTGTCGTTAACTGTTATTCCGGTTATCGCTTCTTATCTCGTCAACGAAAAAGCCGCCAAGGAACCTAAGGCGATTGAAAAGCTTAAACAGCTTTATCTGGGCAGTCTCAAGGGCACGTTTAGCCATCAAAAACGCTTTATAGTGATCGCCTTTAGCTTGCTTATCATCAGCCTAGGGCTGTTCGGGTTAGTGGGAAAAACCTTTATGCCGACCTTAGATGAGGGCGACATTATTCTGCAGTTGGAGAAATCGCCGTCGATTTCGCTCGAGGCTTCGATTGCCATCGACAAGCAAATTCAGCAAACTTTGCTGGCTAAAGTACCTGAAATCAAACAGATGGTGGCGCGTACTGGCGCGGATGAAATCGGCTTAGATCCCATGGGACTCAATGAAACCGATGTGTTCTTAGAACTTTTGCCCCGCAGCGAATGGCGCTTTGCCAATAAAGAAGCGCTTATAGATGCGATCCGCACTGTGTTATTGGACTATCCCGGCGTTAATTTTAACTTCACTCAACCGATACAAATGCGCGTATCCGAAATGCTCACCGGCAGCATTGGCGACGTGGCGATCAAGGTCTTTGGTAACGATATCGACACCTTAGTTCAGCTCACGAGCCAAATGCAACAGCTGGTTAATGCCACCAGCGGCAGCGTCGATGTGAAAATGGCGATGATCGAAGGCAGTCCTTTTATCAACCTCACCTTAGATAACGAGCTCGCCCGAGGCTTTGGCATGAGCACCATGGAGTTTGCCCGCTACCTGAAAAGCCAGCTCGAAGGCGTAATAGTGACCGAAGTGCTACAAGGTAAAAAGCGCACCCCCGTGCTGATTGCTAACAATCAGAGCCACTTAAGTAGCATTAATGAACTTAAAAATCAGTTACTGGTGATGCCAGATCACTCCTTAAAACGCCTGAGTGATGTCGCTACCTTAAGCTATAAGCAAGGCCCTATCCTTATCGAGCGTGAGCAAGGGAATCGCTTTTCAGTGATCACCACTAACGTGCAAGGTCGCGATATCGTGAGTTTTGTAGAAGAGCTCAACGCTAAAATTGCGCAGGAAATCAAACTCCCGAGCGGTTATAGCGTGAGTTTTGGTGGCGAGTTTGAAAACCAACAGCGGGCCACCAGCAATTTACTACTAGTGATACCCATTGCTATCGCACTGATCACTTTGATTTTATTCACGACATTTGGCTCGCTTGCCAAAGCGGGCTTAATTCTCGCCAACGTTCCCTTCGCTATGATGGGCGGCATAGTTAGCCTGTATTTGTCAGGGGAATATTTGTCCGTGCCCGCTTCGGTTGGCTTTATCGCCCTGCTCGGCGTCGCTGTGCTCAATGGCGTGGTGATGGTCAGCTATTACGAACAAACCAAGCACATGTTCAGCAACCTGCGCGAACGGGTAGAACAAGGTGCGGCGCGGCGTTTACGCCCCATTTTGATGACAGCGACTACGGCGATGTTTGGTCTTATGCCGCTGGTGTTTGCCTCGGGCCCTGGGGCTGAAATTCAAAAACCTTTAGCGATTGTGGTGATTGGCGGTCTGCTCACTTCAACCATTACCACACTGTATTTACTGCCAATTCTGTATTTTTGGCTGGAGAAACGTAAATGAGCACAGAACAACTGTTAGTACTGATCGCCCAAAATGATATTAAGGGCGACATAGTCGATACCTTGATAGAGTTGGAGTTTCTGTCGGGTTTTAGCCTAGGGAATATTTGTGGTTTTAGCCGTGAACACAGCCATTTTAATATCAAGGAACAAGTGGAAGGTTATCGGGAGTTTTGTAAATTCGAAATCATGCACCCCGCTGCGCAACAAGCGGCGCTGCTCGCTGCACTGGCTTTGGTCTGCAAACATAATCCCTGTCGCTATTGGATTATGCCCATTTATCAAAATGGCACTTTGTCATAACTCGCTGCGCCATTAACCGCGTTAAATCTAGGCATCCGGTCTTATCGCTAAGGTCGGCATGCTTGATAAACTCGCTACAAAATTGGCGTTGGACGCCGCACTAAAAAACCACTCAATATCGATAAAATGCAGTACGCGGTAAAAAAGTAAAAACCATTTTCAAATTGCGCCTGTGTTTTTAGCATTTCCCCCATACCACCAGAGGCGTTCCCCGCCATAAAGGTGATGATCAGCGCCACCACAAACACATCGGCCATCGACCACTTAGCGAGTGCATTGACGACGGCATTAATCCTCAGTTTCAGACCAATCGAACTCACACATTGCTGTACCAGCATTAAACTCAACTTCAAGGCCGGCACCACCACGCTGAATAACATGACTAATCCCGCGACGAATCCATTTCCTGAGTGATAAAGCTCGGTTACCGTTCCCCAAATACTGCGGGTTTTCTGCAACACTTCGACTTCGCCCTTAAGGCTATTGAGCCCCAGCAAACCACTAACCATACTCAGCATACCGCGAGCGCTGTCGCGCCCCGAGTCTTCATCGAAACGTTGAGCAACTTGCTCTATGCCCTGCTCGGTCAGCTTGGCCTTATCGATAGTGCCGCTGATACTCAAAATAGGTTGAGTCACCCCAGGGATTAATAAAGCCAAAGATAAGAGAATGATAAAAATAGGAAATAATGATTTCATAGCACTGTTCATCGCATTGCCAGACAGGAGAAGACATTCAGTTTACGGTTTTTAGCGCAAGCTCTGCAATCGTTCGCACCAGCCATCGACTTAGATGACCGGCATTAGAGACAAGATTTGAGGATTAATAGAAAGGCGTTGGATCGATATCCAATGAACTCGGTGACACGCCGCGCTCGATATACAACTCAGATTTTAATAAATCCACCATAGCGACATCTGTGTAACGTTTTACTTTTAAAGAATAAAAGCACTTTACGATCGGATGCAGTGCATCTCTGTCCTTCGAGGCCCAGACAATACCAATTCGGCCGTCCGATAATTCAACTAAGGAACCCACAGGGTAAACACCAATACAACGAATAAACTCATAGACCAATCCTTGATCTAAGTGAAATGGCGTCAGACTGAGTAAAATTTTAAAGGCCGCGGCTGGGCTCATGGCCTCTTTGTAACAGCGCGTCGCGGTTAACGCATCGAAGATATCGACGATACAGCTCATACGACCGTGGCGAGGGATTTCATCGTCTTTCAATCCCCTTGGATAACCACGGCCATCTAACTTTTCATGGTGCATCAAGCAGATATCTTTACTGATCTGCGACAGACCAGTAGTTTCGTTCATAATTTCAAGCGCATACACTTGATGCAGCTTCATATGTTCGAACTCTTCTGGTGTCAGTTTGCCCGGCTTGTGTAGCACTTTATTGTCGACTTTAATCTTGCCAATATCGTGCAAAATCCCACCGACCGCCATTTGCCGCAGCATATCGCGATCCAGCTGTAGGTATTTGCCAAAGGTTACCAACAGAAAGGCGACATTCACTGAATGTTCGAGTAGATAGGCATCTTTTGAACGGAGCGCAGACATACATTTAAGTGCATCAGCATCTAACATGACAGACTCAATCATGGTATCGGCTAACGCTTCGAAGGGCGCAACTTCGATGGCTTTGCCTTCGAAGGTTTCGGATAACACTTTACGAATAAGATCTTTCGCTTCGGTCAGCATGACCTTAGCTTGAGCTTGCTGCTTATCGCGACTCACTGACGCTTTTCGATTGTCGGTTTGACTATCGTTGGTGGTTTTTTTCTTTAAACCGCAATGTTCTGCCGAACGCTCGGCGTCTACCCAAACAAATTTAATACCGCTTTTGGCCAGTTTTAAAATCGCATCCTTGTGCTTAATTTGTCCAGCATTTGCAATAGCAAGTTGACCTTTATCATTTTTGTCTATGGCACTGACAAACATACCTAATGTCAATTGCGACACAGGTAATTTGATAAGCTCAACTGATTCTGCCGACTCACTCATATCTACAACCCCAAGGATGATGTGCCCGAATAAAATATCAACTTAACCATACGACATAAAAGCGACCTACGCTCAAATGTTCTGTTGTTATTCTTGATTATTATAGAACAGGCGTGAGGGGCATTCTAAGCCGCGCATTAGAAAATCACCATAGACTTTCTTGGTAAACAAAATGCCCTAAACAGAATGCGATGGAATAAGAGCCTAAGGCTCAAGCAAGACCCATTTCATACTCTCACTTTTTCAATAAATGCCTAAGGGCTAGGCATTCAAAACCGGCGACCATCCAGCGGCGATATTGGCAGTTGTAGCAGGAGCGGGGCTCATCGTCGATCTGCTCGTCTTCATCATCTGGGATAAAACGCGTGCACAACTTGGCCGCTTGCCTCGCCCGTGGATATTGAGCCAATCCCGCCTTAAAAATCCAGCGGTCATCCTTTAATTCAAATGCATGTTCGACCAAGTTGAGATCCATTTAGCACTCTCTTTTTAAACTCTTTAACTAAACTTGCTCTAATAGGCTTGCAGGGCTTGCTTGCCCGCATTGCGCCATTGCTCTGCCTCTTGATGAACGAGCAATACAAACTGGTGATCAAGGTATACGGCTTTCACTTTGCCCTTAAGCTGCACTCGCTCATCAAGCGCAAGTCGATACTTGTCCGTACTCATCACAGCATCCAGTCCGGTTTGTTCGAGGATATCGGCAACGCTGAGTTCGAGTGAAACATCCTCAAATTGGCCAAGTTTAATCTGGCCTTTTACCCGGCCGTCGCTGCCCATCAAACGTAGCCCTAATCCCGCTAACGCACCAATAACACCTTGGCCTGTGCCGCCATGTTCGGTCAGCTGAATATTAAGTTGTTCAGCCAAAGCATAGGCCGCCGCTTTCGTAATCACTTCAACCTTGGCTCTGCGGCCAAAATCCATTAAAGCCGCGGCATCATAGTAAGAGTCGACATCGAGTATGGCGATGCCAGGGTCTGCCGCAGGAGCCGATTCCGCGACCAAATGCGCAACGGCATGTTGATGGATCTCAGCCTGCGTCAGTGGCGAGCGCAGCGCAAAACACATGGCACTGTTATGTGAGGTATAAGGAATATCAGGGTGCACAAACAATTGATGCCGCGTCACAAAGGAAGCATGGCCGCCCGACATATTGGCGAGCAGATGGGCGATTTCCTCGGCAATTTCGCCCGTACCCTTAGTGCCGATATCATCGGTATCGTCGATACAAATCAGCCAATTTTTCATCTGCATTTCCTAAAGCTTTAAAAAGGTTTTAAAATTTGTCACGGTGTAACAGGTCATGGGCTTTTAATCGCGTCAGCACAGGCGGTACAAGCAAGGCGCCCAGAGTGGCAAAGAAGCCGCCTTTTAATACACTCAAACCCCACTGAATCAACACGACATCCAGCGCCATGCCCGCGAGCATATTGGTGAGTGCCACTTTGCCCGCCCAAGCGATACAGCCTGCAATGCCTAAGATCACGCAGCGCCAATGCAAGTTCATACTGAGTGGCAAGAGTAAGGCGACGAGATCCATTGCAATGGCAGGCAAGGCAAACTTCAGTAAAATCATAGGCCCGCCTTTACCTACGCCTAAAGCCATAGCCACTATGCCCGCGATAGCACCGCATGCCGTCATACTGCCGAAACGACCTAACACGCCGTAACAGATCAGATAAAAGAAACTCATCAGGAACATGCTGTGTCCAGACAAGCCCAACTTAAGCCTTAACATGCCCGTTAATGCAACCAGCAAGGTGGCGCAAAAGCCGACAAATAGGGAGTCTTGGAGACTCAGCGGGATTTTTTTAGTCATTTTTGTCTCTCGGTGAATGCCAATGTGTTGGCCGTTGCGCTAAACCAAAGTGACGACACTGCGCTGCAACGGCCATTTGGCGAGATAATTTAAGTAATTGGATTAAGACGGGAAACAACACGCAATACACCAACTCGGACCAATTTTTAGGGTTACGCAGCGCCTTAGGTGTAATGCGTGCCCCGCGCAGACACTGGATCTGATATATCTCGCGGATCTCATCTGCCATATAGGGCAATAAACTTAAGGATGCCGCGACCACAAAGGCCCACTTGGTCGGTAAAAACGCACTTAACACTTCACCAATCCGCTCCGGAGCCGCCGTAATACACAGCCACCAACCGGGAATGGTCGCCAAAATAATACGCGCAACCACCACAGCGCCTTGGGCTAAATGTTCAACGCCATAGAGGATTAAATACAGACTCAAAGTAATGCTCAATTGCACTAAACCTAGCTTTAGCACGCCCCAAATACTGCCGCGCCGCAGCAAACCGTGGATAACAAGCAGTCCATTAAGCCCTGCTAATGGCAAGAGTAAAGCAGCAGGCAATACAAAAGCACAGGCTGAGAGCACGCACACCAATAGCAGCGACAACGCACAAAGTGCCGTTTCCCGCCGCTCATAACTCCAATGCCGCAGCGCGCGTAGGCGCCGACAACTAGCCCACATAACGCTCTCCTGTTTCAATCAATTCCTCCACCAATAAACCATTACGCAAACTCAATTGCCGTGATACAGCGCTGTGTTCAATGCTTCTGTGACTGCTGAGCAAAATAGCGCAACCTTGCGAGCTTAACCGCTTCAGCAAGTACCACACTTTGCCGTAGTAATGCTTATCCATCCCCGCCAATGGATCGTCCAAAAGCAATACTTTAGGGCGTAAACAGGCGAGTGACGCTAAGGCAATCAAGTGCTGTTGACCGTAGGATAATTTGTGGGGCGACAGCTGAGCTAAGCTAAATAAATCCAATTCATCCAACATCTGCGCCGCGCGTTCTTTGGGGAGTTCAAAACGCCTAAGGCTAAACTGCATTTCGGCCAGCACGCTGGTCTCGGATAATTGTCGACTCGGCCTTTGCATCAGCAGTCCCAGCTCAGCGCCATAAATCCCTAGCCTAGGTCTTCGCCCTAGCACTTTAAGCGGAAGACGCTGCCTTGAACTGAGTACGCCAGCTATGGTTTTCAACAAACTAGTTTTACCTGAGCCGTTATCTCCCACTAAGGTCACTATCTCACCCGCCTGCAGTTGAAATCCCTGCGGACACGCAAATAATGTAGGACAAGCATCGAACCCAAAATCAAAGGCTTCGGCGCTGACCAAGACTTTACCTAAGTGCTCAAACTTAGGCTGATTTCGCCACGCAGGCGCCTCAGTTTGCGGCGCATCGGTCACGGTATAGACGCCTTCGGATAGCTTGCCGGCCTCTAACTGCCAGTAATGCTGAATAATCTCAGCGAAGGCCGAGGCGTTATGTTCAACCAACACTAGCGCCATGCCATCTTGGATAAGATTGCGGAGCACGACCAGCAGCTCACTCACACCGTGATCATCGAGTTGTGCCCAAGGTTCATCGAGCAGTAGTAAATGCGGCTCGCACACCAGTTGGGCGGCAATCATTAAACGATATTTTTGACCGAGGGAAAGCGTGCTGACTTGGGTATCGAGACGCAGATATAAGCCCACGCGCCGTAGTGCCAATTGCACTTTAGGTAGCATTTGCTCAGCGGGAATGCCGAGATTTTCTAAGGCGAAAGCCACTTCGGCACCAACGGTTTGCCGAAGGAGCTGAGTTTGCGGGTCCTGCATCACCAGACCCGTAACCAGTTGTGGGTAACGCCAGATGTCGCCTTCATGCGGGCGATTTAACACGCCCGCCAGTAGGTTTAGCAGACTCGATTTCCCAGAGCCCGTAGGACCGCTCACGCAATGGCATTGGCCAGTGCCAATGGCCAAGTAAACCTCCAGCAATACAGTCGGTAACTGGCTACCATAGTTGAAGCTAACGCCTTCGAGCGCTAGGAGTTTCATCTTAGATCTGCCAGTTCACACCGATGAAGATCTGTCGTCCCGCCTGTGGCAGGGCTTCACTCTGGTAGTAGTTTTCATCCAGCAAGTTAGTCGCACGTAGGTAAACATCTAACTTGTCATGAATTAATGGCTGTACCAAATTCACGTCTACTAAGGTGTAGTTGTCTAACGACTGCTGTTGATATTGCGTCTGACCGCCAACCTTCACCTGCGTCGCATAGACTTGGTCTAAAATACGCTCCACGTTGAGGTGAACTTGAGTCTCGAAAGGAAATTCGTAACTCATCTGCCAACGTAACTGGTGACGTGGACGATATTGCAAGGCATCTAAGGTATCGTCGCCGTCTATCTCCTCTGAATCGAGAAAACTATAGGAGAAGCTTAGATCTAAGTGCTCAATCGTATGGTTATTGATTTGGAAATCTACCCCTTTGAACTTATAACGCCCCATATTTTGGTAGAAACCATCGACATCCTTGGCGATGTAATTTTTCGCATCAGTGTAATAGCCATAAAGGGAGAAATCGGTACTCGCCGGCAGATTCTGCTCTAAACCCAGCTCCACATGCTTAGACTCTTCGACTTCTAAATCACGATTACCAGATAGCTGCGAATACAAGTTCACCATAGAGGGGAAGCGCACTTTACGTGCCACACTTAAACTTAAGCGAGAATCCTGCGCCGCCTGCCAATAACTGGAGGCCATGGCCGAATAGTTACCATCGGTACTATCTGTGGTGTCGAGTGAATGGTAAGCGCCACCTAAGGTAAAGCCGTACTGCAGCTCAGATTGGTACTGATACTCAGCCGCGGCTGTATATAACCAGGCAGAATCATTTAAGTTCTCGGC
>NZ_JAUOEQ010000034.1:0-51929 GCF_031931965.1 Shewanella sp. SP2S2-6 | reverse complement strand
CCAGTTCCACCACCTGTGCCTGTTCCACCGCCTGTGCCTGTTCCGCCGCCAGAACCGGTAGTGCCACCATTATTGCTGCCTGTATTAGGCGTATAAGTATCGACAACTGACTTCCAGCTTTGTTTCTCGGCAATGACTGAGGTCGTGAATAAACCCGCGGTATGCAAGTCTGTGATTAGCTGCAGATTGACGCCTTGCACAACCGAGCGCCCATCTTGCGACAGCGTAACAGCCTGATAGGTTTCATCGGCATAGGAGGCTTCTAAGGTATCGCTTTGATTATGATAGCCAAAGCCACGTAGGGTGAAAGTGTCATCAAATTGATGCGCTAACCCCAGTTGGAAAGTATGCGCGTCATAATCATCGGTACGTTCGAATTTCAACTTGCCGCTGCCAGTACCGTCACGGGCAGGTTTTCCCCATTCGCCACTGCGCAGCGCCATATTGGCAATCAATTGGGTCTTGTCGGATAACCAGTAACTGCCTTGGGCATAAACGTTAGTGACTTCTTTATCCGAGTTAACGCGCAGCTCACCATCTTGGTATTGCGTTGGCTCAAAGTCATTCGACATAGGGAAACCGTCGGTTTGCTGCCGACTGACACTGACCAAACCTTGCCAATCGTCACCCGAACCTGCGGCGCTGATATCGCCATTAAATGTATTGTCTTTGCCCGCTTCTAGGCGCCCCGCCAGTGCTGGCGCCGTGCTGCCCTGCTTGGTAATAATGTTGATCACGCCGCCTGCACCACTTGGACCGTAAAGCACAGATGTCGGGCCGACAGACACTTCTACCGAAGCGATTTGGCTTGTAGGAATGATACTCGGGTCGAACTGACCATCGTCGGCACTGCTCATAGGCACACCATTGACCAACAAGGTCACATGGCGAGTTTTAAAACCACGAATATCGACCCTTGGTGTTCCGTCACCACCAACACGAATGTACACACCCGGCACATTCTTTAAGACTTGATCTAGACTTTGCGCTCCGGTTGCGCGGATCTCTTCTTCACTAATGCTCCAATGGGTCGTCGCCATTTCACTGGCTTCTCCGCCGTCACCATGCACGACGATCACTTCATTGATATTGAGTCGCGGATCACGGGCGATTTCATCGGCTTGAACAGTAAAACTAAGACCAATAGCTAAGGCTAAAGATGACACTCTAAAAAGGGTATTCGTGGTAATCATATTATTGTTGTCACGTCGAAAATTTAAGATGTGCCCGCTATTGTGGACCGCGATTATTCTGTCTCAACCGAAAAACGTTTAAAAACCAACCTAGATCGACTAATTACGACAAAGGGAAAGTACATTTAACGACTAAGAGACAAAATGTCCACCGAGGGTGACTTGCCCGACAAAAAGACCCACTCAAGTCACATTTTTTATCAGCGCAAAATGAGACTATGGCGAAAGTCACACGCTGGGGGCTTACATCTTGACACTCTCGACCTTGGCCTTTAATTTGAGCGAAAGATTCTTATTTACAGACTGAATCAACTAAAGGTAAATGACTTGAAAAAGAGTACATTAACCTGAGTCGAATTTATTAACGCTGACAGAGTGACCTTCAGCTTTCGCCTTTATCCCTTATCTTTACTTTGGAGTTCTATTTGCCCGCTCATGCCCTGTCTGAAGACCTTAAGTCTCTCATCGACAAACTCATTCAATTAAAGCAAGTTCCGCCGACGGAACCGATAGCGCAGTTGTCGCTTACAACTGTCGCTATGCCTTTAATTTCATGGTTGGCATCGCAGACACAATTTCCACGTATTTACTGGCATGGGCGTGACAGAATCGAAGAAGTCGCGGCGATTGGGGTATGTAAAGACTTCAAATTTGAAACCGGAATCAATGATCAGCAACTGGCCATGGCCTACCAAGAGCAGCGAGCCTTATCGACGAATCAGAATATTCGCTACTATGGCGGTGTTGCCTTCGATCGCACTATAGAGTCTTGGCCTGAGTTCGGTAATAGCCGCTTTATCCTGCCGCGCATTGAATTTAGACGCAGCGGTAGCAAGTTTAGTCTGTTAGTAAATCTTAATTTTGCCGAGAATGATCACCATAGCGAAATCGACAAGGCCATCGCCGCCATCGAAGCTGTGATGCCCGCTAAACCACTCTCACCACCGAAGAAAATCGTTCCTCTTGGCCGCAGTGACAAGCCCAATTTTGAACGCTGGAAAACCTTAGTCGAGCAAGTGGTGGATCCTAAGTTCAATCAAGATACCCCAAAAGTCGTGTTATCCCGCTTAACGCAACTTGAAGTCAACGAACCTATCGATCCTTGGATGGTGCTGGCTTGCTGGCAGGGACGTAATCCCAACAGCTTCCAATTTGGCTTCCAATTCAGTCCAGAACGCACCTTTATCTCTTGCTCACCAGAGCGTTTATTCCGCCGCCGTCAGCAGGAATTATTCACTGAGGCACTCGCAGGTACGACAGTTCGCGGCCTCAATCAAGAAGAAGATATTGCGCTGGCGAATGCCTTGCTAGAAGACAACAAAAATAGCGTTGAGAACCAACTCGTTCGCAGTCACATAGTGAATATGCTCACACCGCTGAGTAATTATGTTGGCGCCGATGAATTAGCGACCATCTTTAAACTGAATCATATTCAACATTTACATCGCGCAATTCGAGCCGAATTAAAACCGGGCGTGAATGATTTCCAACTGTTGCAAGCGCTGCATCCAACCCCTGCAGTGGGTGGCTTACCGCGGCATTCGGCATTGAACTTTATTCGTCAGCGTGAAGGTTATATTCGTGGCTGGTACGCTGGTGCCTGCGGTTATTTCAATAAATACGAGAGTGAGTTTTCAGTGGCAATCCGCAGTGCGTTGATTGAACCCGGTCGGATTAACCTATTTGCGGGGGCGGGAATTATTGCGGGTTCAGAGCCCGAAGCTGAGTGGCAAGAGCTTGAAAATAAACTCGCGACTATCATGTCGATTCTGTTCGAAATGTAATAAACCGAATAAATTTAAGGCCTATTCATCATCAGCCTTTCTTTTTTCAAGTATTTCAAGGTAAAGCCTGTCCTGCTCTCCCGAATCGATTAAACGCTTATGTGCAAGGTCAAAATGTTGTTTCAGCATCTGGCCTTTTTCAGTGTTTGCAAAGGCGAAATAGGTTTCAGCCTTGAGTACACCTTGAATAATCACAAAATTTTGTGGCGCCTTCAGCTTAGGCACATACATAAGCAAATTAGGCTTGTAATCCAACACGGCATCTATGCGTCCTGCGTTTAAGCTATTGAGCATAGTCAACATATCGCTGCTTTCTTCGTAGTACATAGGTACAGGTGTCAACATGTTGTATCGATAGGCCAAAATGGCCTGAACCCTCTTATGGGATAGACTCTCAAGTCCTGTCCAAGTCGCCGCTAACTCGGGGGTGACCGCTACATCGATAGAATCTACTTCAACCGTATTCTCAGTTAGCAGCGCCTTTTTAGTATCTCCCTTATAAACACTGAGGGTGATATCGGTACGATTGTGCTCAACAAGATATAAACTGCGGGCAAAGGGCATAAACTGCACCTTGAGTTGCCATTCTGGCTCGGGGAAAATCCGTTGGAGTAACTCGAAGTAGTAACCCGTTTCATCACGATTGGCAAAATCCTCCCACGAAGCCGTCGCCACATTGACAACTATCGGCTGGGCGGCATAGATGGATACAGGTAACATGGCTAAAAGTAAGCAAAAAATAGCAAAGAATCGTCTCATGGCTATCCTCCTTCGACGTACACAAAGTGTAGAAGAGTTTTCATTCTATGCGTACATTTAAACAGCAGGCTTGCATCTTAAAACTCGGCCACTATAATGGCGACCCGATTTCGCCTCGCTGCGATCGGTAATGTTCGGTGATATTGTCGTAAACATAATAAATTGAAAATTAGCGGGTTCCCTCACCCCGCCCTACACAACTAAAAAGGCCACATATGTTAATGTTAACCACAGCGCAGCTTCGCCGCGCCTTATTCCTATTAGTAGGATTCCACATACTGATTATTTGCGTCAGCAACTACTTAGTACAATTGCCATTTCAGCTATTTGGTTACCACACAACCTGGGGCGCATTTAGCTTTCCATTCGTGTACTTAGCCACTGATCTCACTGTACGTATTTTTGGCCAACAAGCCGCACGTAGCATCATACTCAAAGCTATGATTCCCGCTTTGATGATTTCCTACGTGATGGGAGTTGTGTTCCATCAAGGTAGCTTCCAAGGCGCTGACTCACTTGCAGAGTGGAATACCTTTGTGTTCCGAATCGCTTTCGCCAGCTTTGCCGCTTATTTGATTGGCCAGTTAATGGATATTAAGGTTTTTGCCCGTCTGCGAATGAGCCGCTCTTGGTGGGTCGCGCCTGCGGCATCGACCTTAGTGGGTAATCTGGTCGATACCTTAGTGTTTTTCAGCATCGCCTTTTACGCCTCTTCCGATAGCTTTATGGCGGCCAATTGGCCCGAAATCGCTACTGTCGATTACGGTTTTAAGCTGATCGTGAGCTTAGGTCTTTTCCTGCCTGCCTACGGGGTTTTGCTAAAAGTCTTACAAGACAAGATTTTGCGCACCAATCCGCAAGAGTCAATTTCCTGATTAACTCAACTGGCCAGACCTGTTATAATTTGACCAGTTAATAGCTCAGCCCTGCTCCTGTTAACGCGCGAGTGGGGCTGATTTTTTATGAGAGCAAGCAATGTATTCTATCGAAATAAAAGCAGAGTCAGGTTTGACTCCCGAGTTAACCACTCAGCTTATCCAACTTAGTCAACAAATCCCTGAACTCGATCGCCCCCTCACCAACGAAGTGCTAAATCAGCGCTTACAGGGCAAAAAGTGTTTGATCTTAGTTGCGTATGTGGAAGGTGAATTGGCAGGGTTTAAACTGGGTTACGAGCAAGAAGAGGCCATATTTTATAGTTGGTTAGGTGGCGTTGCCTCTGACTTTAGACGTTTAGGCTTAGCGCAGAGTCTACTCGAATATCAAGAAACCTGGGCATGCCGTCAAGGCTATAACCATATTCAGGTGAAAACGATGAACCGTTTCCCTGCGATGCTTAATTTGTTGATCAGTAATCAATATTTAATCACCGAGCTCAACGCCGATCCTAAAAGCTTAGTCAACTATAAACTGCATCTACGTAAATCGATCTAACCCGTTAATGGATGAGAGCGAAACGATTTTTGTAAAGATGTGCACTTTTTTTAATAAATAGCTTGCAAACACAATTGAGAATGATTATCGTTAACGTGCGTTCCAAAACTCATCTTTAACAACGATGACTGGTAATCGACGTTGTTATGGAGCTCCTGAGTTTGCAAGCACGACATTGCTCACACACACTCTTTGTGGCCGGATTCATCATCCGGCTTTTTTTTTACCTAAAATTCGGTAATGCAAAGCCACATAAAGTAGAACCAACAACTGCAGCCATATTTTAATGACAGGTAATCAATCGAACACAGCAAGCTGCCATATCTCACTATCTAACTATCTCACTTGGCAAAATTCATCGATAAGCTAATCGGCAGCCGTGTCGCTGCAATTGCCCGCAAAATGTAAGCCCTCGTAGGGATTATTCTGCTGATCTTCCTTCGCCTCATGGTACAAGCCTATGGTAAATAACGTACCTTTACCTAAGGTTGAGCTGACTTCTATCGTGCCACCAATCCGCTTAATAATGCCGTAACTGAGCGAAAGCCCTAAACCAGTGCCATCCTTACGCGTGGTGTAAAAGGGGTCGAAAATCCGCCCTAGCTGCTCTGGTGCAATTCCAGAACCTTCATCTTCCACTTCGATTTTAACGCCAATCGGCATATCTTGCTGCACCCAATCATAGGTTCGCACCCAGATACGTCCTTTACCGTCCATCGCATGCGCCGCGTTTACCACCAGATTAATCAAGACTTGCAGCAGCTGCGGTCGATTAACCTGCACTGGACAGCTGGCGTTTAACTCAGTGATCAAAACCACTTCTTGTTTCTGAATCGAATGCCGCACTAACACCAACATTTCTTCAATAATGGGGGTAATCGGATGCATTTCTAGCGGGGCGTTAAATTCGCCCGGACGACTGTACTGCAACAGGCTGCGGATAATGGTGCTGATCCGTCCCACCTGTTGAATCACGAGATCAATTTCTTCTTTTACCACTTCGGCGTTATCGCCAAGCTCGTAGCGCAGTAACTCCATGTTGCCGAGGATAACGGCGGTCGGATTATTGATTTCATGGGCAATACCTGCGGTCAATTCACCGAGTGCGGTGAGCTTCTCGTTGGTGACGAGCTGTTGACGTGTTTCATTCAGTAACGCCACGTTACGTTGCAGCTCTAAGGTTTTGTCCTGCAAGCTGCGGGTACGCTCTTCGACCTTCATTTCAAGCTGCTCTGCTGCCGCTTGGATCTGGGCATTTCGGCGCTGCAGCAGATCGAGCATACTGTCGAACTGCTCGGCCAAGTTCGATAACTCGTTATCCCTATCTAACCCTAAGGCGCCAATACGAATATTGCGCCCCGACTGTACTGCTTGCACCACGTGATGGATACGCTCAATCGGCTGCAACAAGCTATAGGCGCCGCGATAAACCAGCAAGCCCGACACCAACAGCACCAACATTAGAATCGTGCCCAGCTCTATGATATTTAATAAATAATTATGGATAAAAGGTGACTCAGAAAACCCCGTATAGATCATGCCAACACGCTGGCCACGAATATCTTCCAAGGGAGCATAAGCGGATATAAACCAATCGTTAAACACAAAAGCGCGGTCGACCCATTGCTCGCCTTGGGTTAACACTTTTTCTTTCACTTCCTCCGACACTAAACTGCCCAGCGCGCGACCTTGCGTCTCGTTGCCCGTGGGATAAAAGTGCAGTGGCACGTTAGTGGAAATACGGATGTTATCTAAGAAGATGGTCACTGTGCCAATGGAGCGCTCGGGCAAAGTGCCCTTGTCGTACACCAGATCACGAATGTGGTCGACAATCCGAATGTCACGATTGAACAGAATGCCGCCATCCAGATACCACGCCACTTTACCTTGCATATCAGGCACGGGCAGTAGACTACGGCTCAATAAACCGCGTTCTTCAACGGTTTTCGTCGGGCTCTGCGCTCGCAAAGTCGCGACTATCGGGATGCTCGCTGTGACCGCTAATTCGGGGTCGATGCGAGATAAACGTTCGGGCGGCAACACCATCAGGCCGGAATAAGGTAATAAACCGTTTATCTTTGGGAGGATCTGCCGTAAATCAGGGTCAGCGGCCGCTTCGGCGACAGTGACGAGACGCAGATAATCGAGGTTAAGTTGTTTTTTCTGTTCCAGGAGAAATGCGTCGAGACTGGCTCTGTGGATGACTTCACCAGTTAATTCTTTACCACTGAAAAGTGGCCTAAAATCATTTTGAAAGGTCCAAGACGTTACCACACGTTCGAGTTGTTTTTCTTGGCGAACTTGCACTTGCTGCAAGGTATTTTCGGCAACAGACAAGTCAGCTTTAACCTTCATAAACAGCTGCTTACCTGTGTAACTGATATTCCAGTAAATAGTGATAAACACTAAACTCACCAGTGTCAGCAGAATAGGCAGTAATGTCAGGATTAATATGCGATAGCGCACCTTGGCCTGCATTTGCTGCCAACTGACACCAAAAAAGTGAGTGAAGAATGACACCCTATGACTCCTGATTGCCGCTAAAATCAAACCACTCTTTATACTTACGATCTAAGGTCTTACGCGAAACGCCTAAATCCCTCGCCGCGGCAGACTTATTGCCAGAATGTAAGTCCACAACGCTAGTCACATGGTGTTTTTCGACTTCTTTTAACGGCCAATCCAATGGATAACCCGATGTCGATAAAGACTCACTCTTTAGCTGTTGTTTCCAATATTCCGCCGGCGGTTTGCCCAGCAAAATACAGCGCTCAATCATATTGCGCAGCTCACGAATATTGCCCGGCCACTCGTGTTGTTGCAACTTCACCATGTCCTCATGGCTCCACACGACTTCTCTAACCCCTAATTCGGCGGCGAGTTGACGGGTGAAGTGATGGGTTAACTCGACCACATCTTCGGGTCTGTCACGTAATGGCGGGATTAAAATATCGAGCACATTCAGTCGATAAAATAAGTCACGGCGGAAATTCCCCGCATCCACTTCATCAATCAGAGTGCGGTTGGTGGCCGCGATCACTCGCACATCGATGTTCACTTCTTTCTCGCTGCCCACTGGGCGAATCGCTTTTTGCTCTAATACTCTGAGCAATGCCGTTTGCATTTTCAGTGGCATTTCGCCAATTTCATCGAGGAAAATCGTCCCGCCCGAGGCAAAACTGAATAAACCTTCACGATTGCCTTTCGCACCCGTAAATGCACCTGCGGTATGACCAAACAGTTCACTTTCGAGCAATTCAGGAGCGATAGAGCCACAGTTGACTGGGACAAAAGGTCCCTGACGTCCACTGAGCAAATGTAATTGCCGTGCAACTAATTCCTTACCCGTGCCCGACTCACCTTGGATCAACACCACGGCATTGGTCGGCGCCACACGTTCGATAATATGTTTCACCGACTTCATGGCCTCACTGCTGCCAATAATGGTCGATGAGTAACCGATTGAAACCTCACGGCGCAGCATCAAGTTTTCACGTTTAAGCAGGCGGCGTTCGATACAACGATCGACCGCTGTCATCATCTGCTCAAGGTGGAAAGGTTTCATGATGAAGTCAGATGCACCCGCGCGCAGCGCAGTAATCGCCACTTCCATGTCGGCATAGCCGGTCATAAAAATGATGTCCGAACGACGACCCTGCTCATCTAACGCTTCATGCCATTCGATACCTGAGCGGCCTGGCAGGCGAATGTCGACGATCAGCAAATCGAAATGGCAGCGGCTACGTAGCTGCTCCGCATCTTCGATACTGCCTGCTGTTTCGACTAAGGCGAATTTCTTCGAGAGTGCCTTATTTAAAAAACTGCGCATTCCGGGTTCATCATCAACAATCAGTACCGATACTGCCGATGGAAGAGGCTTGAGGTTATTATCTATCTGGCTCATATTGTCTGCTTCTGGACATTTTGACTCATTTGCGACCAATTCTAGCACTGAAAATAGATGAATAGGTCACTATGAACCACAGGAAGTAGGTGCTGAGACAATTTGTCTGTAGAGTATTTGTTAAGCTTGGGATCAAGCTCACAAATTAGGTTAAGCTGTGAAGAAAATGACCGCATTCTCAGCTTGGCATCTAATTTGCTTTCAACCGAACGTATTACAATTTACGAGACCTTCCACTCAGTAGGCATTTGAGTTGGAATCCTATTTTTCGCCAAGGAGTACCCATGCTAAACATGAAATCTCATATTAAGTCACTACTGGGCCTGGTTGTTGCAGCCAGTATGTTCACCGTTTTACCCGCTCACTCGACTGAAGTTATCAAATTAGCTACTACCACCAGCACTGAAAACTCAGGCCTATTAAAAGAACTGTTACCTAAGTTTGAAAGTGAATCTGGCTACAAGGTTCAAGTTATCGCCACTGGTACAGGTAAAGCCCTGAAACTGGGTGAGCAAGGTGACGTGGATTTAGTTATGACTCATGCGCCAAGTGCCGAAGCTAAATTCGTCGCCGACGGTTTTGGTGTTGAGCCCCGTGGCATCATGGAAAATGATTTCGTGGTACTGGGCCCTAAAAATGACCCAGCAAAAATCCGTGACAGCAAAAATGCCGAAGAAGCTTTCGCTAAAATTGCAAAATCAGGCGTACCTTTTATCTCTCGTGGTGACAATTCAGGCACTCACATCAAAGAGTTAGAAGTATGGAAAGCGGCAAGTGTGACACCCGATTTCAAAGGTTACACTTCAGTAGGCCAAGGCATGGGCAAAACCTTGCTAATGGCAAACGAAATGCAAGGTTACACTCTGTCTGACCGTGGTACTTTTGTAGCTTACAAAACTAAGCTAGATCTTGGTGTTGATTTCGATGGCGGCAAAACCTTAGCCAACCCATACCAAGTTATCCTGATCAACTCTGCTAAGTACCCAGATCTAAACCACAAAGGCGCTAAAGCGTTCAGTGACTGGTTGATCAGCAAAGAAGGTCAAAGCATGATCAATAACTTCAAAGTTGATGGCGAGCAATTGTTCAAGGCAACTTATAGCGAATGAGCGACGGCTGGCTAGCACTATTACAGCAGGCGTTAAGCCTGCTGTTTTCTTTAGACCCCGACGTTTGGTCCATCATTTCGATCTCGTTTTCGGTATCTTTCGCGGCGCTGCTCATCACGCTGGTGCCTTCTATGGTACTCGGCTTTGTGCTGGCGTTTGCGCCATTTCGCGGTAAATGGATAGTCACTAACTTAGTTCAAACTCTGCAATCAATCCCCACTGTGGTTATCGGTCTGCTGGTCTATTTACTGCTCACCCGTAATGGTCCTCTTGGCGATCTAAAATGGTTATTCACCCAAGAAGGTATGATCCTAGGGCAAATGTTGATCTGCGCGCCCGTACTGATTGCGATGAGCCAAGCCGCCTTTACTAGCGTTGACCGTAGAGCATGGGAAACCTCACGCACTTTAGGTGCCTCTTGGTGCCGCGCCGTATGGACAGTCTGCCGCGAGCTACGTATGCCCTTACTGCTGGCAATTGTCGCGGCGTTTAGTCGTATTCTGACCGAAGTGGGTTGTTCTATGATGGTCGGCGGTAATATTTTAAACGTAACCCGTAACATACCCACAGCTATCGCACTCGAAACCAGCAAAGGCGACTTCGCCCAAGCTATCGCCCTCGGGCTAGTGCTGCTAATCTTGGCCTTGATCCTCAACTTTGCCCTCGGTGGTTTACGCGGCAAAGCCATGCCAAGGAGCCATTAAGCAATGACTAAGGTCAAACTGATCGCCCGTGACTTAGAAATGTCCTTCGGCGCGCGCCTGTTATTCAAGGCCGACGCATTATCGCTCTGCCAAGGGGATGTGATTTATCTGCAAGGCGACAACGGCACAGGTAAATCGACCTTGATGAAAATTCTTGCGGGCTTGATGGCGCCAACTAAAGGTAAAATTGAGACTGTGGGTTTTGCCCAAAATGCTTGGTGGCGACGCAATCCCTTATTAGGCAAAGCCGTTTATCTGCACCAACATCCTTATTTGTTCGACGGCACAGTGGAATATAATCTCACCTATGGGCTGAATTTCAGTTCAGAAACAAAAGCCAAGGCGAAACAACGTATTACTCAAGCGATTGAGATGGCGCAGCTAGGGTCGCTGCTACACGCCAGAGCCAGTAATCTCTCTGGCGGCGAAAGACAGCGACTCGCCATTGCGCGCGCTTGGATCCTACAACCTAAACTGTTAATGCTCGACGAACCGACCTCCAATATGGACAAGGATTCCCAAGAGCTCGTATTAAAAATGATCCAACAACTCAAACACGAAGGCACAGGTATGTTGTTGAGTAGTCATCAGAATTGCGCGTTAACCTCCATCTGCGAACAGCAATGGCACATAGAAGGCGAACGAGTGACGACCTCTTATCAACACCCAGAATCTTTGCCAGCACAGGAGTCTTTATATGTCATCGCAAATTGATGCCGTTATTCTCGCCGGTGGCATGGCGCGTCGCATGGGCGGCGACGATAAAGGTCTCGTCGAATTAAACGGCGAAGCCATGATTAAGCACACAATAGACAGAATAAAACCTCAGGTTAAGGAGATCCTGATCAACGCAAATCGCAACCAAACACGTTATGCTGAGTTCGGTTTTAAGGTGATAAGCGATGAACATACTGGTTTCCTCGGACCTTTAGCGGGTATGATCACCGCTATGGGCCAAACGGATGCAGATTACTTATTGGTGGTGCCCTGCGACTGCCCACTGCTGCCAACCGACCTTGTGCCGCGTATGCTGGCAGCGATTAAGGCTGAAGATGCGGAGATCGCCGTCGCCAGTGACGGTGAATATGAGCAACCCGTCGTCTTACTGTTAAAACCCAGCTTACGTGACTCGATGAAGGCATTTCTTGAGGCGGGTGAGCGTAAAGTGGACTTTTGGTATGCCAAGCATCACTTCGTTGTGGAGTCTTTCGCCGACCAGCCCAATGCCTTTGTAAATGTGAATACGCCAGAACAAAAACAACGACTGGCCATGGAAATCACCAAATAGCTAAGGCTCCAATAACCCAAATTAGAGGTGCAAATGAGTAACCCCTTCGTCAATCCGCTCGCTATTCCCGTTCTCGGATTTTGTGCCTACAGTGGCACGGGGAAAACCACCTTACTCAAGCAATTGATCCCCGAATTAAATCAACGTGGCCTGCGCTTAGCCGTGATCAAACATGCGCACCATAATTTCGACGTGGATATTCCCGGCAAAGACAGTTACGAAATGCGTAAAGCCGGTGCGCGGCAAATGCTGGTCGCCTCCCACGTGCGCTGGGCGCTGATGACAGAAGATGCACGCGATGGCGATCCTGAGTTAGTCCATTTGCTCAAGCAAATCGAAGCCGACAAAATCGATATCGTCCTTGTCGAAGGCTTTAAAAAACTCGCTTTACCTAAAATTGAATTGCACCGCGCCGCCCACGGTAAACCTTTTATCTACACCCAAGATGAAAATATCCTCGCCATCGCCTGTTGCGATGACACTCAGCTGCCAAGCGACGCACTTCCAAGTGAGCTGCGCCGGCTCGATCTCAACAATGTCAGCCAGATTGCCGACTTTGTCATTGAGTACGCCCAAAACTGGGAAGCGCCACTCCAATACCCGATTTCAGCCGTGGATGCCTGCGCCATAGGCGACAACAAAAACCTCACCGTCAGCCAAGGTTTAGCGCAGATTTTATCCCATGTTTCACCCGTGGCAGAAGTCGAAGAGATTGACTTAGACGCCTTAGATAACCGCGTACTGGCCAGCGACAGTATTTCTCCCGTCAACGTGCCGCAACAAACCAATTCGGCGATGGATGGCTACGCCTTTGTCTATCAAGACCCCATGCCTGCGACCTTAAAACGGGTGGGTGAGGTCCTTGCCGGTCATCAATATTCGGGCACGCTTAACGCCAGCGAAACCGTGCGTATCATGACGGGCGCGACTGTGCCCGTGGGTGCCGATACTGTGCAGCCCCGAGAGCTTGCCAAGGAAGTCGACGGCAATGTTAGCTTCGACGGCCGTATTCTGGCCGGTCAACACGTTCGCCTCGCGGGGGAAGATATCGCCCAAGGCCAAGTTGCCCTCGCCAAAGCCACTCGCCTTAGCGCCGCCGAACAAGGTTTACTGGCCTCACTAGGGCTCAATCGTTTGAGTGTCTATCGCCGCCCAACCGTTGCCGTTTTCTCCACCGGCGATGAAGTAAGCCAACCTGGCGAAGCACTCAAAGCCAACTGCATCTATGACTCAAACCGCTTTACCATCAAAGCGATGGCGAAACGTCTTGGCTGTGATGTTATCGATTTAGGCATTATCGAAGATTCTGAAACCGCGCTCGAAGCGACGCTGGCTAAAGCCGCCAACCTTGCCGATGTTGTCATTAGCTCTGGCGGCGTGTCAGTCGGTGATGCGGATTACATTAAAACCGTACTGGCCCGCTTAGGCAAAATCGATTTTTGGCGGATTAGCATGCGTCCGGGTCGGCCCCTCGCCTTCGGCAAAATCGGTGATAGCTTATTCTTCGGATTACCGGGCAACCCTGTAGCGGTAATGGTCACGTTTCTGCAGTTTGTGCAGCCCGCTTTGCGAAAATTGGCAGGTGAAGTGAACTGGCAAGCACAGCTATTCCCCGCAATAAGCGATGAAACCCTGCGAAGTCGCCAAGGCCGCACCGAATTTATTCGCGGGATTTATCAGCTTGGCAAAGATGGACGCCTGCACGTAAGTAGTACGGGCAACCAAGGTTCCGGGATGTTAAGTTCAATGGTCAAAGGGAATTGTCTCATCATCATAGGCGATGATGCAGAAGCCGTGAATGCAGGTGAAACTGTGTTTATTCAACCCTTTGCGGATCTGCTTTAAGATCCAGTGAGTTTTTATGAGTCTAATGGTGGATTCCTTTGGCCGTAAGGTCGAATATTTACGGCTCTCAGTCACCGACCGCTGCGACTTTCGCTGTGTCTATTGCATGACGGAAGATCCCTGTTTTCTGCCAAAGGACCACGTACTCCACCTCGAAGAATTAGCTTGGATTGCCCAAGCTTTTACCGAGCTTGGTGTGACTAAAATTCGCCTGACTGGCGGCGAGCCCTTAGTTCGCACCGATTGCGATCAGCTAGTGAGTCTGCTTGGCAAACTGCCTGGGCTGACAGATTTGTCCATGACCACCAATGGTTCAAGGCTGACAAAATTCGCTAAGCCCATGTTTGCTGCAGGATTAAAGCGCCTCAATATCAGCCTAGATACCTTAAACCCCATATTGTTTACCCAGTTAACACGTAACGGTAAGTTAGACAGAGTCATCGACGGTATCGATGCAGCCATTGCGGCGGGCTTTGAACGTATCAAGATTAATGCAGTGATTTTAAAACAACAGAACGATAATGAAGTCATTGATTTAGTTGATTTCTGCCGTGGCCGCCGTTTAGATATCGCCTTTATCGAAGAAATGCCACTTGGCGAAATAGATGAGCGTAAACGCGCCCGTCATTGCAGCAGTGATGAAGTCAAAGCCATCATAGAAAGCCGCTATCCGCTGCAGCTATCTAACAAACGTACTGGCGGCCCAGCGCGGTATTACACTATGGCCGACAGCCCAATCCATATCGGCTTTATCTCACCCCACAGCCACAACTTCTGCCACGAATGCAATCGAGTACGCGTCACAGTCGAAGGCCAATTATTGCTGTGTTTGGGCAATGAGCATGCTGTTGATCTCAAAAGCATAGTCAGGGAATTTCCCGCAGATATTGAGAGACTTAAAGCCGCTATTCTCGCGGGCATTAACCTCAAGCCTAAGCAACACGACTTTGGCAATAATCAGGTACAAATTCTACGTTTTATGAACGCCACTGGCGGTTAAGCATCCCCCCTCAATCGCTTAAGGGCTAGCATCTCAATTTGGCCGTGATAAACTCGAAGCATCACCCCATACTTAGCGTCACACATTTCTATGGCCTTAACTCGTAAGCAATGGAATAACGTCATTATTGTCGCCTGCGTCTTTATGGTCGCCGTGCTGACTTTTATGGATAACAAGACCAATAATGTTCCGAGTGATGCTCAGCTGCTATTTGACGATAATGCGCCGCTTTCACAGCTGCAACTCAATGGGATATGGCTGCACAAGCAAGCATCACAATGGGAGTGCGACACTACAGTCCTCAACTGTGATGAATGGGCAAAGGCGTGGCAAACCATACGGGTGTCTCCCTTAACGGCGGCACCAGAAACCACAGATAATCCACAAGAATTAGTCATCCAGATTGCAGATATCCGCGATGCTCTGCTGTGGATCTATTTCCCCAATGAAGGCGCTTTAAAGTCACCCGCTGGCAATTGGTATTTAGTGCCTCCGAGTTTACGAGCTAAACTACAACCGATCCTCGATGCGAAACCCGCAGCTTAATGCCGCCCCATTTTACTTAAGATAAGAAAGAATCCATGCCGGAATTACCAGAAGTTGAAGTCACCCGTCAGGGTATTGCACCCTTCCTTGTCGAGCAAACCGTGGTTGATCTTGTGATCCGCAATGGTTCGCTGCGCTGGCCAGTACCTGACATCGCCAAACAAATTATCGGCCAAGTCATACGCCAAGTGCGTCGCCGTGCTAAGTACCTGTTAATCGACACTGATGCGGGCACTAGCATAGTGCATTTAGGCATGTCGGGGAGTTTACGGATTTTGCCCCACGATACCCCAGTGGAAAAACATGACCATATAGACTTAGTGCTCGCCAACGGCCGCATTTTACGTTTTAACGATCCAAGACGATTCGGTGCTTGGCTATGGTGTGAACTCCCAGAAGAAGCTCATCCATTACTCGCCAAACTGGGGCCAGAGCCACTGACCCATGCTTTTAATGTCGCACAATTAGCGGCAGCACTAGCAGGCAAGAGAAAGGCAATTAAACTCTGCCTGATGGATAATCATATCGTGGTGGGAGTGGGTAATATTTACGCCAATGAAGCCCTGTTTGCGGCGGGCATTCACCCAGAAGCCGAAGCAGGTAAAATCGATATCGAGCGCTTGACCGTTTTAGTTGCCGAAGTGAAGCAAATCTTAGCCCACGCCATTAAGCAAGGCGGCACTACGTTGAAAGACTTCACCAATGCCGATGGCAAGCCGGGCTACTTCGCCCAAAAGCTGCATGTCTATGGTCGCGGCGGTGAAACCTGCACCAGCTGCGGTAACTTATTGAGTGAAATCCGTTTAGGCCAGCGCACCACAGTATTCTGTGGCATTTGCCAGAGACGCTAAGCATTGCGTTATATTAGAAGCAAAAATGCCAAGCATTGGCTTGGCATTTTTGTCGTTATCAGATGTGAGCTACGATTAGAAGCGATACTCAAAACTGCTAAAGAGCGTGGCATTAGTATCATTTTCTTGAACATCAAATTCCGATCTCGATACCGTTCCACCTAAGCTCCACATGCCTTTCCATACAGGCATACGGTAAGAAAGCTCAAGCATCAACAAATCTTCCTTCGGTGGTTGTGGCGCCCAAGTGCTCGCCACATTAGTGCCATCTTTATTCAACTTCGCATAACGCAATAAAGAGGTAAAACCTCGGCTGTTACTAAACTGGCCGACTAATCCCACCACAAACGTTTGAGCATCGCTATCATAGGTTGAGCCTAAAGCACGGCCATAATAACGAGAACCACTTAGATAGACAGGATCTTCATAGAAGCAATTGGCACTATCACCATCGCATTTTACATAGGTGTCCGAATATTCCATAAACAGCTTAAACTGCTTTCCCGATGTGCCAAAATGGGTATCAATCCCCCAAAGTGAGCCGCAGTCGCTGCCATTCTCACAACTATGTTCGAGATATAATCCCACAGGAATATCCTGCAAAGAACTGCTATAACGCATATCGATACTTTGGGTTCTATGGCCTGCATCGCGGCGATCTTCTGGCGCGCAATCACTTGTACCATCGAGGCAAACTGAGTTGCTGGCAACCGAATCCCACCAAGAGTTGAAGTTACAATCTTGGCCCTCTCCGCAAAAAAATGTCGACCACGACAGACCCACTTCTAGTTGCTTAATCGGTCTTGCACTTAAGCGCATATCCCACTCAGCCGTTTTAGGCACAGCACGCTCGACTTCCGTTAAGCTAAATCCAGTTTTAAATGTCCAAGGACCAATCCACGATAACCATGGCGTTTCAAAGGCTGCAGCATTATTGCGGCTCAGTGTTAGCGACTGCATAGGACGAGCGTTATTAGATCGGTGCAATGCAGAGTCAAATCCAGGCCCCCACCACTGTTCAACCGAACCTAAGGTCGCAATCCAATTACCGAAAATGATGGCAAAATATGACTCATCGAGGCGAAAATTTTTATTATCTTGTGGATCATAGGTTTCTGCCACAGTCGCCTTATAGGCAACACGCGATCCTAAATACTCGTAGGAACCCAACACTTCACCTTTCTCGCGATAATTGGAGCCATAGTGTTGAAAACGAGCAGGATCGGTCGCGCCCGAGACTTTAACCCTCGCATTGCCGCGATTATCGACAGCATTTTGATAGTAAAAGTTAACCCGAGCAAAGGCTTGCACTAGACTAGGAGAAAGCAATTCAGGCTCTACTTTTGCTAAATCGCCGCCAATTCCTGACCACATCAAGGGATAAGTATTCACAGGAACAGTGATCACACCCGCATCGGCCAACGCTTGAATATCGGCTCGAAGATAAATGTCCGAGGCATCAACCCAAGGGGCAGCAGCAAGCATTGAAGAAAAAAATAGGCCAGAGGCAATGCTAGTAGCAAGGATCGTGGGGGTTAAAAAAGCCTTCATAACATCCTTTTAAGTATCATCGCGAGGCCACAATGCCTCAAAGTTAACACAAAACGCCTACGTAAAAAACGGCTAAAATCTAAGGTTTAGCCAGCTTAAGCTTTGCTGCTAATGCTTTCGCCACTTCTGAGTGAACAAATTGGCTCACATCGCCACCATGCAAAGCGACTTCCTTTACTAAGGTTGAGGAGATAAAGGAATTTTCCTCGGCAGGCGTTAAAAACACGCTTTCCAGATCTGGGCTCAATCGACGATTCATATTTGCTAGCTGGAATTCATATTCAAAGTCAGATACCGCACGTAAGCCACGCACTAGCACACTGGCCTTTTGCTCCTTGGCAAAATCCACCAGTAAACCCGAAAATCCAACCACTTCAACATTATCCAAATGAGCGGTGACACGATTTACCAGTTCAACCCGCTCTTCTAAGGTGAATCTTGGTTGCTTAGAAGGATTGGCTGCAATACCAATAATCACATGCTTAAACAGCTTAGCCGCTCGCTCAATCAAATCGGCATGACCATTGGTAATGGGATCAAACGTCCCAGGATAAATCGCTCTTGTGTGCATAGTAAAAGTACATCCCACCGCTATCATATATTCATTAAAGGCACCCAAGAAGATACCCTAAAACACGCTGCTAACTTAATTTACGCTTAAATGCCATCCACTTCCGCCGAAAACGATTTAACGATCGCATCCACTTCTGCGGATGAAATGAAACTAACTTACCGCCACGCTGAACACAAGTTATAGACAATAGTATCTCATTGAGAATGGCGATCACCTTAAGCTTTATCAGCTCTGGATTTTTACAACTCGCGTTATACCAGCCTTTACCTTGTTTGGTAGGAAACATATAAGTCGACAAATGGTTTTGTATTTCAGCACAGCTACGGGCAAACTCAATCTTGCCATGATTGACTAGAATCGACGCTTTAAAATCATCATCGCAACCAATCTTATCGAACGGTAGTAATAGCCCGATATCCTTCATATGTACTGCCAATAAATAAGACGCAATCCACGCATCACCCGTCACCTGGTTTAACTGAATGGTCTGTTTAAAATGCTTTATATCGCCCACTACCTCACCAAAGCTAGCGCAATTAATAGCCTGACTAATAAATTTCACATTAAGGGATGAAAACGGCCAATGGTGGCAAAAAGTATCATTAGCAAAAATCAGTACATCATCATCTGCTATATTAATCTGCTGTCGAACATGGGCAAGCCCTTCGTCCCAAGCAGAAAACTCCCAACCTTTATTACTGCCTTCAAGCTCAAAATCAATAAAGTGATCATATTGAGTGGTTTGCGTACGCGCCTCAACCGTATTGTATACAACGCAGATTTTAACTTTGTCGGAAATTTTTGACAGAATATCGGCACTGTACTTAAGTGCGCTTTCCTTGTAATGCGAATAATAACTCACAAGAATTACTATCGCTTGGCGTTTTCGATCATACATTTACAGTAAACCTCGACGAACTAAAATGTAAAAGCATCGGCAAATGCCGTCCCCATCTTATCTTTAGCAGACAATATGGGAGGGACAGTTATCGGCCAAGCTATTGCTAACTCGGGATCATCCCAAGCAATACTCTGTTCAGAGGCTGGATGGTAGTAATCGGTACATTTATACACAAATTCAGCTTCATCACTCGTGACATAAAAACCATGGGCAAAGCCTGCAGGAATCCACAACTGTCTTTTATTTTCTGCGGATAAGTAAACACCAACCCAGTGGCCAAAAGTCGGGGAATTATTACGCAAATCAACTGCCACATCGAAGACTTCACCCGAGGTAACTCGTACAAGTTTGCCTTGAGTTTGCTCAGTCTGATAATGCAAACCGCGCAGTATCCCTTTACAAGACTTCGAATGATTATCCTGCACAAATAGGCAGTCGGCGACCTTTTGTTGGAAATCTCTCTGACTCCAAGTCTCCATAAAAAAGCCACGTTCATCACCGAAAACTTGAGGCTCGATAATTTTCACATCTACAATGTTAGTTTCTATAATATTCATGGTCTTACTACTATAAATAGGCCTTAATGTCTTTAAACGCCAATCGCCAATCACTCGCATAAACACCTAGGTTTGTTGCAATTTTTGTACAATTCAACCGTGAATTTAAGGGTCTTTTAGCGGCAGTGGGGTACTCAGATGTAGTAATAGGCTTAACCTTAATGTGCGTATTTAGACACCGTTGGGCATAGGCCTCGTCAAAAATATACTGTGCAAATTCATGCCAAGAAACGTAGGGTGAGCCACTAAAATGATAGATACCCCAAGGACATTCATGCTCCATTGAGCGTTTTGCCATAGCGATCAGCGTGTCGGCAATATCACCCGCATAAGTGGGACTCCCAAATTGATCACAGACAACACGAATATCCGACCGTTCACGACCAATACGCAACATCGTTTTGACAAAATTAGCCCCAGTCTCGCCAAAAACCCATGAAGTTCTCAAAACAAAATGCTGAGGATTAGTATTTATAACAGCTTGTTCACCCGCCAGCTTGGTTTCACCGTAAACACTTTGAGGATCGACTGTATCTGACTCAATATAAGGAACTTTTGCATCACCAGAAAACACATAATCGGTAGAAACGTGGATCATAGTGGCTTTAATCTTATTGGCCGCAACAGCTAAATAAAGGGGCCCCAAGTGATTTACACGCTTTGCATTAAGTTCATCTTGCTCCGCCCGATCCACCGCAGTATAAGCGGCGGCATTGATCACAACATCAGGGCGAAAACGTTCAATGCAAGCATTTACGGCCAACTCATCGGTGATATCCAGCAAGTGTCGATCCACTGCTAATAATTCCACGTAGGTATTAATGCCGCTGCTCAGTTTCTCAACCAATTGACTACCGACTTGTCCTTTGGCACCGGTGACGAGTATCTTCATCAGCTTATTTACCCACAATGAATTGAACTATATAAAAAAGCATCGGACTATCGCTTATCCATAAGTGAGACTAAATAGCGGCCATAGTCATTTTTTAACATAGGTTGAGCAAGCGCAATCAATTCAGCATCACTCAACCAGCCATTTCGCCATGCTATTTCTTCTAAGCATGCCACTTTTAGGCCTTGAACATTTTCAATTGTCTGCACAAAAGAAGAAGCCTGATGTAGACTTTCATGCGTACCAGTATCGAGCCAAGCAAAACCACGCCCAAGAATTTCAACGTTTAAACTGCCAGCATTAAGATATGTTTGATTCACATCAGTAATTTCAAGCTCACCACGGGCTGATGGCTTGATACTTTTAGCGATATCGATGACCGAATTATCATAAAAATATAGTCCCGTCACAGCCCAATTTGATTTAGGTGTAGTTGGTTTTTCTTCAATACTAATGGCGCGATAATCTTGGTCAAACTCCACAACGCCGAAACGCTCGGGATCTCTTACGTAATAGCCGAATACCGTAGCTCCAGTAGGTCGACTCGCTACCTGTCTGAGGGTTTTACTAAAAGATTGGCCATAAAAGATATTGTCGCCAAGTACCAAACAAACACTATCATTACCAATAAAATCTTCAGCAATAATAAATGCTTGCGCTAAGCCATCGGGACTCTCTTGAATTGCATAGGAAATATGGATACCAAAGTCGCGGCCATCACCCAATAATCGCTGGAAACTCGCATTATCTTCCGGCGTAGTGATCACTAATACATCACGGATTCCTGCTAGCATAAGTGTCGACAATGGATAATAGATCATGGGCTTATCATAAACAGGCAATAGCTGTTTAGAGACACCTCGAGTGATAGGATATAAACGACTACCAGAACCACCCGCAAGAATAATACCTTTCATTAAATATCCTAGATGTTAGAGCTTAGCTTTCAAGCCACGGCAAAATGACTGAAACCTAAAATCATATTAACTTTATTGAGTGAAATGGTTACACACCTAAACGTTCACGCTGATATGAACCATCAAGCACATGTTGGCACCAAGATTGATTGGCGAGGTACCATTCAACCGTTTTACGAATACCTGAATGGAAAGTCTCTTCAGGATGCCAGTCTAATTCTGACGCAATCTTAGACGCATCAATAGCATAACGCAGATCATGCCCAGGCCTATCATCAACATAGGTAATGAGATCACTATAACGATTTACGCCGTTAGGTTTTGTCGGCGCCAACTCTTCCAATAACTCACAAATAGCCATCACAACATCGATATTTTTCTGCTCGTTATGCCCACCGATATTATAAGTCTCACCAATAACGCCCTGAGTCACGACTCGATAAAGTGCGCGGGCATGATCTTCCACATATAACCAGTCACGGATCTGTTGGCCGTTACCATAGACAGGTAAAGCCTTGCCTTCCAAAGCATTCAAGATCATCAAGGGAATAAGCTTCTCGGGGAAATGGAAGGGCCCATAGTTATTCGAACAATTTGTGACAATAACTGGCAAGCCGTAAGTGCGATGCCAGGCACGCACTAAATGATCGCTCGACGCCTTAGAGGCAGAATACGGACTACTGGGCGCATAAGATGTCGTCTCAGTGAAAAGATCCGTCATATTAGGCAAATCACCAAACACTTCGTCGGTAGAAATATGGTGAAATCTAAACCGTGACTGTCGCTCAGCATCGAGTCCACGCCAATAATGACGAGCCGTTTCCAGCAACTGATATGTGCCTATAATATTGGTTTCAATAAAAGCGGCAGGACCATCGATCGAACGATCGACATGACTTTCAGCAGCAAGATGCATAACAACATCAGGTTGATGAGCAGAAAATACACGGTCTAACTCTGCTCTGTCACAAATATCAACTTTTTCAAATTGATAGCTTGGATTCGATTCAACGCCAGCCAGAGATTCTAAGTTACCCGCATAGGTCAATTTATCGAGATTCACGATCGAGTCTTCGGTGTTACTTAAGATATACCGGATCAATGCTGAACCAATAAACCCTGCACCACCCGTTACTAAGATCTTCATTCCAACCTCAAAAAATTATCACAAAAATTATGAGGTTTATGATATCAAACCACTCATTAAAAGATATATGCAGCGACCACAGAAGGCAGAGTATGAGCAAATTTCACACTCCAAAATGGACACAAAGTAAACTCAAATCAAATTGAGCTTATTCACACATCAGATAATCAGATGTATTTTTACTCGCTCATATTCTCGCCTTGTTGCACTATCTATCTGTATTTATCTTCTATCTTTTTAGTATGCTATGCATTTTTGACTTAAATCGTCTAAAGGCAACATTAAAATCTTTACGCCACTTAGCTATATTAGTTTTATATCGAATGCCTCGATGATAACCTATATGCCTAACACTACCTTCAGGGAAGATTGCAGCTTTAAATCCTAGCTCATAGTATTTATTACCAGTACCACTTTCACTGGCATATTGGGCGATTGGTGCAATAATCTGATAATCAGCTAAACGTCTTAAACCTGGATTTAAAGTAAAACCATGCCAATAGACACCATGAAGTAAGTCATTTGTATGCATTATTTGATACTTTAACGACTCATCGGTAGGACAAGTATATAACTCAGGCAACACTGAATGCCCATTAGTATCACTTGTTTCACGCAGCCAAACGGTTACAACTTTCTCATCTGAAAGTAACACTTTAAGCGAGTTTTCAACAAACCCTGAACGATAAAACTCCCAATCATCTTCACAATGAAAAATATATTCAGAAGTGACTAATGAATAGGCTTTGTCGATACTTTTCATTTGTCCTAATTGAGGTTCATTATGAACCAGAGTAAATTCAACCCCTTTGAACTTACTGAGTGTTTTTTCAAGTTTTTCACGATTGTGGCTATCTTCTATAACAATATATTGTGATATAGGATAAGTATTATACTTTAAAAAACTTTCAATTGTTTTTTCAAGTAAGTCAAAACGATTACAACTCGTGATAACTAGTGAAACTGTGCTATTACTCATAACTATTCCTCACAACAGGTCCATCATAAATTAAAACCTCTCCAACCGCTTCATAACGCATTCATCTAAATCAATACCATTTAAATCCTGAAAAAGCTGGTGTAAGCGGGTAATTCTTAATGGTGGATTTCTTTTAAATAATACATAAATGATAGTATTGAATGTTTTTCGTGTTCGTAACCAATACTCAATAACGTTATGATATTTTCGTAGATTCTTTATAGAATCTTCGCTAATAAAGTCATCTAAACTAACAACGTCTGAATTTGAAGCATATTGCTGCATAACCTCATCACGCTTTTTTGGCTCCAAATTTAAAAATCCATAACCATTTTTCAAATGCTTTAGGTGAAAATACATTATCCCCATATATTTTTTTTCAATTTTCCTACCAACAAATCTAAATGCCTCAACATTTTTTTCTTGTGAGAAGTAGATATCTGAAGAAACAGGAAAGTACATATGATCCCCAGTACCAACTAGAGGTTCTCTTTTATAAACCCCTAATTTAGCATTCGTATCTAAAGCTAAATTCACACCGGAGAATGTATATATTTTATTAACACCCAATAACATATCACGTCTAATTTCCGTTATTACTGGAGTCAGATTTTTGTCGATAGCAACATGATCATCGTCTAATTTTGTTGCTATTTTATAGCTAGCTTTTGAAAGAGCATAATTATAAAAATTTGCCAAACTATGAACATTATCTGTTACGCAGCTATTATGTTCATCTGAAAAAATAGGATGTACTTTAGGTAAATATTCAAAAATCTTTATTTTTTCAGGGTATTTCTCTTTTAATTCATTTAATATTTCAGCAGTGTTATCTGCACAATCATTATAACAGGCAACAATCTCATCATAATAAAGTAAATGAGACTCAATACTAAGTCTTAAAAATTCTGCACCATTTTTTATACGAAGAATGGCACTTATACCTGGTAATCTTGGTTTATCCAAACTAGTCAAATCGACGATAAAGTCACAATAATCACACACATTTTCATTAACACTCATAACTTGAGAGCCTCTAAATTCTTTAAAAAGAATAAATTTAAGATTTTCCCTTAAAACTTAATCCACTGTTCTAACTGCTTTATCACAAGCTCAAGTCCATCCAATTTAGAATCTTTATTTAAACTTGTTGCCAATCGCATAATACCATCGGAAGATAATAACTGCTTAATATTACCATTAAGCGTATCAAGCTCAATCTCACAGCCAAAAGCAACATTTGCAGATATACATTTTTCAATTCGTGGCGGCTGATCCTTCGATACAGGAACCGCTAATGTCGGTTTGTGCAGCGCTATCGCTTGTAATAAAGTATCTCCACCGCTCAATACGGCAGCCTTAGCCGCGGCCAAAATATTAATAAATTGCTGATTATTCAATTGAGGAATAACAACTACCCCCTCAAGCTCAGGCAGAGGATTTGGATAATTAGGGCCAAAAACCATGACACTTGTTATGCCAGATGCTTTATAGCTTTCATGAGCGGCCTGAGCAAAAATATCTGCGGCTAATTCGCCATTTACCTTGTGCCCACCAGAACCCGCATTAAATAATACAAACTCATTTTGCGTTAGCTGATATTGCGCTAATAATGCCGCTTGAGTGCTTGCATCGGGCTGAGTAAAGACAGGACCTATATTCAAAGGCGCGGGTTTATTAATGAGTTTCAGCTTCAGGCGATCTAACCAACTGATAGGACCGATCACAAATTCTGGTTGCACGACCCAATGACAATCCGTCACTAAAGCGCGGCCAATTTTCATTCCACGGCTACGCTTACGCTTGTGCTGGCTGAGAAATATGACCTTAGCGCCGAGTTTATGGGCATGGACTAACTGTGATTTACGCCCAGAAGCATCGAACAATACTATATCGGGCAGGTAATCAGACATGATTTGATTCACCGCTTTGACTTGTTTAGTCGGCGTATCTTCAAGTAGCACTGCCGGATAAGGGCATTGAGCCGCATAGGGTGCTTGTTCACTTAAAATAAACTTTATCTCGGCATTCGGCCAAGTTCTTTTCACCTCATCGGCAATGATCATTGAGCGCATATACTCACCTATGCCCTCAGCCGATGAGACTGGGATAAACAAGAACTTAGGGGCTTTTTGAGGAGCCATAATTAACCTTTAATCCAAATAAATTTATTCTGAAGTTTTAGTGTCATACGCCACCAGATCAAACTTCTCAATCACAGCTTCAACACTAATCAATGACATTAGATGCTCGCCTTTAGCGCGAGTTCCCCACTTAATTTGTCCACTATGCTGCAACCTGATGGCCTCATCATAGGCGCTCGCCACATATTGCTGCGATAAATACGGACCCGTGCGCCCGGGATTGGAATGGGCATATAAACCAATGACTGGCGTGCCTTGGGTCACCGCCATATGCGCAGGACCGGTATCTGGCGCTAACACTAAACTGGCGCGTTTTAGCAGCGCTAAGAGTTGAGTCAGACTGGTTTTGCCCACTAAATTATCGATTTTAGAAGGGCAAGCCTGCAAGATTTGCTCGGCTAAATCCTTCTCAAGCTGAGTTGGGCCACCGCACAGCATGACTCTAAACCCTTTAGCAATCGCATGACTCGCGACGGCAGCATAACGCTCGGGCAACCAGTTACGTTCAGCCTTACTCGCGGCAGCGCAAATGATAAAGACTTTTTCATTATCTTTAATCTGCGTCTGGGCAAATTCAGTATCCGCAATGGGTACAGGAATATGCCATTGGGGAGTGAGATCCTTGACGCCAATCGCCTTAGCGAAGCCCATAAATCCTTCGAGCACATGGGGCTTGGCCAAGGGCTCAACCCTACGATTCGTCACTAGCCACTGGCCTTCTTTAGCGCGGGCACGATCAAAACCTATGCGCACCTTTGCCGAAATGGCTAATGAAGCCAAGGTTGCACGTAGCGCAACCTGCATATGCAGCAGCACGTCAAAACGTCGGCCTTTTAAGGCCTTACGCAAATTAAAATAGCTGCGCCATCCTTGAGATTTATCGAAAATAACAAACTCAATACCAGGTAAATGCTTCAACAATTGATATTCGAGTTTACCGATCACCCATGTGATTTTGAGCTCGGGGTATTGCCGCTGAATCGCCTGCACCATAGCCACGGCATGACAGACGTCACCGATAGCGGATAAGCGCAGCAAACAAAGGGAATTCATGGTATTGGGATTTAAACTCATTGGGATTGAAGCTAAAAGCTCTTAAGGTTATTTGGCGCAAGCTAAGGATCTTAATGTAGAATGGTCCTAGGTGCCACGCTTAAGTCAACAAATCTCCCATGAATGCTCAGATACAGCTCATAAAAACCGCCCAAGGTCACATGGCGCTTTGCCAAGATACACCAACAGATATCGATCCCGCGTGGTTCTCGGTGGATTTTTGGCGAGCTAAAAATGCTGTCGTCGGTTCATCAAAAGGCCGCTACACCACTTGGTTTGTGGCATTTGAGCACAGTCATTGGGTATTGCGGCATTATTGGCGTGGCGGCTTAATGGAGAAATTCAGCAAAGACGCTTACGTTTATACTGGCCTCGAAAATACCCGCGCCATGGGTGAGTTACGCTTATTAAACATTTTGTATCACGAAAATTTTGCCGTACCTAAGCCGATTGCCGCCAACATAGTACGCGATGGATTATTTTACCGCGCCGATATCATTATCGAACGGGTCGAAGGCGCCGAAGATTTAGTCGCTAAACTCAGCAAAGGGATAATAAGCACTGAGCAATGGCAGGCGTTGGGAGCAACTATCGCCCAATTCCACCTGCGCGGTGTATACCACGCCGATCTCAATGCCAAAAATATTCTGTTCCAGCCTGCGCAAACTGCACCCATAACGCCAGAGCGCTTTTATCTTATCGATTTCGACCGCGGTGAGTTAAAAACACCGAGCCCGCAATGGCAGCAATCGAATCTAGACAGACTGTTACGCTCCTTTAATAAAGAACAAGGCAAACTGCCAAACCTTGCCTTCACTGCCGATAACTGGTCATCACTGCTGCTGGGCTACCAAGCGGCGATGCAAAGCGCCTGAACCACTAAATAAATTATCTTGTTGAATTAATTGATTAATGATTGCGCGAGAAGAAATTGTCGTTGCAAGGCACCGCGATTTGCCTCAACCACTGCCAATCCCGCGTTTGCTGCCAGCTGGCGCAACTCAGGTTTCGCAAAATAGGCAATCAAGTTAGCCGCCAGTTCATCCGACGAAGTGACAACCCTTAACCCACCAGCATCCGCCAACATCTGCGTAATTTGGGCAAAGTCCCAATGGTTCGGCCCCACCATAACAGGCACGCCCATAGCGACTGGCTCCAAGGGATTATGGCCACCATTATTGATCAGCGTGCCACCGACAAAGGCTTGGTCCGCCGCGCCGTAAAAAGTCAGAAGTTCACCCATGGTATCGCCCACCAGCACTTGAGTCGTTGCCGTCACAGGAAGATTACTGCTGCGACGAATTAATTCAAAACCTTGGCTGGCAACAACCTCAGCAACGGCAGAAAACTGCTCAGGATGACGCGGCGCAATAATCATCAAGGCATCGGGCCACAGAGCCAATAATTTCCTATGGGCGGCGAGCATGGCGTCAAATTCTCCAGGATGCACACTGCCAGCAACCCAAATCGGCGAGGTTTCACGCCCCCAAGCCTGACGCAACTGCTTGGCATTAGCTAAACGCTCAGGCGTAATACTGAGATCAAATTTCAAGCTACCGCATACTGTCACTCTGTCCGGCGATACTCCTAACTCGATAAAACGTTGCGCTTCTACTTGAGTCTGCACCGCAATAACATCGAGTCGTTGCAACATAGGTCGACTGAGTTTAGGGCGCTTAGTATATTGCGCCGCCGACTTGGCCGATAAGCGAGCATTCGCTAACATCAAGCGCACACCGCGTTTGGCAGCAACAGCAACCAAGTTAGGCCACAGTTCGGTTTCCATAATGATGCAAGATTTAGGTGAGACTTGGCGCAAGAAACGCCGCACGCACCAAGGTAAGTCAAAGGGCAAATAACAATGTTGCACTGAGTCACCAAAGGCTTTGCGCACCTGCGCAGATCCTGTTGGACTGGTTGTGGTAACCGTAATACTTAGCTCAGGGTGTGATTGCATAATCAAACGGATCAAGGGGATTGCCGCGAGCGTTTCCCCCATAGACACAGAATGGATCAGTAAATCCGTCGATTTTAGTCGGGTTAATCCAAAACGCTCCCCCCAACGACCGCGGTAATCAGGGCTTTTAATAGCACGAAATGCTAAATAGACGATTAGCAAAGGGGATAATAAATATAATATCGTGGAATAGAGAAAACGATTCATTAAAAACGTGCTTATGAGTTTTGCCTGATGAATGGCGGCAATGTTAGCATATGCACCAAATTAGGGATAATTTACCAGCAGTATGGCGGTCGTTGGTTAACTCTATCTATGATGTGGCGTTCACTAGCAATTTGGATAACTTATGAAAACCCGCGACAAAATAATCTATGCCAGTCTTGAACTGTTCAACGAGCATGGCGAAAGAAACATCACCACCAATCACATTGCCGCTCACTTAAATATGAGTCCCGGGAATCTTTATTACCATTTTCGCAATAAAGAAGACATTATCTGCTGTATTTTCAGCTTATATGAGAATCATCTCGAATCGGGTTTCCAACCCTATGAAGATAAGCAAGTGGATGTGGAACTGTTAATCGGCTACTTCGATGCGATGTTCTATACCCTGTGGCAATTCCGCTTCATGTACGCCAACCTTGCGGATATTCTCGCCCGCGATGAAGAGCTAAAAAAACGTTATTTGCATGCACAGCAACAAGTCTTAACGCGTTCGAGCCACGTGCTGCATAAACTTAAGCAAGATGGCTTTTTGAACTTAGAGAGCGACAAAATCACGCCACTGGCGGATACCATCAAGATGATCGTCAGCTTTTGGATTGGTTACCAACTCACGCAATCCAGCACATCGACCATCACTAAAGCGACACTTTATGAAGGCGTATTAAGGGTGCTGATGATTTTCAAAGCCTATGCAACCCCGACATCCGTCGCAACGTTTACTCGCCTAGAGCAACATTACCACGCGCTAGCGAATCAAGAATCCCTCTAGCATCATCCCAAACACCTTTGTTGGGAACTCGCATTCGGTACTAAACTCAAAGCTATCATAGTGCTGAGTGCGAGCCCGTTTTTCGCTCTACATTCCTTAAAAGAAGACTCAGCCAAACAGTGGCAAACTTATGTTGCACATTAGTTTTTATAATGTAAAAACCACTTTGACCCTAAACTAGTTTATCTTGCGAACCTGCATGAAAAAAAGGCTGTAGGCCGATTAGGTTTAGAGTTAGAATGCCGCCACTCCCAAAATCAGAATAAAGTTAACTAAGGAGATATCAGGTGGCCTCTACCTCATTCTACGCACAGATTAATCAACAGCTTGCAGACATCAAAGCCGAAGGCTTATATAAAAGCGAGCGTGTTATTGCCTCACCGCAACAGACAGCCATTCAAGTTAATCAGCAAGAAGTTATTAACTTTTGCGCGAATAATTACTTAGGCTTAGCGAATCACCCAGAGCTAATCAAAGCCGCCCAACAGGGCTTAGACAGCCACGGCTTTGGTATGGCGTCGGTGCGCTTTATTTGCGGCACGCAAGATATCCATAAAAAGCTAGAAGCTAGCCTAAGCGAATTCCTCGGCACTGAAGACACCATTCTTTACTCTTCATGTTTTGATGCAAACGCCGGTTTATTCGAAACCTTGTTAGATGCAGAAGACGCGATTATTTCCGACGCGTTAAACCATGCTTCTATCATCGACGGTGTACGTTTATGTAAAGCAAAGCGTTTCCGTTATGCCAACAACGACATGGCCGATTTAGAAACTCAGCTGATCGCCGCTAAAGAAGCTGGCGCCCGTAACATCTTGATTGCCACCGATGGCGTATTTTCGATGGACGGCGTGATTGCTAATCTGCAAGGCGTATGTGATTTAGCCGATAAATACGGCGCACTGGTGATGGTCGATGACTCTCACGCGGTAGGCTTTATCGGCGCAAACGGCCGTGGCACCCACGAATATTGCAATGTGATGGACAGAGTCGACATCATCACAGGCACCTTAGGCAAAGCACTAGGCGGCGCATCGGGCGGTTTCACTTCGGGTAAAAAAGAAGTCATCGACTGGTTACGCCAGCGTTCACGTCCTTACCTGTTCTCTAACTCATTAGCGCCGTCAATCGTGACTGCGTCTATCCATGTGTTAGAAATGCTGAAATCAGGCCAAGCCCTGCGCGAAGCCGTATGGGAAAACAGCCGTTATTTCCGTGAGCAAATGTCAGCAGCTGGCTTTACCTTAGGCGGCGCCGACCACGCGATTATCCCTGTGATGATTGGCGATGCGAAACTGGCGGGCGACTTTGCTAACCGCTTATTAGCAGAACATATTTATGTTATTGGCTTCTCATTCCCTGTGGTTCCTAAGGGACAAGCCCGTATCCGTACGCAAATGTCAGCGGCACATACCCGTGAGCAACTCGACAAAGCGATTACCGCCTTTACCCTTATTGCCAAAGAAATGGGCATTATTTAACCCCTATTTAGGACTTGAGACAATGAAAGCACTAAGCAAGTTAAAAGCCGAAAAAGGTATTTGGTTAGTCGATGCGCCTAAGCCAGTAATGGGCCACAACGATCTGCTGATCAAAATTAAAAAAACGGCGATTTGTGGCACCGACATGCACATCTACAACTGGGACGAATGGTCGCAAAAAACCATTCCAGTGCCTATGATTGTCGGCCACGAATATGTGGGTGAAGTGGTTGATATCGGACAAGAAGTGCGTGGTTTTAACATTGGCGATCGCGTATCTGGCGAAGGTCATATCACCTGTGGTCACTGCCGTAACTGCCGCGCTGGCCGCACCCATTTATGCCGCAACACCTCTGGTGTCGGTGTAAACCGTGAAGGTTCATTCGCGGAATACTTAGTGATCCCTGCCTTTAACGCCTTTAAAATCCCTGATGACATCAGCGATGATTTAGCATCAATTTTCGACCCATTCGGTAACGCCGTTCACACAGCGTTGTCCTTCGATTTAGTCGGCGAAGACGTGTTGATCACAGGCGCAGGCCCAATCGGCATTATGGCTGCGGCCGTATGTCGTCACGTAGGTGCGCGCCATGTGGTGATCACCGACGTCAACGAATACCGCTTAGAGCTGGCCCGTAAAATGGGTGCCACTCGCGCAGTCAACGTGTCTAAAGAAAGCCTGAAAGACGTGATGAAGGAACTGGGCATGACCGAAGGTTTCGACGTCGGTTTAGAAATGTCTGGCGTACCATCAGCCTTCCACGCCATGTTAGATACCATGAACCACGGCGGCAAAGTCGCTATGCTGGGTATTCCTGGTGGCGAAATGGCGATTGATTGGAGCAAAGTGATCTTCAAAGGTTTGGTCATTAAAGGCATCTACGGCCGCGAAATGTTCGAAACTTGGTACAAGATGGCGAGCCTTATCCAATCAGGCTTAGATATTTCGCCTATCATCACTCACCACTTCAAGATTGATGATTTCCAACAAGGTTTCGACGCTATGGGCTCGGGCCAATCGGGTAAAGTGATCCTCAGCTGGGATTAATCCTGCAGAGCATTACTTATACCCAAACGACCTGAAGATGCAGGATTCGTATCTTCAGATAGCTTGGGTATCGATGGGGCTGTACACTCGCAGCCCCTTGTTGCACACTTATCCCATCTTGATTTCCATCTCTTAGCTCTGTCAGGTTTTATTATGTCTTCCTTTAAACACTTAAGCGTTAATCAATTGCTGCAAATGACCGAAGCACAGCCAGTGCAAATCGTCGATATCCGCGATGGCAATAGCTTCACCAACGGCCATATTGCAGGTGCAACTAACCTGAATAACGAAAACCTAGCGCAATTTATTAGCCAAGCCGATATGGACAGCCCGCTAGTGGTGGTTTGTTACCACGGTATGAGCAGCCAAAATGCGGCACAGTATTTATGCGAGCAAGGGTTTGATGACGTTTACAGTCTAGACGGCGGCTATAGCGCCTGGCATGAGGCAAATGCATGATAGAAATTGGCCGACTCCCCAACAGTAGAGCCGCGCAGGCATTTGTCGATTACCTCAAAGGTGAACACATTGACTGCCAAATTGAGCCGCTGGAGCAAGGTGTCGCCATTCTCGTCATCCATGACAAAGATCTGGAGCAAGCGCGCACAGAGTTTGCCCATTTCATGGCTCATCCCTACGACAGTAAATATCTGCAAGCCTCGTGGGAACACGGCGATACCCAAACTAAGATAGATTACGGTGCCCCTTCGCTACAGTTGTTTACCCAATTCATTACCGGCGCAGGCCCAGTCACGTTGATCGTTTTTGCGGTTTGCGTACTCATTTTTGCGGCGATGAACTTAGGGTTCGTCAACCAAACCTACGCAGCACTGTCCTATTTTGGCGCGGTACCAAATTCAGAGTTCAGTCAATTCTGGCGCGTTTTCACTCCGAGCCTGCTGCATTTTTCAGCCATGCACGTCATCTTTAACTTGCTCTGGTGGTGGTATTTAGGCGGTAAAATCGAAACCCGAATCGGCACAGCACCATTGCTAATCTTGCTGTTTGTGGCGGGCACACTGCCAAACGTCATCCAATATTATGTCGGTGGACCTAACTTTGGCGGGCTATCCGGCGTTGTGTATGCCGTGGTGGGCTACACTTGGATCATGGGGATACGTAAACCTGTGGCAGGTATAGGCTTACCGCCATCATATATGGCCTTTATGATGATTTGGTTGGCATTGGGATTCACGGATATTCTAGGGGTTGCCGTTGCGAACGGTGCCCACATTGGTGGCTTACTCATAGGGTTAGCCCAAGGTTTATTCGATAGCCGCAAGTCCTCAAGCTCAATCTAATCCCGTTATACCAAGATAAATCCAGAAGAACGCATGGGATTTATCTTGGTTCAATGACGCGCTCTTACACTTCTACAAACCTAACGCGCGTCAGTCATCTCCAGTACCTTAGCAACCAGCTTCTCGATGCCTGAATGCGCTTCAGCAATACTTCCAGCCAACATATAAGCGGGAGTGCTGACAATCCGATTGGCTTCATCCACGACGATCTCATGCACAGTGGCGACTTGATGCTCTCCACCCATCAAATTAAACGCCGCGGCAGTATCGCTATCATTACCGATAGTGCCTTTTACACCATGGGGATATAAACGCGGGATCATCATAGGGGCGATACAGATAAAGCCAACGGGCTTTTTCGCCAAGATGAACTCATTAATAAAATCAGTGACCAGCGGGTTCACTTCACACTCGCTGCCGTTCGTCGCAAAATTACACAGATTTTTTGCCGCACCAAAACCACCGGGAATGATCAAGGCATCAAATTCGGCGATAGCTAATTCTGTGGTCGCTTTAACTTCGCCACGGGCGATACGCGCCGACTCCACCAGCACATTACGACTTGCAGCAGCATCGACCTCGCCAGTGAAATGATCTACCACATGCATCTGTTTGATATCAGGTGCAAAACATTGGTAGTGAGCCCCCGCTTTGGATAAGCATAAAAGCGTTAAAACCGATTCATGGATCTCTGTTCCATCGAAAACACCGCATCCACTCAGTAACACTGCGACTTTTTTCATTAAAAATATCCTTCTTATGTCATTAAGTTTTAACAAACTACAAACAAACTAGTTGATCTGATTAAAAATCGTGCTAACTTAATTCGTCGAATCTGACGGGTGCCGAAAATTAAGCCAATCCTTAGATGTATTTTACAGAGTCAATAAAAAATCCACAAATTGGGAAGATTTTTTAAGAAACAGTATTGAACTCACACAAATCTTTTATAAATATAAAAAACAACAACTTAAAAATATCGCACTAAGCCGTAATCATCGCCATTATTCTCAGTTGACTTTTTCACTCACAGACTTATCCACAGGCTGGGAGTCATTTTGCCATGGCTGAAATAGTGCTTCTGTGGCATGCTTAGCGCCATCTAAGTCATCGATAAACGAAAAATACTTATGCCAACCGTCGCTAAAAACCCACTTGTGCTTGTGGATGGATCTTCTTATTTATATCGCGCTTATTATGCGCCTCCTCACCTGACAAACTCAAAGGGCGAAGCAACCGGTGCCGTTTATGGCGTAGTGAATATGTTACGCAGCTTGCTGACTCGCTATCAGCCAAGCCATATCGCAGTCGTGTTCGATGCCAAGGGCAAAACCTTCCGCAATGACATGTACAGCGAGTACAAAGCACAGCGCCCACCAATGCCTGATGATCTACGTTCGCAAATCGAACCTTTACACCGCATTATTCGCGCACTGGGTTTACCACTGATTTCGATTTCCGGCGTCGAAGCCGATGACGTGATCGGCACTATTGCTCGCCAAGCCAGTTTAGAAAACCGTGCAGTGCTTATCAGCACTGGCGATAAAGACATGGCGCAGTTAGTCGATGAGAACGTCACGCTCATCAACACTATGACTGACACCATAATGGGCCCAGAAGAAGTCACCAGTAAATTCGGTGTTGGTCCAGACCGTATCATAGATTTGCTCGCGCTGATGGGCGACAAGGCCGATAACATTCCCGGCTTACCCGGCGTTGGTGAGAAAACAGCGCTCGCTATGCTCACAGGTGCCGGCAGCGTGAGTAACTTATTAGCTGAACCCGAAAAAGTCGCCGAGCTCGGCTTTAGGGGTTCTAAAACCATGGCGGCGAAGATCATTGAAAATGCCGACATGCTCAAGCTTTCTTACGAACTCGCCACCATCAAAACCGATGTCGAACTTGAGCAAGACTGGCACGAACTCACCATCAAGCCTGCGGACAAAGATGAACTGATCAAATGCTACGGCGAGATGGAGTTTAAGCGTTGGTTAGCCGAAGTCTTAGATAATAAAATCACTGCAAATACCCCAATTGATGCGGCAGCCGAGACACAGGAAGACTCGACTCCAGTCGAAGCGATAGAAACACAGTACGACTGCATTCTCACGGAAGCCGAATTAGACGCTTGGATTACTAAGCTTAAACAAGCCGACTTGATGGCGGTAGATACCGAGACCACCAGCTTAGATTACATGGTAGCGGAATTAGTCGGGATCTCCTTCGCCGTTGAGGCAGGAAAAGCCGCTTATCTGCCTTTGACCCATGATTACGTTGGCGCGCCGACTCAAATCAATAAATCCGTCGCGCTAGAAAAACTACGCCCGTTGCTTGAAGATCCGAAACTGAAGAAAGTCGGTCAAAATCTTAAGTACGACATCAGTATCTTAGCCAATGCAGGGATCAAACTGCAGGGCGTCGCTTTCGACACTATGCTCGAATCCTATGTCTTCAACTCAGTGGCTTCGCGCCATGATATGGATGGCTTAGCGCTCAAATACTTAGGCCATAAAAATATCAGTTTTGAAGAAATTGCTGGCAAAGGTGCAAAACAGCTGACCTTCAACCAAATTCCACTGGAAACGGCTGCGCCTTATGCGGCCGAAGATGCCGACATCACCCTGCGTTTACACCAACATTTGTGGCCAAGACTCGAGAAAGAAGCCGAACTTGCCGCTATGTTTACCGAAGTCGAATTGCCGCTGATCCAAGTATTGTCAGATATTGAACGCCAAGGGGTATTAATCGACAGTATGTTACTCGGCCAGCAAAGCGACGAGCTGGCGCGTAAAATCGATACCTTAGAAGAAAAAGCCTACGACATTGCCGGTGAGAAATTTAACCTTGGTTCGCCTAAGCAACTGCAAGTATTGTTTTTTGAAAAGCTAGGTTATCCGATCACCAAAAAGACCCCTAAGGGTGCACCATCAACCGCGGAAGAAGTCTTGGTCGAATTGGCGTTAGATTTCCCTCTGCCAAAGGTGATCCTCGAACATCGCAGCCTATCTAAATTAAAGAGCACTTATACAGACAAACTGCCACTAATGGTCAACGCTAAAACGGGTCGCGTGCACACTAGCTATCATCAAGCTAATGCTGCAACGGGGCGCTTATCATCGAGCGAGCCTAACCTGCAAAATATTCCTATCCGCACCGAGGAAGGCCGTCGCATACGCCAAGCCTTCATCGCTCCCGCAGGTCGTAAAATTTTGGCCGCCGACTACTCGCAAATCGAACTGCGGATCATGGCGCATTTATCCCAAGATGCAGGCTTACTCAAAGCTTTCGCCGAGGGTAAAGACATTCATAGAGCGACGGCTGCCGAAGTATTTGGTACTGACTTTGAGGACGTGACCACAGAACAGCGTCGCCGCGCCAAAGCGGTTAACTTCGGCTTAATTTACGGCATGTCAGCCTTTGGCTTAGCGCGTCAGCTCGATATCCCACGCCACGAAGCACAAACCTATATCGACACCTACTTTGCCCGTTATCCAGGCGTATTACGTTATATGGAAGAAACGCGTGCGGGGGCTGCCGACCTAGGTTATGTATCGACTCTGTTTGGCCGTCGCCTCTATTTACCCGAAATCCGTGATCGTAATGCGATGCGCCGCCAAGGTGCTGAACGTGCTGCGATTAATGCCCCAATGCAAGGCACGGCTGCCGACATAATCAAAAAGGCCATGATCAATATCGCCCAGTGGATCAAGACAGAAACCCAAGGCGAAATCACTATGATCATGCAGGTTCACGATGAATTGGTGTTTGAAGTCGATGCGGATAAAGCAGAAGCGCTTAAAAAGACAATCTGTACTTTAATGGCACAAGCCGCCGATCTCGATGTTGAACTGCTTGCCGAAGCGGGCATTGGTAATAACTGGGATGAAGCCCACTAACCTTAGTGACATCAAAACCAACACTATCAATATAATTTAAAGTAAATAAAGCTAACCTGAATTCAATATTTTGAACTCAGGTTAGCTCTCTCCCGTCTTAATCATCTCTAAGCACATCAATACTGAGTCCCTTTCATCACTGTGCGAAAATTATCTTTTCACAATACAAATCAGACCATTAAGTTAAGAAAAACTGCATCGGCAGCACAATGTATGACTCTCAACGAAGCAATCTCGACTCCGCACGTATTAGACCATCAAGTTCGGCGCGACTTAACTGGCGACATAATGTATGACTCACAGCCAAACAATCTGCATTCCGAACACGCTAGTTCGTTAAGCGCTGCGCAACTTAACAGACGACCCAAACCATGACTCGCAACCAAACATTCCTTACCCCACAAATACTAGAGCATTAAGTACGATGCAACTTCATCGGCAGCAATATGCATAACTCACTACCACACAATCTTTACCTGATACATTTAGCAGTAGAGCTCATCGATACACTGCCGCAGCAAATGGAGACTCAAGGGTGTGATTACACGAATCGAAACGGCGTTAAAGCAAGCTATATATGCTAAAAAGTGTCATAACGGTTGTTCTCTCACGCGTACATTAAAACATTAAGTCAGATTTAGAGTAAAAACATTAAATCTCAAATATTGATCTCTTTTGTATATAAATTTCGGATTACCCAGCTAAATCAGCCGGCTAAGCATTTTTAATGAAATTTTAAGATCAATTTAAGATGCTTTTTCACTCACAACCTGAGATCAAGCGTACATAATTACCTCTTTTTTGAAAAAACTGTTTTCCATTTAAAGATAAATGGAGTAATATTCTCTGCGTAGGGTACAGAGGTTAAGATGTTCTATCTTTCAGACCTTTATTTCACTTATAGTGATGAGCCAAATTCTGGCGCCTCAGCAACTTGTTTGCTGAGGCTTTTTTTTGCTCTTTTTTCAGACTTTAGGTAAATTTTAGAGTATTTACTTTAATAAAAAGTAAATTGGCTGTATGCTAGTTTCATTGAGAACCATTGAAGCTAATTTGGTGGTGCTTGAGTCTTGTTGAATTTAGCTTCTCCCCAAAAGAGCTAATATTTTTGGCCGGTGACACTGTCATCGGCTATTTTTTTGCCTGAAATTGACGAAAAGTTAATAGGGATAAAAGCTTAACAAGAGGGAAAGATAAGGAAAAATTACAGGAAAAACAGAGGGGCGGCATACACAGTCAAACTCGACCATGTATGCAAAAACAGGCAATATTATTCGGCGTTGTTCGCCGCATCTAACTCATCAGTCAACCATTGCGGATGACACCATTCATTTAAAATAGCCAACACTTTAGGCTTACCGGTTCCTTTAAGCGATGAGAAAGGCTCAACTTGTACCCAGTCACCAAACTCACTCAACGCCAGACGCACTTCATTTACAGTTTTCATCTTAGCGCTTTGAGCTAATTTGTCTGACTTCGTCAGCAAAGCTAACACAGGGATTTCACTGGCAACCGCCCACTCGATCATCTGCATATCGAGATCTTTTAGTGGATGACGTATATCCATCAGGACAACCACGCCACTTAAACAAGCGCGTTTTTGCAAATACTCACCTAATGCCTGCTGCCATTTATTTTTCAACGCAAGCGGGACTTGTGCAAAACCATAGCCAGGTAAGTCAACTAAACGACGCTGAGCATCTAACTCAAATACGTTAATTAATTGAGTTCGGCCAGGGGTTTTACTGGTTCTTGCTAAACTTTTTTGCTCAGTTAATGCATTGAGTGCACTAGACTTTCCAGCATTAGAGCGGCCAGCAAATGCAATCTCAACTCCAACATCGCCGGGCAGATATTGATCCAAATGTGCAATGTCAGGTGCACTGATTAAAAACTTTGCCCTACGAAAATCTATACGAGATTCAGTCACTATTTACTCCGAAATTTTTCTACGCAATACCATAATTTATGAAGAATTACTTACTTTTCCACGTTTTCGTGTAAAATATTACTCCGATCACATTAATCATATTTTACCACGCTTGCGGGTCACCCTAGTAAGCTCAGGATAATAATCTTAACCAGAAGTTGGAACGCCATGAAAAAGCTAGCTCTTGCGCTGTCTGTTGTAATTGCCGCCATATCTTCACCTGCGATTGCTGAAGGTAATGCTGAAGCGGGAAAAACGAAAATCATTGTCTGTTCAGCCTGCCATGGTATGGACGGTAACAGTATGATCGATATGTACCCTAAACTTGCGGGCCAACACGCCACTTACCTCCAAAAGCAACTACATGATTTCCGTAGTGCTGCGCAAACTGGCGGTAAAGACGGTCGTATGGATCCTATCATGAGTGGCATGGCAATGCCTCTAAGCGATCAGGATATTCTCGACATTACTGCATATTTTTCTAGCCAAGCAATCCAAGTGGCTGAAGCGAAAGATGTCCCTGAGTTAGGCGCCAAACTTTACAAAGGTGGCGATGTTTCACGTGGTATTACCGCTTGTATGGCATGTCATGGTCCAGATGGTAAAGGCGCTGAACTTGCAGGCTTCCCAACATTAGCAGGCCAACACGCCAACTACATCAAGATCCAACTGACAAAATTCCGTGAAGCGGGTCGTCATAATGACCTGAACGGCATGATGCAAGATGTGGCTAAAAAGCTAAGCGATAGCGATATCGACGCACTATCTAAGTATCTTTCTAGCCTGAAGTAATCTTAGTCAGTTAAGAAAGGGGTGTATTATCACCCTTTTTTCACACCACCAAGTTGACGTGAACGTAAACTGCATAAGATTCATGCTTGACATAGATCACAGATTTCGGTTTAATAAGCCCCGTACCGAGATAAACCCATCTGTTTGTACAAAAAGATTAATAATAACTTACAGGTTTCGGTATAATTAACATTCAAGATATAAGAATAAAGACACTCAATAACAATAATATACTTAAGACCACTCTCTAATAATAACAAGAGTCGTGATTTCCACTTGAAATCCAGGTCAGCACAATTTTGTAAGGGATGGCCGATAACGCCAATTTGCTTCTAGCAAAACGCCTTACACTCAGGGTAACTTGCCCCATCAGGACACAGTTTACATGATGTAAACTGTCGCAAAGGAAGCGATAAGCTTAGGATGCACTGGCTGGATGCTTGTTATCACTGGAAGGTACTTAAGTAACACGGATGGTTAACTAAACGTCAATGATGACGATGCTATACAATGATGTGTCGCGAGACCATCTACGGAAACTGTGGTCAGGATGGCGACAGAAAAAATAAAGTGTCTGGAAGACCGTTAACAAAAATAATGCAGGGAAAGCAGTAAAAAAAAGAAGGATACCGACCGGGAAAGTCGCATAGCAAGTATGGATACTTGGAATCAGGATAAGGTGCTAAAGCACCCTTTGTAAGGCGGCAGTTTAACTGCCGCCTTTTTTCTTTTGTAACACACCCTAGTGTCTAAAATGTGCACTCGACCAATATAATTGGTACAATCAAAGCCTTAATAACCAGTTCAGCAGACTCAATGCCCAGATGCCCTCTTTGTCATAACAGTCAGACACAACTCCTTCATCAAGATAAAAAGCGGAGTTTTTATGTTTGCAAGACATGTGAGTTAACCTTTGCGGATGCCAATAGCCATTTACCACCCGCGGCAGAGAAACAAAGATACGGTCGTTCACGCATAGCGTTGAAGCAAAAGCAGCTATCGCAATTTATTTTGCCGCTGTTAGCGCAATTAGAGCAGCAGCAAGCTGGTCGTTTATTAGGATTGAATTTTGGACGCATACTCGATAATGAGAGTCTGGCGACCATAGAAAATGCGGGCCACAAGTTAAACCAATACGATCCCTTTTTTGCCCCGAATCATGATGTGTTAAAGCAAGAATATGATTTTATCTGCTGTTATCGCGTTTTTGAACATTTTCAGTACCCAATAAAAGAGTGGGCCTTACTCTCTCGACTACTGCATCCTGGTGGTTGGTTAGCGATAAGCACACCGTTACTGACTGAATTAGATGGTTTTGCTAAGTGGCATTACAAGAACAACCTCACCCATGTGAGCTTTTACCAGCGACAAACCTTCGAGTACCTAGCAAACAATAGCGATTTTGAACTATTATTTGCCGCAAAGGACCTCGTTTTGATGCAAAAAACATCATAATCTGGTATAACACTCGGCCTAATTTCGCACCTTGTAGACAAGCTCAACCTTAGTCTGCGGGGCCATACGTTGTAAACAATTGAGAAGACCATGTCTCGTAGCAAGAAAACACGCAAGGGCGGCGAGAACAGCCCTAAGTTACAGCCAAGAGTGAAGAAGCAAGATCGCGCTGTAGCGACTGGCAAACGTAAAGATTCTGGCAATAAATCAGGCAGTCGTCATAACGAAAGCTTAATTTTAGCGCAAGCGCCGCAACAGCAGGCCGCGAAGAAAAAAGACCCGCGTCATGGCAGCAAAAAGCCTATTGCTTTAGCGATTCCAGCGGCAGTGGTTACAGATAAAGCCGCCCAGCCAAAAGTGAAACAAGCTAAGCTGACTGACGAGCAAAAACTGCTGAAATTGGAAGAAGATCCAAGACTAAATCAGCTGTTAGATATGCTGGAAGAAGGCCGTGATCTCAACGATGTAGATCAAAAATGGTTAGATCAACAGCTGAATAAGATTGAAGCTCTGATGGTTAAACTGGGCATTAGCGACGATATGGATGATGACGCACCTTCATCACCAGTTAAGTCTTTGTCTGACGATGAGTTGTTCGATAAGTTCGAATCAGGCGCTGACTTACTGAAAGATTATCAAGACAAGTTCTAAACCTCTCAGTGCTAAGGCATAGGGAACTCAGTTTTTTAGCTGTGCTCCTTATGCCATTCATATAAGGAGTCTCTGTGTCTACGGCTATCATTATTCTCGGTTTTATCATCATAGTAGCGCTTAGTAGCTACGCCACCTTCTTAATCCTAAAACTCAAGCAGCAAAAAAAGCGTCAGCAGGCCGAACAAGCCGAGCGTGAAGTCACGGCGAATGCAAAACGCGCCCAAGTTTTAGATGATATCCGCTATATCGCCACTGCCATGATTGAAGACCGCTGTGAGATCTCTGAAGGCGTGGTCAGAATTGGACGATTATTTGAAATCCTGTCATTGAGTGAGCGCGTGGCTCCTGATTACCCTTCATTATTCAAACACTTTGAGCTAATTAAAGATCATCCCATAATGGATGCTCGCCAAGCCTTGCCTAAGCAAGAAAGGATGAAGTTAGACTTGATCAGAATGAAGTCCGAAGCGGCATTAGAGCAAGGCATCAGTGATGATGCGAAAAAACTGGCGGATTACCAAGCCAAAGCGATGCATTAAACTCGCTCATTGTTATACCTCAAGACCACTTATGTTGTGGTTTTGAGGTCATCTCGATAAAACCCACTCCAATCTTACTCTGCTTTCTCCCGTGAGCCTGCGCACAAAACCACCATATATCGACAGACAAGCGTACTTTTTTGATAGATATTGCGTAACTTCTAAAAAGACAGACGTCATTTTTACAACCTAGATCAAGGTTATTTACTTAAGAACCTTGCATACTTCGCTTGTTGCTAATTTACCCACGGAGGACACGCCTTGAAGCAGCCCACTCAGATTAGCTGGGATCAGTCGATGATCGAAAAGTATAACTACAGCGGTCCCCGTTATACCTCTTACCCAACGGCATTGGAGTTCGATGACACATTCACCGAACAAAACCTGCTGACGGCCATTGAAAATAGCAAAAGCGATAAACTGTCGCTGTATATTCATATCCCGTTCTGCGCCAAGCTTTGTTATTACTGCGGCTGTAATAAAGTCATCACCCGCCACCAACACAAAGCCGATCAGTACATTGAATATTTGAGCCAAGAAATTATCAAACGTGCGCCTCTGTTTAAACATTACAGCGTAACCCAAATGCATTGGGGCGGCGGTACACCTACGTTCTTAAATCCTGAGCAGATTCTTAAACTTACGTCATTGATTAAAGCTAACTTTAACTTTGCGGAAGAAGGCGAGTACTCGATTGAAGTCGATCCTCGCGAGATAGAACTGTCAATGCTAGACACATTGAAAGAAGCGGGTTTTAACCGGATCTCCATCGGCGTACAAGATTTCAATAAAGAAGTGCAAATTGCCGTTAATCGCGAACAAGATGAGCAATTTATCTTCGACTTGATGGCCAAAGCGAAAGCCATGGGTTTTGTGTCAACTAACATAGATTTAATCTATGGTTTGCCACACCAAACGCCAGAAACCTTTGCCGTCACTATGCAGCGCGTTTTAGATTTATCGCCTGACCGTCTATCGGTATTTAACTATGCTCACTTACCTGCGCGCTTTGCCGCTCAACGTAAGATCAAAGACGAGCATTTACCTTCGCCAAAACAAAAACTCGAAATGCTGCACCAAACTATCGAGACCTTAACTGGCGCGGGCTACCAATATATCGGTATGGACCACTTTGCTAAACCCGATGACGAGTTAGCCAAGTTACAGCGCGAAGGTAGACTGCACCGCAACTTCCAAGGTTATACCACCCAAGAAGAATGCGATTTGTTAGGTCTTGGCGTGTCATCCATCAGCCAGATTGGCGACTGCTATGCGCAAAACCAGAAAGATATCCGCCCTTACTATGAAGCCATAGATAAGGAAGGCCATGCTTTGTGGAAAGGTTGTAGCCTGAACCGTGACGATGAAATCCGCCGCGTAGTGATTAAACAGCTGATTTGCCATTTCGAACTGGATATGGCGAAAATTGATGAAAAATTGGGGATTAACTTCGAAACCTATTTCGCGGAAGATCTTAAGTTAATGCAGACATTTATCGATGACAAGTTAGTTGAAATCGTCGACAGACAGATCACTATTAGCCCAACTGGCCGTTTATTGATCCGCAATATCTGTATGTGTTTCGACCTTTACTATCGCCAAAAAGCACGTCAGCAACAATTCTCACGCGTGATTTAAAGCGCTTATCGCTGCACTCGTAAACGCTCATAAAAAAATCCGACTCTAGAGTCGGATTTTTTATTTATAGCTATTTTTATTAATGACTCAGAGCTTATACCTTAGCGGCATACAGCGCTTTACGCTCACTGTCGGATAAAAACGCCATTTCAACGCCGTTGCGTTGCACCTGCGCTAACTCGGCATCGGTTAATTTGAGTTCAGCTTTAGCAATACGATACTCATGATTAATATCGATAGCGCTCACACCGGGATCATCAGTATTTAAGTTGATCAATACGCCTGCATCCATAAAGGTTCTGAAAGGATGCTCAGCATAAGAAGCCACAGTAGAAGTATGCAAGTTACTGGTTGGGCAAGATTCGATACCAATACGGTGCTTAGCAAGATATTCCATCAGCTTAGGATCGTGAATCGCGTTCACCCCATGACCAATTCGCGTCGCGCCAAGTTCTTGAATCGCTTGCCACATACTTTGTGAACCCGCGGCTTCACCGGCGTGAGCCGTAATCGCCAGTTCAGCATCACGAACACGTTTAAAGTGATCGTTAAATAACTCGCCAGGGAAACCCATTTCATCTCCAGCTAAGTCCATAGCCACGAGATGTTGTTTATGTGCGAGTAAGCCTTCAAGTTCTTGAGTACAAGCGGCTTGACCGAATGAACGTGACAAAATACCAATCAAATTGATCTTCACGTTATAGTCTTTTAAGCCCGCTTTAACGCCGTCGACTACCGCTTCAACTACGCCTTCAATCGGTAACTTATGGTTCATCGCCATATAGTAAGGACTAAAACGTAACTCAGCGTAATCTAAGCCAGACAACGCCGCATCGGCAACGTTTTCATAGGCAATGCGTTTAACCGCATCCAAATCAGCGAGTACGCCAACCATCCAATCGAGCTTCTTTAAGAAGGCGACTAAGCTAGTTTCTTTCCCCTGAATTTGCACAAAAGGTGCGAGAGTCTCTAAAGAATCGGCAGGTAGCGCAATGCCGTGTTGGTGTCCTAGTTCCCAAATGGTATTTACCCGCACATTACCGTCTAGGTGACGATGCAGATCCACCAATGGAATGGATGTATCAATCATATTTAACCCCTATTTGAACTACCCAGCCAATGCTTTTGTTATTTGGTCGCGGGCGGACACTAAGTTTAACACGCATTTTCAAGGGCATTTATGCGCCAACCGCATTTAAATTCACATTCAGTCACAATTCTGCTTAATATCCATACAAGGAACTGCCGTATTCATCAGGCATAATGAGTTCAATAACAACGAAAATATCAGAGATCGACTATGCATAAACTTTTAACCCCCAGTTTATTGATATGCGCATTAAGCGCCTGCAGTACTACTCAAACCACAAAAAATAGTCAAATCGTAGCGCCACAGACAATATCGGCAGCACAGTCGCAAGTTGAGCTCATAGCTCCCGCGCTGCAAGCGATCATCGACCAAAGCTGGCAATTACAGCTCAGCGCGAGTCCTGAAATGGCTTACAGCATGGGCGATGCCAGTGCCGCAGGAAAGCTATCGGATCTCTCGCCAGCTGCGCTCGCTAAGCTCAATCAAGGCCAAATCGCAGTATTAGCGCAGCTCAAAGCACTCGACCGCAGCAGTTTGAGTAAAGAAGATAAGATTAACGCTCAAATACTGGAAGATCAGATCCAAAACGATGTCGACCTATATCGCTTTAAGGATTATTACTTGCCCATTACCGCGGAAAGCGGCTTCCACGCTTATATCACCTCAATCGCACAGGGAAGATTCAACACCCTTGAGGATTACCGCAACTATATTGCCAAACTCAATGCACTCCCGGCCTATTTCGCTCAGCAAACTTACTGGCTAAAACAAGGATTGGCCGAGGGAATCACGCCACCTAAAGTGACACTCACTGGCTTTGAAGACAGTATCAGTGCTTATATCGTCCCTGTGGAAAAGAGCGGTTATTTCAAACCTTTTACCCAATACCCCAGCTATTTCACTGAAGCACAAAAAACTCAGCTGACCCAAGAAGGTCGCGCCTTAGTCGAGCAAAAAGTCTTGCCGCTGTACCAAAACTTCTATGATTTTATGACCAAAGAGTACATTCCCAATGCACGGGAAAATATCGCGGCCAGTAGCTTACCTAATGGTGCTGAGTTTTATGAGAATCGGGTACGTTACTATACGACCTTGAATATGACATCGGCAGAAGTGCATGAACTGGGCTTAAAGGAAGTTAAGCGTATCCGCCAAGAGATGGAGCAAATCATCAAGTCCGTTGGCTTTAAAGGCAGCTTTGCCGACTTCTTACATTTCCTGCGGACCGATCCCCAGTTCTACACCACCAGTGCCGAACAGTTACTCAAAGAAGCGGCATTTATTGCCAAAAAAGCCGATGCCATGCTGCCTAAGTACTTTGGCAAACTTCCCCGTAAACCCTACGGCATAGCGCCAGTGCCCGCCGAAATTGCGCCGAAATACACCACAGGACGATATTCAGGATCGAACAGCGATGACGAACCCGGTTACTACTGGGTCAACACTTATGCATTGGATAAGCGCCCACTCTACGAGTTAGAAGCTTTAACTTTGCACGAAGCCGTACCCGGTCATCATCTGCAAATATCACTCAACTCTGAGCTAACGTCACTCCCTGACTTCCGTCGTTATGGCTATATCTCTGCCTTCGGTGAAGGCTGGGGTCTGTATTGCGAATACTTAGGTTTAGAGGCTGGCTTCTACCAAGATCCCTACAGTAACTTTGGCCGCTTAACCTATGAAATGTGGCGGGCGGCGCGTTTAGTCGTAGACACAGGCATGCATGCCCAAGGATGGAGTCGTCAACAAGCCATCGATTTTATGGCCAGCAATACCGCGCTATCACTGCATAATGTCACGACCGAAATTGACCGCTATATTTCGTGGCCAGGACAAGCCTTGTCCTACAAGATTGGCGAGTTAACGATCAAGCGTTTACGCGCTAAAGCAGAACAGGAACTCGGCGACAAGTTTGATATTCGCGCCTTCCACGACGCTGTGCTCGAAAATGGCTCAGTACCTATGTCGATCCTCGAACAGCAAATCAATGATTTTATTGAAGCTAAAAAGGCGACACGCTAAGTTAATCACAACCATGGGAGTCGGTATTTTCAGACTCCCATGGTTGTCTGTTACACTCTAGCAAACCATTCAAGCCAAATGATTTGCGACTGAGTATGAGCCAAGCCAAAGCGACATTTTCGACTGAACACGATTTAAATACCTCAGAGCAGCAAGCCTTCTGGCAAAGTGTTGTTCAAGACACGCTGATCACAGCTGATGGCATCACGCTGGCCTATATGATGGTCAAACATCCCCAAGCACATACCGCAATCGTTCTCAGTAGTGGCCGAGTTGAATCCTATTTAAAGTACCAAGAATTGGTCTTCGACTTGTACCAACAGGGTTACTCAGTTTATGCCATCGATCACCGTGGCCAAGGATTGTCGGATCGTATGACAATCAATCCGCACATGGGGCACGTGCGAAGATTCAATGATTATATCGATGATTTTACACTGTTTATGCAAAAGAAAGTGTTACCACAAAACGACAAACAGCTCATGCTACTTGGCCATTCAATGGGTGGCGCGATTGGCACTTTGTATCTCAAACAGCATCCCGATATTTTTACCGCCGCGGCATTTTCAGCGCCCATGTATGGCATCAAATTACCTATGCCAAAAGCATTCGTGCGCTGGTTAGCTAGTAAGCTCGATACCACTCTCAATGGCGGCGAACCTAACTATGTGCTTGGAGGACAGAACTATAAACCAGTTCCCTTCAAAGGAAATGAGCTAACCCATTGCCAAAGTAGATACCAAGCCTATCGAGACTTGTATGACGCGGCCCCTAAGTTACAACTCGGTTCCCCAACTAACCGTTGGTTGACAGAATCTTTAGATGCAGCAGACACTTGCGTACTGGCAACGACGCAAATTCGCACGCCTATCCTGATACTGCAAGCGAGTGAAGATAAGATTGTTGATAATGCGGCCCAGAATCTTGCGGTGAGCACTCATTGTCAATTGAAGGTGATAGCAGGGGCTGCCCATGAGATTTTTATGGAAAAAGACGCCTATCGAAACCAAGCCTTAAATTATGCCCTCGACTTCTTTAAACGCTTCGCAATAAAGGACGAGGACAAACAAGCTGGATAAAGTCCGCTTGGTTTAGCGCTCGGCTGAATAAATAGCCCTGATAACCATCACAGCCAAATTCAACAAAGGCTTGATAGTGTTGGAGTGATTCAACGCCTTTAGCCACCACGTGCAAATTAAACTGCTGCGCAGAGACAATTAACGCCTTCACTCTTTGTGGCATTACGGCTAATGAATCAATACAACTCATATCCAATTTTACCGCAACTAATGGCTGGTTGGCTAAACAACTCAAAGCACTCGAGCCAGAACCGAAATGATCGAGGACGATGCCTATCCCAGCATCAACTAACTTAGACACGCGCTCAGCCACAAACTGTGGTTGCATTAACAATGCAGCCTCATTGAGCTCAATACCCAATTGATGAGCCGTAATGCCATGCTCTTTGACTAACGCAATCAATGCATCAACAAAATCTGCCTGACCAAATGAGAATGCACTGATATTAAGAGTTAAAGTCGGCAAACTCCGGCCTTGGGTATGGGATGTCTCAATAAACTGACACACACGTTTAGCGACCCAGAAATCGAGTTCAGCAATCATTCCTCCCTGTTCGGCTAACGCTACAAACTCTGCAGGCGGGATAAACTCGCCATCGGCACGATACCAACGCGTGAGCACTTCAGCCGAGACCAATTCACTGTGCACATTCATCACAGGTTGGAACATTAACGTCATGCTATCTTGCTGTAATGCCGTCTGTAATTCCTGTTGTAACTGTTCATCACGGCTCTGACGTAAATCCATCTCAGCATGATAGAAAGCGCATCCCGCTTGCCCAGGTTGCTTAGCACTCAAGGCTGCTAACTCGGCGCGGCGCATGACTAAAGCTGGATCTAAGGTCTCTATGCTGTCGAGCAAACAAATCCCCACATTCGCGCTGAGCTCAAAGTGATGATGACCGTAATGGAATGGTCGAGCAATCACTTGCCTTAACTCACTCGCAAGCGCTAAAGCACGACGCGCAGCCACTGAAGCATCAATCGCTAAGTCTTTCGCCAGCAAAACAAAATCACCGGACTCCAATCGACCAACGGTAATATTCTCAGTGAAATAACTCGATAGACGTGCAGCCACTTGCGTGAGTAAGCGCTCTAATTCGTGGGAGTTTAGAGTCGCGACCAAGCCTAATCTATCTACCTCAACAAGCAGCAATGCTCCCCATTGACCCGAGCTATTACCTTGGGTTAAAAATTGCGACAGTCGCGCCATAAAGACATCGGGCAACATTTTACGACCCGTAACAGATTGATCCACAAGTTCATTAATCGCAGCATGGTTCTTGGCACTTTCTGACACATCCATATGAATGCCGATCATCCGAGTAGGACGTCCTTGAGGGTCCCAATCAACCAGCATGCCGCGATCCAGCACCCACACATAATGCCCCTCTCTATGTCGCAGGCGATGGACACTTTCAAATTCCTTACTTTTACCGCTAACGTACTCCTGCAAAGCATCAAGTACGATATCCCTATCATCGGGATGTAACCGCGTTTCCCAAGTCTGGAATACGCCCGCTAATTCATCCGGCGCATAACCGATCATCTCTTTCCAGCGATCAGAAAGAAAAACCTCACCCGTGCTGATATCCCAATCCCAAATACCGTTCCGCGAACCTTCCACCGCAAACAGCCAGCGCAGTTCGCTGTCATTCAACTGTTTCACGGCACGACTCAAACGTTCATGTACCTGCTGCAAACTGGCTTGCAATGATAAGACTTCTGATGAGCTCCATGGGATCGATGTCGAAAAGGAAGAAGTCCCTACCTGTTTAGCGGCCTCACTTAATATTTGGAATGGACGGATCAACAGGAAATAGAGAATGAAGGTAAAACCAATCAGTAATAATCCACCCAGTCCCCAAACCCGCATAAAACGTTGTTGTAACTTAGCGGAAGCTTCGGCAACTAAAGGCGCTAAATCGGCTTCAAGATAAATCAAATCAACCGCACCACCATACTGAGGCAAGACGGGATAATATGCTTGAATGGTTAAACGTTCGAGATTAACGAGAATTTGTGGCAGGAAAGCCTGAACCACAGCACGATGACGAGTAGCATCATAACCATCAATGACTTGCATGGCATTGCTATCACGCCAAACAGTATGGTTTGCAAAACGAATACGGCTATCAGCATCAACTAAGATATAAACCATAGTGCCCATATCCAGCGCAGCTAAGGAAACCTCCTGCTCGATCCGCTCCACATCCTGTAAAGCCTGCGCCGATTGAACCACATTCTGCATCCGGAACAACTGCTGCTTTATCAGTGTTGATTGTCGCTGCGCCAATTCAGCACGCACTTGATCGCTTTCAAACAGGTACTCGCCTATGACCAACACTAAATATAGTGTCAGCATACACAGAGGGAGCAGTACCGCGAGCGAAAGCTTACGAAGCATAGGCAACAGACAGCCTTTAACAAAAATGTGAATAGTTTTGTATGCTAACGGGAAACTAACCACTAAGCAAAAGGACTTATCAAACTAAGCGAGATCTTGATGTAAATAATCAACTTAGAGTATAAAAGTCTGAAATAAAGGAAGGAAAAAACGTAAAGAACTAGCGAAATGACCAGAGCTAAAACGAATAGAACAATGTTCTGTATTAACGCTGATTTAACCAAACTACAGACGCAAAAAAGCCAGCTTATTCAGCTGGCTTCGTTACATCTCTACGAGATAATGAGGCGCTTAGCGATGACCTACTTTCTTTTATCCCCGAAGGGGATACATGGGGGCGAGTCATCATTGCCTAAAATGCGCAGCATTTTGATGATGTGTCGCGCGGAGCAATGTATTGCGCAGCTGGGGAGCCCGCTTTGCGGCGGGGCGACATCGAGATAGGTTTTCGCGAAGCGTATAAACACAAAAGCCCTAGCGGTTTATGCTAGGGCTTTTGTGTTTATTTGGA